>JALZKI010000049.1 GCA_030859325.1 Actinomycetota bacterium
TCGTCGACGTGATGGCCGGGCACCTTGCGGCGTTCCCGGCCTCGGCCGATGGCTTCCTGTTTACGCTCGATGCAAAGCCGATTACCCGGAGCGCGTTCGGGCACCTATGGCGGTCAGTGGCGCGGGAAGCCGGTATCCCGACCGGAACGGGACTCCACGCCCTGCGGCACTACTACGCGAGCCTTCTCATCCGACACGGCGAATCGGTCAAGGTCGTACAGGCTCGGCTCGGGCACGCCAGCGCGAGCGAGACGCTGGACACCTACAGCCATCTGTGGCCCGATTCTGACGACCGGACCCGCGAGGCAATCGACTCGGTACTCGGACCTCTTGCGGACTCTGTGCGGACTGGCGAGGTCATCTGACCGTGTTTATGCAGGTCAGAGCGTTGTGGCGGATGAGCTGGTCTGTAGGCCGGGTTCTGTCCCCGCACGTCTTTCGACGACGCGGTCGACGACCATCCATCTAGGGCTGCCGTTGCCGACAACCTCTGGCGGTCTACCCGTGAGCTCGGGCGGGCCGCCCTCGAACGCTCACGCAGATGCCGCCGAAACGACATCCTCTTGACCTTGCTCCAGGCGGGGTTTACCTAGCCGCTCCGGTCACCCGGAACGCTGGTGGTCTCTTGCACCACCGTTTCACCCTTACCGCGCCGGACGGATCCGACGTGGCGGTCTGTTTTCTGTGGCACTGTCCCGCGGGTCACCCCGGGTGGGCGTTACCCACCACCTTGCCCTATGGAGCCCGGACCTTCCTCGGGAAGCCGATGAGTGACCCACCGGCTCCACGCGATCGCCCGACCAGCTCATCCGCACCCTCATGATACGCGTCCCGGGCCAGGCCAGCAGGTCAGCCCAGAAATCAGACCAGCTCGAAGCGGACCTTGCGGGTCCCAAGGTCAGCCTCCACCAGTCGAACCGAGACGTCAGTGCCCAGCGGCAGCTTTTGTTCCCCGCTGACCCTGGCCTCGATGGCCGGTTCCTGGATCACCACGTCGCCCTTGGTCTCGTCCTTATCGTCGAGCTGTACGACGACCCCGGCGAACGTCTTGCCGACGTGCTTGTGCACCACCGCCGCCTCGAGTAGACCGAGGATCGAGCGTTCGTACAGGCCCGCCCTGCGACTTGACTCCTGCATCGTCTTCGGCAGCTCCGGCAGCTTCTCCAGAACCCAGGAGGGAACCTCGGTCTCCGCGCACAGCGCCACGCAGATCTCGAGTGCGTAGCGGTCCACGAGGCGGCGCAGCGGCGCGGTGACGTGCGCGTACTCCGAGGCCAGAGCAGAGTGCAGGGGCTGGTCCGGGACCTCCCCGTCGAACCCGACGTAACCCGAGCCTCGTAGCAGCTGGGTGCACGCGAGAACCATCGCCGCATGGTCAGGCTTCGACGGGTCGAGCGAGCGGATGAAGTCGGGATAGAGCTGCTCGGCGGGCCACTCGATCTTCAGCGCCTTCGCCGTACGGTGCAGCCGCTGCACGTCGCGGGGGTCCGGTGGGGGCAAGGTGCGCAGCAACCCGACCTGCGCGTAGACCATGAGTGAGGCAGCGGCCATCCCGGTGAGTAGGGAGATCTGGGCGTTCCACTCCTCGACGGGAAGCATTCTCCGGAACTCCAGCGACCAGTCGTCACCCTCGATGATTATCTCCTGCTCGGGCAGAGGCAGGGAGATCCCGCCGCGTGCAGCCTCGCGTTTCTGGCGCAGCTGACCCACCTCACGCAACAACGTGAGCATCTCGTCCGCCGTACCGGCATCGAGCTCGCTCTGGACCGCCTCGTAGTCGAGCTTGGCACGGCTGCGCACCAATGCCCGCTCGAGGTTCGCATCGGTCCCCTCGCCTGAGGCGTCGACCGCGATCGTCCACAACAACGCCGGCCGGACCTCGTCGGGGAGGAGGGAGGCCGCGCCCTCCGAGAGCACCTTGGGATGCAGCGGGATCTTGGAGTCGGCGCCGTACAACGTCTCTCCGCGTCGATTCGCCTCGAGGTCGACCGGTCCGTCCGGCTCTACGAAAGCGGCCACGTCCGCGATCGCGTAGTGGACGAGGTACCCGTTCCTGCTGCGTTCGATGTGCAGCGCCTGGTCGAGGTCCTGCGAAGTCTCCGGGTCGATGGTCACGAACGCGATGTCGGTGCGGTCGAGCTCGGGCAGACGTGGATCTCGCGCGGCCATCTCGGCCGCTGCTTCGACCTCGGGCGGGAAGTCCGGAGAGACGTCCAGCTCGGACTGGATCGAGATGATCCCCTTGCGCAACGTGTCCCCGTCGGCGTGGTGAACTCGTACGACTCGTCTCGGCAAGACCGATCCCTCCTCGCAGTAATGGCCAACCGCTTCAGCATAAGGTGGTCCGCGGACCCGTGTGGCTTGGCCAAAGAGTCAACGCCCCAGGAAGGCGGACTCCATCGGACGTGCGTTGAACAGCCGCATCGTTGCTTGGCCGTCCTCGAACCACGAGAGAACGGTCACCGAGGCGGGCGCGAGCTCCATCCGGTAGACCGCGTCGAGAGGGGCGCCGAGCGCCATCCGGACAAGCAGCTTGATCGGCGTCACGTGGCTCACGGCGAGGACGACCTTGCCAGGGTAGGTGGCGAGGAGACGGTCGCGTGTCCGGCGTACCCGGATGTCCATGGCGGCCATCGAGTCGCCACCGCCGGGCGCGATGTCGGTCGAACCGAGCCAAGCGTCGAGATCGTCGGGGTACTGCTGCTGCACCTCGGGAAACGTCATCGCGTCCCAGGTGCCGAACGCGGCCTCGGCCAGCCCCTCCTCGATCTCGAAATCGATGCCGAGCATCTCGGCGACGATCTCGGCGGTCTCCCTGGTCCGGCGCAGCGGTGAGCTGACCATGGCGTCGATCTCCTCGGCCAGCGGCGCGAGCCAGTCGGCGACCGCTCGGACCTGGGCCCGGCCGTCGGCGTCGAGCCCCGGGTCATCTCCCCCACGACCACTGAACCGCTTGCCCGCCGTGTGCAACGTCTCCCCGTGCCGGACCAGGATCAGCGTGCTGGGAGTCCCGCGGTCGTGGCTCCACGAGGCCGCTCTGTTCGCTGCTGAGACGGCGCCCTCTGCGGCGGGCGTCGCCGAAGTGACCGCCCGTGTCTTCTTCGGCGGCTTGCCCGCCTGGGCGTCGAGCGCCTCGTTGAGGATCCGGTCGGCGTGCTTGTTCTGCTCGCGAGGGATCCAGGTGTACGTCGTCCCGAACGGCGCGAGCCGATGAGCGGCGCTGGCCAACGGCCTCATGTCTGGATGCTTGATCTTCCAGTTCCCCGACATCTGCTCGACCACGAGCTTGGAGTCCATCCGCACCTCCAGATCGGCCTCCGGCGTGTGCTCGGAGTAGAGCTCCAGCCCGGCGATCAGACCGCGGTACTCCGCGACGTTGTTCGTCGCCACGCCGATGCACTCCACCCGCTCCGCGATCATCTCGCCGGTCTCCGCATCCATCAGCACGGCGCCGTACGCCGCCGCCCCGGGGTTGCCGCGAGAGCCCCCGTCGGCCTCCACCACAACGGAGCGGAAGCCGACCTGCCGATCGCCGCTCATCAGATGCCGGACTCCGTGGTGCGCACCAGGATCCGGTTGCACTCCTCACAGCGCAGCACATCGTCGCTGGGCGCCTTGGCCATCACCGCGAGGTCGGCCGCGTTCAGCTCGAGCCGACAGCCTCCACACCTGCGCGCGCGCAGCGCCGCCGCGCCGACTCCCCCCTTCTGGTCGCGCAGCCGTCCGTAAAGCGCCGTCAAAGGCTCCGGCAGACCCGATGCGGTCTGTGTCCGCTCGTCCTGTGCCTCGGCGATCTGGGCGTTCACGACGGCCGACTTCTTCTCAAGGGCGTCGGCGGTCGCCGCGGTCCTCTCGTCGAGCTCGGCGAGCTGACGAGTGAGGGCGTCCAGCTCGTTCTGGGCGGTCTCCAGCTGTTCCATGACCTCGAGTTCGGCGTCCTCGAGGGTGGAGATCCGGCGGTCGAGCGAGACGAGCTCGTGCTGCATGCGCTCGAGGTCCTTGGGACTCACGATCAGCCCTTGTTCGATCCGGTCCTGGTCGCGCTTTCGCCGGGTCTTGACCTGCTCCACGTCGGCGTCGGCCTTCTTCTGCTCGCGCGTGAGGTCGTCGACCCGGATACGAGTGTCCCGGGCTCGGTCATTGGCGTCACGGCGCCGCGTGCGCAGGGACGCGAGCTCGGCGGCCTCGGGCATGTGCTCGAGCTGATGCTTGAGCTGGTCGAGCCTGGCATCGAGCTCCTGCACGTCCAGCAGCTTGAGCTGGGCGAAGGGATCGGCTTTCACTGGCCTCTTCTCTGTTCGGCTCCTGTACGGAAGGAGCGGCGACGGGCTTCCACGTCAGACCCGGAAGGTCCATGGGTCGGTGCACGCGGTGCTGAGCCGGATGCCCACCGTATCCCCCTGCGCACCGAGCACTTCGGTCAACTTTCTCTCCAGCACCGGAAGCCACGTCCACTCGGCCGCCCAGTGCGCGATGTCCATCAGCGCCGGACCGCCGTGCTCGAGGAACTCCCCGGCCCGGTGGTGTCGGAGGTCGGAGGTGACGTACACGTCCGCGTCGTTTTCCAACACCCTGTCCAGCAAGAAGTCACCGGCTCCACTGGCGACGGCCACCGTTTCGATCCAACGGTCGGGATCGCCACCGACGCGCACCCCGTGCGCGGTGGTCGGGAGGGTGGCGTGCACGGTGATCGCGAACTCGCGCAGCGTCGCCGGTTCCGGAAGCCGCCCGATCCGGCCCGCTCCCCGGACGTCCCGGCCCGCACCGGGTGAGCTCCCCGGAACCGTGACAAGCTCCAGAACGTCGAAGGCCGGCTCCTCGTACGGATGCGCCGCTCGCATCGCCTCGACCACCTCACGTCGCCTCGCCCGCGGGAGGACCGCTTCGATGCGTGACTCGGCAACCACCTCCGGCTCCCCTACCCGGCCGATCACCGGGCGCGCTCCGTCGCGCGGCCGGAACCTTCCCTCACCCTCGACGGTGAACGTGCACCCGGAGTAGTCGCCGATCGAACCGGCTCCGGCGGCGGTGATGGCCGCACGCAACCTCTCCGCATCCTCGCGCGGCACGAACGTGACGATCTTGTCCAGGGAGCTCTCGGAGTCCGGCACGATCACCCGCGGGTCCTCGACACCGAGCGTCAAGGCAAGCGCCTCGTTGACGCCGTAGGCCGGTGCGTCCGCATTGGTGTGCGCGGTGAACAGCGCACAGCCGCTTCGGATCAGGTCGTGGACGACTCGTCCCTTGGGCGATTGCGCCGCCACCGAGTGCACCGCCTTGAGCAGGAGCGGGTGGTGTACGACGACCAGGTCGGCGCCCCAGGCCCTCGCCTCCTCCACCACGACCGGGGCTGGGTCCACGGCCAGCAGGATCTTGCGCACCGGCTGCTCCGGGTCGCCGCACACGAGTCCGACCGCGTCCCAGTCGTCGGCCCAGGAGGGCTGGTACATCTGGTCGAGCAGACCTGTTACGTCGCGCAGTGTCACAGCCATGGGCGCGAGCCTATCGAGCGGGACGGCGCCTGAGCAGGAGGCGAGCGTTCGAAGATGAGAGGGCTCTCATCTGGTTCTTAGACGTGTCCCACGTTACCCACCGACACTGGACGACATGGGTAGGACATGGAAGGTGATGGTGACGCTGATGTTGACGCTGCCCCTCCTGGCTTACGTCACCGGCACTCTGATTACCTCCGAGGCCGGCATGCCGGCGCAGCGCTCGCCTATCGTAATTTCGGATGACAACGCGCGACAGTCACCCTCCGATGAGCCCCGCCGCGGCGGCGACCGGCCCGCTGACCGACAGCCACCTGCGGTCTCACCTCCCAGTGGTGTCGATCCGGGGGCAGGTGACGACGGCAGCGACGATGCAAGCGAGGATGACGCCGGTCCTGATGACTCCGGTATCGACGACGGGACCGGGGATGATGACGGAGTCAGAGTCGTGAGGCCCACGCCGGACTACCTCGGAGATGACGACGAGGCAGATAACGAGGCCGACGACGGGGCAGATGACGACGGAGACGGTGAAGCCGACAGTGACGACGATGACTCCGGTGACGACACAGGGGACGACGACTGAGTCGGCTCCCGCGTCACCGCGAGTCGGCGGGCTGTCGGTCCGGACCCGCATCACGGTTGCGGTCTCCCTGCTCGTGGGGCTCGCGCTGGCCGGGGCGGGTCTTGTCGTGTACGGCCTCGAGTCGGCCCACATCGAGCAAGAGGTGAGCGACCAGATCGAGCAGGAGCTGACCGAGTTCCAGAAGCTGAAGGGTGGCGATGATCCCACCACCGGCGAGGCCTTCGCCTCCGTTCCCCGTCTGATCGAGCTGTTCTTGGCCCGCAACGTTCCCGACGACGACGAGCAGCTGATCGGCTTCTGGGACGGTGAGCCGAAGGTGGTGACCGGCACCCGCTACTCAGACGTCTTCCGCAGGTACCAGCCGTTCCAGAAGGTCGTCAATAGTCGGCTTGAGGGCGGCGGGACCGAGCGGCTGCAGACCGAAGAGTGGGGTGAGGTGGTGGTCACCGTGCAGCCGGTCGTCGACGACGCGACGGCCGGCGCCCTGGTCATCGTGAACTTCCTCCGCGACGAGCACACGGAGCTCAACCGGGTCATCACCACCTATGCCATCGTCTCCGTGCTCTCGCTCGGCCTGATTACCGGTGTCGCCGCCTGGCAGGCCGGCCGGCTGTTGCGCCCGGTCCGAGCGCTTCGCGAGACCGCGCAGGAGATCACCGAGACCGATCTGTCGCGCCGCCTGCCCGAGACCGGGCGAGACGACATCAGCGCGCTGACGCGCACGTTCAACCAGATGCTGGCACGCCTCGACCGAGCGTTCACCGGCCAACGTGAGTTCCTCGACGACGCCGGCCACGAGCTCAAGACACCGCTGACCGTCATCCGCGGTCACATGGAACTGCTCGACAGCTCTGACCCTGCCGACGTCGAGGACACCAAGGCGCTGCTCCTGGACGAGATCGACCGGATGTCGCGGCTGGTCGCGGACCTGATGATGCTAGCGAAGACAGACCGGCCGGACTTTTTCCTGCTCGAACCGGTCGATGTGGCGGCTTTCACCGAGACGGTGCTCGACAAGTGCCGTGCGCTCGGCGAGCGCGAGTGGCAGCTCGACGAGACCGCGGAGGTGAGGGTCGAGCTCGATGCGCAGCGGATCACGCAGGCGCTTCTCCAGCTTGCCCAGAACGCCGTCAAGCACACCGAGCCGGGCGCGTTGATCGCGGTCGGTTCCAGGATGGACGCTAGGTGTGGTCTACGGCTGTGGGTCCGGGACACGGGGCGAGGTGTGCGCGACGAGGACAAACCAGTCATCTTCCAGCGGTTCGGGCGCGGCGCCGTACCCAAGGATGACGAGGGCTTCGGACTCGGCCTGTCCATCGTGCAGGCGATCGCTACCGCCCATGGAGGTACGGCGACCGTGGAGGACGCCGCACCGCAGGGGGCTAGGTTCGTGTTGACTCTTCCGATGGCGCACGCTGCACGACGAGAGGGCGAGCTGTGGCGCGAATCCTGATAGTCGAGGACGAGGCGCGGATCTCCTCCTTTCTCGCCAAGGGACTCACTGCGGACGGCTACACCACCTCGACCGTCACGGACGGCATCTCCGGGCTCGACTACGCGCTGACCGGTGACTTCGACCTGGTGATCCTCGACATCAATCTTCCCGGGATGAGCGGTTACCGGGTGCTCGAGCAGATGCGGGCCTCCGGCAGTGACCTGCCGGTGATCGTGCTGACAGCACGGGACTCGGTCACCGACACCGTGTCGGCACTCGAAGGCGGCGCCGACGACTACATGTCCAAGCCGTTCCGGTTCGCCGAGTTGCTGGCGCGGGTACGGCTTCGGCTGCGACAGGCCAACGAACAGCCCAGCGCCCGCCAGGACACCATCGAGGTTGGTCCGGTCCGGCTCGACCTGCGCACGCGTCAGGCCACCCGAGGTGGCAGGGAGATCGACCTGTCGGCACGCGAGTTCAAGCTCGCGGAGATCTTCATGCTCAATGCCAGCCAGGTGCTCTCCCGGGAACAGCTGCTCTCCCAAGTCTGGGGCTACGACTTCGACCCGGGCTCCAACGTGGTGGACGTCTACGTCGGCTATCTGCGCAAGAAGTTCGGCGCGGAGTCGATCAGCACGGTGCGTGGCATGGGCTATCGCTTCAACGGCCCCTCCGCCAGGTAGTTTGTACCCAGACTGCTCCTGGCGCTCTGGAAGACAGCAGTCTGGGTACAAACTAAGTGGCCGCAAGAGTGAGGACAGGGCGGGAGCGGCTCAAGGGGCTCACCCGCGGGAGCGGCTCAAGAGTGAGGACAGGGCGGGAGCGGCTCACCGCATCTTGAAGCCGGCCAGCCGGCCGCGAGGTGCACGCTCCAGGGCCGGTTCCAGGGCCTCGGCCAGCTCGTGCGGCAGCGGCCGGTTCCGGGAGTCCGGGTCCAGGCACGCGAGGACCACCTTTCCCACGTCGTCGGGGACATGGTCGGGCAGGGAGTAGGGAAGCGCATCCACCTGAGGAAAACGAGCGGCGAGCTCGGCGGCGTCGCGGACCCCGTCGTCGAACGCCTTGTATCCCGCGATCGCCTCGAAGAGCGTGGCACCCAGACCCCAGACGTCGCTGGCGAAACCGGGCGTGCCGGTCACCGGCGGTTCACACTGCTCTGGAGCCATGTAGGGGTCGGTGCCGATCGGGTACGTGAGGGCCTGCGCCGCATCCAGGGTGCGCGCGACGCTGAGGTCGATCAGCCGAGCCGGCGCCCCCATGATGATGTTGCTGGGCTTGATGTCGAGGTGGACGTAGCCGAGCCTGCGCAGATAGTGCAGCGCCGAGGCGATCTCGATTGCCAGCGGGAGGTACTGCTGCTCGGGCAGCGGCCCGTAGCGACGGACCAGCGACGACAGCCGGGGGCCGTCGAGCTGTTCGAGCACCACGTGCGGGCGCTCTCCGTCGACTACGGACCGCAGCCCGCGCACGACGACCGGGTGGTTGACGCGGGCCAGGGTGTCCACCTCACGGCGAAGACCCCGCAGGCTCGACTCGTCGTGGACGTGGCCCGGACGAAGCATCTTGACCACCACGGGTGCGTAGGTGATGTCGTCGAAAGCCAGGTACGCCTCGTAGGCTTCCCCACCACCGAGCAGCTTCATGGCCGTCAGCTCAGTGGTGATCGAAGTGCCTTCGGCGAAACCCCACGAGTCGCGAGCCTTGCCCATGTCAGTCTCCCTTTCGCTTCGAGCCGTCAGCGGGTGTCGTTGCGGGACCGGTCGTTGGTCCGGTTCTGCGACCAGTCACGCGTGCGGTCACCCTTACCGTCCCGCGTCCAGTCCCGCGTCTTGTCACTGCGGCTGAGGTCCCGGTCGCGGCTGACGGCGGTGAAGTTGCTGCGAGTGTTGTCGTTGGTCGACCGGCTGAAGCCGGTGAAGCGGGACCGCGACGTGTCGTTGCTGTCGTCGTCATCGTCGTCGTCGACCAGGACAAGCTCGGCAGCATCCTCGTCGCGCTTGGTGAACGCCGCGTCGCCCGAGTCCGCGGCGAGTGTGGTGCTCGGAAACGTCATGAGCCCGGCACCGACCAGTCCGGCGATTCCCAGGGTTCCAATGGGGAGGAGGTTCTTCATGGTCTTTCCACCTTTCGAGCCGATCCCGGCCCGTCGTTGTTTGCGATGGGGCAACCATGTCGTCCGGGAGTGAGAAGGCGGTGAGGAGGAAGTGAGACAGTTCTTAGGAAACTGGACCGTGCGGCTGGGGGTACGACGACGTGGTGACGGGTGACCAGGAAGTACCGGTAGTCACCGGCACGGTGCGGGAAGAGGTCGGAGAGGTAGGTGCGCGCCCAAGGGGCGAGTAGCGCGCTCGTTCAGACCTTCATCAAGGCTTCATGGGACGGGTCGTAACCTCGACGGCGTCCCGACGAGGAGTTCTAGTGCCCACACCTCCACCGGATATGCGAACGCCGGATGTTCCAACGCCCGCCTGGTCGCCCTGGCGAGTCGTGGTGGGCTTCGGCGTGGTCAGCCTGGCCGCGGACATGGTCTATGAGGGTGCCCGCTCCATCACCGGACCCTTCCTCGGCTCGCTGGGCGCCACCGCCTTGGTGGTGGGTGTGGTCACCGGCGCCGGTGAAGCCGTGGCGCTCGTCCTCCGACTCGTGTCCGGCCCGCTGGCCGACCGCAGTGGGCGCTACTGGGCGCTGACCATCGTGGGCTACGCCATGACGGCGCTCTGCGTTCCGCTGATGGCCGTCGCTCCCTTTCTGGGTGGAGCCGGTCTCGTGTTCGCATGCACGCTGGTTCTTCTCGAACGCGCCGGCAAGGCCGTTCGCAGCCCCTCGAAGTCGGCCCTCCTGGCCAGTGCCGCGCAGGCCGTCGGCCGCGGGCGCGGGTTCGCCGTACACAAGGCCCTCGACCAGGTCGGAGCCTTCGCCGGACCTCTGCTCATCGCCGCCGTCGTCGCTCTGACGTCGGCGGTGTGGGCAGGGCTGGCCGTCCTCGCAGTGCCCGCGATGGCGGCGATGGTGCTGCTCATCTGGATCCGCGCGCGGGTGCCGGACATGACGGTGTACGCCGAGACGGCCGCTGAGCTCAGCACGCCCGTTCCCTCGCATCTCGAGACCGCCGGACTTCCCACCCGGTTCCGGCTCTTCGCCCTGGCGAGCGCGGCCAGCACGCTGGGGCTGATGACCTTCGGACTCATCTCCTTCCACCTCGTCGAGGCGGACCTGGTGTCCGCGCCCGGCGTCCCGCTCATCTACGCCGCGGCGATGGCGGCCGGCGCGGTGTCGGCATTGGGCACCGGGTTCGCCTACGACCGGTGGGGTCCCCGCATCCTGGTCCTGCTGCCGTTCCTGGTCGCAGCGGTCCCCCTGCTCTCGCTCGCGGACCGGCTGTGGGTCGCGGTCAGCGGCGTGGTGGTCTGGGGCGCCGCGGTCGGTTGCCAGGACTCCACGGTCAAGGCTCTCGTCGCCGACCTCGTGCCCGCGCCCCGGCTGGCCACCGCCTACGGCGTCTTCGCCGCCTTCCAGGGTGCCGCCGCTCTGGCAGGGGGCGTGGTGGCTGGCGCACTGTATGACGACGGCACCGGGGACCTCGTCGTGGTGATCGCGGTGACCCAGGTGGCTTCGCTGCTACTGACCCTCGTCGTGACGCGGAAGGCTCGAACTTCTTCTCCCTCGACTCTGACGTGATCGACCACAGCGCACAAAGACCAGCGAACGGGCGGCGGGAGCACAATCTGGCACTCGCTAGTCACAGCTCGATGAGGTACTCGTGAAGTCAGCAAACGACCGAAGAATCGCCTGTGTGCATCCTTCGTCGACGCCCTCTGATGAAACCGACTCGACGGTTATCGAGTATGGCTTGTCTCGGTAGGCGATCGTCATGCGGAACAGCCCGTCCCCATTTCGCTTGGGGGTTTCCAGACGCCACAAATTCCCCACCTGACGCCCGTCGATCGAGAACTCGCGGGGAACCTGCGCATAGGTCTGGTTGTAGTGCGCCGTGGCGTCGGCCGCGGTCTGCCACTCGCTGTAACGGATCCCTTCAAGGGAGCTTCCGGCGAAGGGGCAGAACACTGCTCTGATCTTCCCGTTGGGGTCTGGCTCGCTGTTCAGGTCGCAGTTCTCGATGTCCCGGTCCAACGAGGGGTAGACCCATCTCAGCCCCGTCACTCCTCTGGGCAGAGTGCATTGACTCATCCGCGAGACAGCCCGTCCGTCCCAACAGGTCACCGTCTCGGGACCTACATTCCCGCTGCTCGTCGGGCTCGCCGAAGGGATAGGTCTCCCCTCGGCCACGGGGCAGTCACTCCGATCCGTCGTCTGGCTGCCGTCCGCGCAGGTGACGGAGTCGTTCGCCAGAGTCCATATCGTCACGACGCCGACAACCCCGGCAGCCACTAGTCCGACGAGGCTGGCGAGGAGGGGGATCGCGCGGCCTCTCCGTCGGGGGCTCCGGCCGACGAGTGCTGCGGGTCGAGCAGGTGAGTCGAGTTCATCGGTCTTGTGGGGTCGGCCCTGCGCCAGCCGTGCGCTGGTCTGCCCCTGCCCAGCAGACACCTGCCTGTCCTTCGCGGCGTCGACAGACTTCGACTCTGCGCTGGATCGAACAGGAACGCCTGGGAACAGCTGGAGGGCACCGATCAAGTCGGTGCGCATTGCCCCCGCAGTTGGGTAACGTTCGCTCGGGTCCTTGGCCATCGAGCGTTGAAGGATCGCATTGATGGCCTGCGGCACGGCGCCGTCGTCCGGGTAGGTCGGGATGGGATCCCGCATATGCCGAATCGCCACCTGGACGTCTCCGCCCTCATAGGGCGGCGATCCCGTGAGAGCGGCCCGCAGCAAGCATCCGAGAGAATAGACATCACTTGACACGCTGGCATCGGTGCCCTCGTGCCGCTCCGGTGCCATATAACTCAGCGTGCCGATCAACCCGAGAGTCCGGGTGTGGTCCCAGTTGTCGGCACGGGCGATTCCGAAGTCACACAAGTAGGCGAAGACCTCGTCTTCACCGGACCTGTGCAACAGCACGTTGCTCGGCTTGATATCGCGGTGAATGACACCTGCGGCATGGGCGTCTGCTAAGGCTGAACTGACCTGAGCGACGACATCGAGCCTTGGCGGGGAGCCATGCCGCCGTTCTTGACCAGCCAGTCCCACAGATCCCCGCCCGCCACAAACTGCGTGGCGATGTACAAGCAGCCGTTGTACTCACCGTGATCGTAGATCTGGATGATGTGCGGCGAGAACAGGCTCGCCAAGGCAGAGGCCTCGCGCGTGAAGCGTCTGCGAAAGTGCGCCTCGGATGCCAGCTCCGGGGAGAGAACCTTCAACGCAACGGAGCGCTCTAGTCCCCGTTGGGCGGCTGAGAACACAACTCCCACGCCCCCGCGACCGATTCTGCCGGTGATCTGATAGCGGCCGAAGTCGTCACCAACTTCGGGGAAACCCACTCCTGCTCCCCCTTAGCTTTCAGCGCGACGGGAGCGAGTCTATCTGCCACCCAGGCTCGAGCCCAGTCACGCACGATTCTCCGAGCGGTGCGTCAGATCGCAGGACGGTTGGCGAAGGCGTTGGGGAACGGCTACAAGCGGAAGTGGCCTCGGGAACTGCAGAGAGAATCGGTGGGCGCAGCAGGGATCGAACCTGCGACCACCTCCTTGTAAGGGAGGTGCTCTACCGCTGAGCTATACGCCCCGAAGCGACGCACAGCCTACGGCAGGACGTGAGGGAGGAGAAACGGCCGGGAAAGCGTACGACCGCCGGCGTCTCGGGTCGCCAGCGGTCGTAACGAGGCCTATTCAACTAGTCGTGCAGTCCTTTGTCAGCGAAACCGCGATAATCGCGGCAGTCGTCCAGACGATCCCCTCCGGCAGACCGTCACCGGTCTAGAAGCCTGCGAGGACACGGGCGTAATCCCCCACGTCGCGCGCGTTCGGCAGCGCGTGGTGCACCTGCCAGCGGAGCACGCCTTTCCTGTCGATGGCGAAGCTCGAGCGGGTCGAACAGCCACGTTCGGAGTCGAAGACGCCGTACGTGGACGAGACGTCGCCGTGCGGCCAGAAGTCGGAGAGCAACGGGAAGCTCAACCCGTCGGAGTCGGCGAAGGAACGCAGCGAGTAGACCGGGTCGCAGGAGACCGCCAGCAGCTCCACCTCCGAGACGCCGGCCGGCGGCCAGCTGTCGCGCAGCTCGCGCAGCTCACCGGTGCACACCCTGCTGAACGCGAAGGGGTAGAACACGAGGAGCACCGCCCGACTTCCACGAAACGACGACAGCGAGACATTCTGGCCGTGCTGGTCGCGAAGCTCGAAGTCGGGCACCGGCTGACCCGCCTCGAGCGGCCCGACGTACTGCTCAGTCACTATGGCCGGCCGCGTCGTGCTCCGGATCGCGCTCCGCGAGCTCACGCTTGAGAATCTTGCCGGTGACGTTGCGGGGAAGCTCGTCGAGGAAGACGAAGTCACGGGGCACCTTGTACCTGGCGAGGTTGGACCTCACGTGCTCCTTGAGGTCGTCCTCACTCGCGGCGTCGGGCGAGGTGAGTACGACGAACGCCCGCAGTCGCTCGCCGAACTCCTCATCGTCCACGCCGAGGACGGCAACCTCGACGACCGCGTCATGGCGGGCCAGAGAGCTCTCGACCTCCTGCGGGAAGACATTCTCACCACCGGAGACGATCATCTCGTCGTCGCGACCCTCGACGATCAGGTGTCCCTCGGCATCGAATCGACCGACGTCGCCGGTCGCCATCAGGCCGTCGATCATGTGCTTGGAGCCGCCACAGGTGTAACCGTCGATGAGCATCGAGTTGCCGACGAAGATCCGGCCCGCCTCTCCCTGAGCGGCCTCTCGCTCGTCCTCGCCGTACACCTTGACCACGGTGCCGTGCGGCGGCTCGCCTGCGGTGCCGGGGACCGCGCGTAGGTCCGCGGGAGTGGCGATGGTCGCCCAGGCGACCTCGGTCGAGCCGTAGATGTTGTAGAGGTTCTCGCCGAACTGATCCATCCAGTTGCTGCTGAGATCTCCGGGCAGCGCCGACCCCGACGCGGCGACCACCTTGACCCGGGACAGGTCGTAGGAGCGCAGCGTCTCCTCGGGCAGCGCCATGATGCGTTGCAGCATGAGCGGGATGACGGCCAGCGAGTCACACTCGTTCTCCGCGACCACCCGGAGACACTGCTCGGGGTCGAAGGTGCGGCGCAGCACCACGGTGGTGCCCATCAGCATGGCCAGGCTCAGATGCGCCCATCCCCAGGTGTGGAACAGCGGCGCGGCGATGTGACAGGTCCAGCCGCGCTTCAGCGGCAGCCGGGACAGCAGCACCACCCCTGCGTCGAAGGACCCTTCGCTGCGCGGTGCGCCCTTCGGCGTCCCGGTGGTGCCGGAGGTGAGGATGACCGAACGCGACTTGTGCTCAGGCGGGTCGAGGTCCTCCTCCCCTCCGGCCTCGATGAGGTCCTCGGTCGTCGCCAGGTCGGTGCTCGTGGAGTCCTGCCAGGCGAGCACGCGGGTTCCCTCGATGCCGGACTCGTCGACGAGCTCGGTGAACTCCTCGTCGTAGATGATGGCCGCGGGCTCCTCACGCTGACAGACCTCACCGATCTGAGGCGCAGAGAAGGCGGTGTTGAGGTACAGCACGTCGGCACCGAGCTTCGAGACGGCGACTGCGGACTCGAGAAATCCACGGTGGTTGCGGCAGAGCAGGGCGACACTGTCCCCCTCGTCGATCCCCAGCTCACGCAGCGCGTGCGCCAGGGCGTTGCTGCGCCGGTGCATCTGCTGGAACGTGAGCGAGCCGAGCTCGTCGATCACCCCGACCTGGTGTGGACTGCGCTGGGCCAGGGTGGTGAAACCTCCGGCCGGGCCCCGGCCCCAGTCCCGCAGAGTCTGGGCTATCCCGATCAGCACGTGCGGTGGGTAGGGACGGATCACCCCTGCCGAGATGAGCACCTTGAGCGCGGTGAGCTGGTTGACGAACAGGTTCGGGAACACATCAGTGGGCCGTCTTGGGTGCGACCAGGCGCATCGCGGTCCAGTCCACGCTGACTGCGACGGTCGAGGTGGTGGAGAGACCGGCGATCGGTGCCGCCTCGGCGATGTCGGCCGGGTCGACGGCGTTGGGTCGGCCGACCTTCGGGGTGAGCAGCCAGATCACCCCGCCGCCGACCAGGTCGGTCAGGGAGTCGACGAGGCCATCGACCAGGTCCCCGTCCTCGTCGCGCCACCACAAGATCACGGAGTCGACGACGTTGCCGTACTCGCCCTCGACCATGTCCGCGTCGATGGTGTCCTCGACCTGCATCCGGAAGTGGTCGTCTACGTCCTCGTCCCACCCGAGCTCCTGCACGACCATCCCGGACTTGAGGCCCAGTCGGTCACCAACGGTCTGGGTGGCGGTGCCCTCCGGGCCCCCCGCGGACGCGCTCACGTGACTCCTCCAAAACAGTCATGGTCAGAGCACAGGCCGCGCTCGTCGTCATTGCGGTGTAGTTCACCGGATAAGCACCCCATGCGCAAGCCACAGCCGCGCATTGGGCTCATTCACAGCCGAACGCTACCGTTTGCGAGATGAGCCAGCCGCCCGCCCAGGTCACCTGTGTGTCTCGCAGTCCCGGCCATGCCTTCAGCAAGCAGCCCGTCGAGCGCATCCGGCTTCTCGATGGGCTCGGCGTCGAGGGGGACGCCCACGCGGGTACGACGATGCGGCACCGCTCTCGCACGGCCGGTTTTACCGAGCGCCCGAACCTGCGCCAGATCCACCTGATCGAGGCCGAGCTGTTCGACGACCTCGCGAGCCTGGGACACCTGGTCAGTCCCGGCAACCTTGGCGAGAACGTCACCACGGCCGGGCTCGACCTGCTCACGCTGCCCACCGGCACGATCCTGCGTATCGGAGTGAGCGCAGAAGTACGCGTCACCGGGCTGCGGAACCCCTGCCGGCAGATCGACAGGTTCCAGGCTGGGCTCATGAAGAAGGTCCTCACCCGTGACGTCAACGGCAAGCCCGCGTTCCGTTCGGGCGTGATGGCCGTGGTCATCTGCCCGGGTCTCGTCGAACGGGGGGACGAGATCAGCGTCGTACTCCCCCAGCCTCCCTACGTGGCACTCACTCCCGTCTGAGACAGAACCGGGGTACTCAAAACTACCGGCAGGTAGATTCCCCGATCTTGCGCGACGTGACACGATGAAACCGAGGCATCGGCAATCCCGTGCCGCATGTGCCCATCTGGACGAAAGATCAGAGGAACCGTGGCGAACACCAGCGACCGCCCCGCAGCGCCTTCGGTGATCCATGAGGGCCTTCCCACCCAGCTGCCCGACATCGACCCGGACGAGACCCAGGAGTGGCTGGACTCCCTCGACTTACTGCTCGACGAGCGCGGCCGCAGCCGCGCGCGCTACGTGATGCTCAAGCTTCTCGAGCGTGCCCGCGAGAGGCAGGTCGGCGTACCCGCGCTTCGCAGCACCGACTACATCAACACGATCCCGTCCGAGCGCGAGCCCGAGTTCCCCGGTGACGAGGACATCGAGCGCCGGATCCGCGCGTTCATCCGATGGAACGCCGCGGTGATGGTCTCGGTCGCCAACCGCAAGGGCCTCGAGGTCGGTGGCCACATCGCGACCTACCAGTCCTCGGCCAGCCTCTACGAGGTCGGCTTCAACCACTTCTTCCGCGGCAAGGACCACCCCGGCGGCGGGGACCACGTCTACATCCAGGGACACGGTTCACCCGGAATCTACGCCCGGTCGTTCCTCGAGGGCCGGCTCACCGACCAGCAACTGTCGTTCTTCCGGCAGGAGGTCCAGCATGGGGTCGGCAAGGGGCTCCCGTCGTACCCGCACCCGCGCCTGATGCCGGACTTCTGGGAGTTTCCGACCGTCTCCATGGGCCTGACCGCGCTGAACTCGATCTACCAGGCGAGGTTCAACCGCTACCTCCACAACCGCGGCATCAAGGACACCAGCCAGCAACACACCTGGGCCTTCCTGGGCGACGGTGAGATGGGGGAGCCGGAGTCCCTCGGTGCCATCGGCGTCGCTGCTCGGGAGGAGCTCGACAACCTCACGTTCGTCGTCAACTGCAACCTGCAGCAGCTCGACGGTCCGGTCCGCGGCAACGGCAAGATCATCCAGGAGCTGGAGTCCTACTTCCGCGGCGCCGGCTGGAACGTGATCAAGGTGGTGTGGGGTCGGGAGTGGGACGACCTGCTGGCGAAGGATGTCGACGGTGCCCTGGTGAACAAGATGAACGCCACCCCGGACGGCCAGTTCCAGACCTACTCGGTGGAGACTGGCGCCTACACCCGGGAGAGCTTCTTCGGTGGCGACCCGCGGTTGAGCAAGATGGTGGAACACCTCTCCGACGACGACCTACGCAAGCTGCCCCGTGGTGGGCACGACTACCGCAAGGTGTACGCCGCCTTCAAGGCCGCCGAGGACCACGTCGGACAACCGACGGTGATTCTGGCCAAGACCATCAAGGGCTGGACGATCGACGCCCTCGAGGGCAGGAACGCCACTCACTCGATGAAGAAGCTGACGAAGGACGACCTGAAGACCTTCCGCGATCGCCTCTACCTCCCGATCACCGACGAGGCGATCGACGGTGCGGACATCGCGCCGTTCTACCACCCGGGACCCGACTCACCCGAGATCAAGTACATGATGGAGCAGCGGCGCAAGCTCGGCGGGTCGCTGCCGAAGCGGGTCGTCCGCTCCGAGCCGTTGAAACTTCCCGGCGACGAGATGTACGCCGAGCTCAAGCAAGGCTCGGGCAAGCAGTCGATCGCCACCACAATGGCGCTCGTGCGGCTGCTGAAGGACCTGGTCAAGGACAAAGAGATCGGCAGGCGGATCGTGCCGATAGCTCCCGACGAGTTCCGCACCTTCGGAATGGACTCGATGTTCCCGACCGCGAAGATCTACCAGCCCGCCGGGCAGAACTATGAGTCGGTGGACCGCAAGCTGCTGCTCGCCTACAAGGAGTCCGCGCAGGGTCAGCTGCTGCACGAGGGCATCTCGGAAGCCGGCGCGGTGGCGTCGGCGACGGCAGCTGGATCGTCGTACTCCGTGCACGGCGAGCACATGATCCCCTTCTACTTCTTCTACTCGATGTTCGGCTTCCAGCGCACCGGGGACTCGATCTGGGCGATGGCCGACCAGCTGGCCCGCGGCTTCCTGATCGGTGCCACGGCGGGGCGTACGACGCTGACCGGTGAGGGCCTCCAGCACGCCGACGGCCACTCCCCGCTGCTCGCTGCGAGCAACCCCGCTGTCGTGCACTACGACCCGGCGATGGCGCACGAGGTCAGCCACATCGTGCAGAACGGCCTGCGTCGCATGTACGGCTCGACCGAGGAGCACCCGCACGGCGAGGACGTGATCTTCTACCTCACCGTCTACAACGAGCCGGCCGTGCAGCCGAAGGAGCCGGCCGACCTTGATGTCGAGGGGCTGCTCAAGGGCATCTACCACTTCGCCGCAGCCCCGGAGACCCCTGCGTCGAGCGGCTCGGACGCCCCTTTGCGGGTGCAGCTGCTCGCCTCGGGTGTCGGCTTTCCGTGGGTCACCGAGGCTCAGCGGCTGCTCGCTGAGGACTGGGGGGTGGCTGCCGACACCTGGTCGGTCACCTCGTGGAACGAGCTGGCTCGGAACGCGGTCGAGGCCGAGGAGTGGAACCTGTTGCACCCCTCCGAGGACGCCCGGGTGCCCTATGTGACCGAGAAGCTGCGCGACTGCGAGGGCGCGTTCGTCGCGGTCTCGGACTACATGCGGGCGGTACCGAACCAGATCGCGAAGTGGGTGCCCGGCGACTTCTACGCCCTCGGGACCGACGGCTTCGGCTTCGCGGACACCCGTGCAGCCGCACGCCGGTACTTCCATGTCGACGCCGAGTCGGTCGTCGTACAGGCGCTGGCAGCCCTCGCCGACCGCGGTGAGGTCAAGCGGGAGACCGTGCAAGAGGCCTTCGACAAGTACCGGATCGACGACCCGACGGCCGTGCGCGGAGTGAAACAGGAGGGCGCCGACGCCTGATCCTGCTTCACGAGGCGTCAGTTCCGCTCCGCCACACCTGTCACAGCTTGCCCAAGGTATGTCGACGAACCTGCACTTCCCACGACGAGTTCATCGAGGGAAGTGCAGGTTCGTCGTGGGAAGTCGCGTCGTGAAGGCGGCGCGGGTCGCCGAACGTGACTCGAGGGCGCGGCGCCGTTGCGGACGGCCTCAGGCGGTGTCCGCCGACGGCATTGGCGCGATCACGGTGTACCGCCGGGACAACGCGGCGACGACCGGTAGCCATGTCGTGTGGTCACATCCCAGACCGTGCAGCAGCAGTGCCGGGCCGGAACCGGTTCGAATGAACGCCCGCCTGTGACCGTGGATGGTGAGGTACGAGACCTCGACCGGCTTCGGCAATGTGGTGCCCATCTACGGCAAGGCCGAGGACCTCACGCGGTTTAGGCTTTCAGCCGTGAGCAATACTCGGAGCCCGTCACAAAGCCGTGAGCAACCCTCGGGTTCCTCACGAAGTCGCAGGGGGACCCGATGAGCCGACCGGCCGGAGCGCGCACCCCCGCGCAGATCGCCCGGAGGCTGCAGAAGTCGGCGGGCCCCTTGACGACGGCGACCCTGAACCGTATGGAGCAGGACATGCCATGGTTCCGCCGGCTCTCTGCGGAGGACCGCTCGTGGATCGGGTTGATCGTTCAGGCCGGGATCGACGCGTTCGTGGCGTGGTACCGCGACCCCGAACCGCATGCCCCACTGACCGCCGAGGTGTTCGGAGCCGCCCCGCGGACGCTGACCGGAGTTGTGAGCCTCCGCCAAACCGTGGAGATGGTCCGGTTGAGCATCGAAGTGGTCGAGGAGAACCTCGCCGACGCGGTTGGTGAGGAGGATGCCGCTCCGGTGCACGAGGCGATCATGCGCTACGCACGGGAGGTGGCCTTCGCGACTGCCGAGGTCTACGCCCGGGCAGCAGAGATGCGTGGCGCCTGGGACGCCCGCCTCGAGGCTCTCGTAGTGGACTCCGTGCTGCGCGCCGAGGCGGACGAGACCGTGCGCTCACGAGCCAGCGCCCTCGGCTGGGAGGCGAAGGGCGACGTCGTCGTGGTCCTCGGACGAGTGCCTGCGTCGGCCTCGGGCGACAGTCGGGCACGGGAGAGCGTGATCGACCAGGTACGGCGGTCGGCCCGCCACGTGCACATGGACGTCCTCTGCGCCGTACAGGGTGACCGGCTGGTCGTTGTACTCGGCGGCGTTGACAACCCGGACAAGGCAGGCGACAGCGTCGTCCGGTTCTTCGGGGACGGACCGGTCGTGATCGGCCCTTTGGTGCCGGATCTGATGCACGCCAGCGTGTCCGCGCGGGCGGCGGTCGCGGGTCTCCAGGCCGCGCCAGGATGGCCGCACGCGCCGCGGCCGGTGACCAGCGACGACCTGCTGCCAGAACGCGCCCTTGCCGGGGACGACCATGCGCGGCGTCAGCTGGTCGCGGAGATCTACCGACCCCTTCTCGAGGCAGGGTCATCGACCCTCGAAACCGTTACCACCTTCCTGGAACACGGCAGCTCCATAGAGGCCACCTCACGTGCTCTGTTCGTCCATGCCAACACGGTTCGGTACCGACTACGCCGGGCGGCCGACGCTGTCGGGCTTTCGCCGACGGACCCGCGTCAGGCGTACACGTTCCGGGTCGCGCTCACCTTGGGCCGGCTCGAGCACGGGCGGACAGAGCATCGCCTTGAGCACAACCGGGTCGAGCAGCCGATCGAGCACGGGCGGGTCAACCAGCGCCTCGAGGAGCCGGCCGAGAAGCGGGCCGAAAAGGGCCAAGCCGCCACCCCGTTGTTGTAGGTTTCCTACAACAACACACCGGGTTTATTCGTGTGCCTCGTGGGCGCGAACGAGCGGCCTCACGCGGCAGAGTGGTGTCGTGCTCGTCATCGCCGCACCTGGTCAAGGTGCTCAGAAGCCCGGATTTCTCCTGCCTTGGCTCGAGGACCCGGTTTTCGTCGACCGGTTGAGGTGGCTCTCCGCGGTCAGCGGCATGGATCTCGAGCACTACGGCACCGTCGCCGACGCCGAGGCCATCCGCGACACCGCAGTGGCCCAGCCTCTTCTCGTGGCTTCCGGCCTCCTGGCCGCACTCGAACTCTTTCCCCACCCCGCCGACGCATTCGGCCGGGTCGGTGCGGTCGCCGGCCACAGCGTCGGAGAGCTCACGGCTGCGACCGGTGCCCGGGTGATCACCGCTGAGCAGGCCATGGTGCTCGTGCGTGAACGAGGAAAGGCGATGGCAGCAGCCTCGGCCGTGACGCCCACGGGGATGGCTGCGATCCTGGGCGGTGAAAGAGACGAGGTCCTCGCGAAGCTCGAGCAGCACGGACTCACCGCCGCCAACGACAACGGACCCGGCCAGATCGTGGCGGCGGGCACCGCCGAGCAGCTCGCGGCTCTTTCCGACGACCCTCCCGCCAAGGCACGGATCACTCCGCTATCCGTGGCCGGCGCTTTCCACACTCGGCACATGGCGTCGGCGGTCGACGTACTTGCGGGCTACGCCCGGTCGGTGTCCACCCACGATCCCCGGACGGCGCTCATCTCCAACCGCGACGGTCAGGTCGTCCACGACGGTCGGCAGGTGCTCAAGCGCATCGTCAGCCAGGTCAGCCACCCCGTCCGCTGGGATCTGTGCATGGAGGCCATGCTCGACCTCGGCGTGACCGGCATGCTCGAGATGCCGCCGGCGGGAACACTCACCGGGATCGCGAAAAGGGCCATGAGGGGGGTGGAGACCTTTGCGCTCAAAACCCCCGACCAGCTCGACGACGCCCGGGCGTTCTGCGACAAGCACGGCGCCGCCTCAGCCCTGGACGCGACGCCCACCTGGCGGATGCTGGTCGCCCCCGCGAAGGGAACGTTCAAGCAGGTCCCGGACCTGCACGAGGGTGGTGCCATCGCACCCGAGAGCAACATCGGGTCGGTGGCCAGCTCGCGTGACGAGACGCCGGTGACAGCGCCGTACGGCGGCATTATCGTCGAGTGGCTGGTCGAGGACGGCGATCTTGTCTCTCCGGGCCAGCCACTCATCCGTCTGCACCCCGAGGGGGTCAACGCATGACTACGCTCGCCACGGTGACCGGTAGCAACCACACCGCCATCCTCGGCATCGGGGCCTACCGGCCGACCCGGGTCGTGCCCAACTCCGAACTCGTCGACGCGATCAACTCCAGCGACGCGTGGATCCAACAGCGCACCGGTATCAAGGAGCGGCGCTTCGCCGGCCCCGAGGAGACCGTGCAGATGATGTCGGTCTCCGCGTCGCGCAAGGCGATGGAGCGGGCAGGAGTCGAGGCCGCTCAGATCGACTGCGTCATCGTCGCCACCGTCTCGCACATGCTTCAGACGCCCGCCATCGCGACCGCGATCGGCTACGAGCTGGGCACTGACAAGGCTCCCGCGTTCGACATCTCCGCCGCGTGTGCCGGTTTCTGCCACGGGGTCGCCCTAGGGTCGGACATGATCCGCGCCGGCAGTGCTAAGCACGTGCTCGTGATCGGTGTGGAACGGCTGACCGACA
Organism: Actinomycetota bacterium; assembly: GCA_030859325.1. GTDB lineage: Bacteria > Actinomycetota > Actinomycetes > Propionibacteriales > Nocardioidaceae > Nocardioides_C. The sequence continues at coordinate 23,088 of JALZKI010000049.1, forward strand.
TCACGAGTCTCAATGACCGTGGCACGGCGTTCATCTTCGCTGACGGAGCCGGTGCAGCCGTGCTCGGGCCTGCCGAGGAGGCGGGCATCGGCCCGGTCGTGTGGGGCTCCGACGGCGAGCAGTTCGACCTGATCCGGCAGAAGGAGGACTGGCGCGACGTCCTCGAGCAGGACAGTCCCGTGATGCCGCACCTGGTGATGCAGGGGAACTCGGTCTTCCGGTGGGCATCCTTCGAGATGGCCAAGATCGCGCAGGCCACCCTGGACCGCAGCGGCATCGGAGTCGACGACCTCGACGTCTTCGTTCCTCACCAAGCCAACATGCGCATCATCGACGCGATGGCCCGGTCCATGAAACTTCCCGAGCGCGTGAAGATCGCGCGCGACGTCGCCGAGCAGGGAAACACTTCGGCAGCATCGATCCCCCTTGCCCTGGAACGGATGATCGTCGAGGGTGAGGCCAAGAGCGGAGACAGTGCGCTGCTCATCGCGTTCGGTGCGGGCCTGGCGTACGCCGCCCAGGTGGTCAAGGTTCCCTGACACTGTTCCGAACTCGGGCCGCGCGGCCGGAACGACCCACAACGCCCCGACCAAGATCTCTCAACCCGCACCAACAACAAGGAGGAAGAAGCAGATGGCAAGCACCGAAGAGATTCGCACCGACCTCGCCGAGATCGTCAACGAGGTCGCCGGCATCCCCGCCGAGGACGTGCAAAGCGACAAGTCGTTCACCGACGACCTGGACGTCGACTCGCTCTCGATGGTCGAGGTCGTGGTTGCGGCGGAGGAGAAGTTCAACGTGAAGATCCCCGACGACGAGGTCAAGAACCTGCGCACCGTCGGTGACGCCGTGTCCTTCATCGAGCGTGCCCAGGCCAGCTGAGCGATGATCGGTCGGCCCGCTGGTCGGGCCGGTCGACTCCTCGGGCCGTTGTGACACGGCCATCGGGGTCAACAGCATGTTTGAGAGCCGAGCGACAGGTTTGGAAAAGGCAATGAGCACTGATCGAGTGGTCGTGACCGGAATCGGCGCGACCTCCCCCGTGGGTGGCGACGTGGCCACGACCTGGTCCGCCCTCCTCGCGGGGCAATCCGGGGTTAACTCCCTCCAGCACGAGTGGGCCGGCGCGTTGACCACCCAGATCGCTGCCGAGGTAGCCGTCGACCCCACCGATGTCCTGGAGCGAGTGAAGGCACGCCGACTGGACCGTTCTGGACAGTTCGCCCTGATCGCCGCCCGTGAGGCCTGGGCCGACTCGGGGCTGGGAGACGCAGACGCCTCGTCCGCCTCGGGTGTCGATTCCGAGCGTCTGGGCGTGGCCATGGCCTCAGGCATCGGCGGCGTGCAGACCCTGCTGTCGAACTATGACGTGATGAACGAGAAGGGTCCGCGACGGGTCTCCCCGCTCGCAATCCCGATGCTGATGCCGAACTCTCCCGCCGCGAACGTCGGTCTCGAGATCGGTGCGAGAGCGGGCGTGCACACTCCGGTCTCGGCATGTGCCTCGGGTAACGAGGCGATCGCACTCGGCATCGACATGATTCGGCTCGGTCGTGCCGATGTTGTCTTAGTCGGGGGCACCGAGGCCGCCATCCATCCGCTGCCGATGGCTGCTTTCGGGCAGATGATGGCCCTGTCCAAGCGCAACGACGCACCCGAGCAGGCCTCCCGTCCCTGGGACAAGGGACGCGACGGCTTCGTCCTCGGCGAGGGCGCCGCCGCCCTCGTGATCGAGTCGGCAGCGCACGCCGAGCGTCGGGGAGCGAAGGTGTACGCCGAGGTGGCCGGTGCCGGAGTGACCGCCGATGCCCACGACATCGCGCAACCCGACCCGGCTGGGCTGGGTGCGACCCGGGCGATGAAGATGGCCCTGCACGAGGCGGACATGAAGCCCAGCGAGGTGGTGCACATCAATGCACATGCCACCTCGACGCCGCTCGGGGACGTGGCCGAGGCAGCGGCGATCAAGAACGCGCTCGGGGACGCGTCGCAGAACCTCGTGCTGACCTCGACGAAGTCCATGACCGGCCACCTGCTCGGAGCCGCCGGCGCACTCGAGTCCGTGGCCACCGTGCTCGCGTTGCATCACCGCGTCGTACCTCCGACAATCAACCTCGACGACCCCGACGACATCGGGCTCGACATCGCCACCGAGAAGCGAACCCTCGGTCACGGACCGGCCGCCGCCCTCAACAACTCGTTCGGGTTCGGCGGGCACAACGTGGCCATCGCCTTCCGCAGTGCCTGACTCACAGGTCCCCGAGCCTGACCGTCGCTGCGGCCCAGCCAGATCCTGAGCAGAACGGCCCAACCCCGGAACGGCCCGAGCCCGCGAACCGATGAGGACGTGACACACATGGTTTCGAGTAGCCCGACCGGATCGGCGTCGACTGCACCCGCGTCGCGTGCCCCGGCTCCGTCCACCCCGGCTCCGTCCACCCCGGCTCCGTCCACCCCGGCTCCGTCCACCCCGGCTCCGTCCACCCCGGCTTCGTCGAGGCCGGCGAGGTTGCCGCGCGAGAAAGATCCGCGCAACCCGAACTTCCGGCTGGCCGCGTTCTTCGACGAGGGCACTCTCGAGCTGATCTCCGATGACGACGGCAGCGGCATGCTGGCCGGGATCGGCAGGGTCGAAGGCTCTCCGGTCGTGGCCTTCTGCTCCGATGCGACCGTGATGGGCGGGGCCATGGGTGAGGTCGGCTGCAAGGTCGTCGTGCGCGCCTACGAACGCGCCCTCGCCGACCACGCTCCGGTCGTCGGGCTCTGGCACTCCGGAGGTGCCCGGCTGGCCGAGGGCGTGCTGTCGCTGCACGCTGTCGGTGAGATCTTCCACGTGATGACGCAGGCGTCGGGCAAGATCCCCCAGATCTCCGTCGTACTCGGCCCCGCGGCCGGTGGCGCGGCCTACGGGCCTGCTCTCACCGACGTCGTGGTTCTGGGCCCGGAAGGTCGCATCTTCGTCACCGGACCTGACGTGGTTCGATCCGTCACCGGTGAGGACGTCGACATGCTGCGCCTGGGCGGACCCGAGCCGCACGGTCGTCGGTCCGGTGTCGTGCACATCCTGACCGAAAGCGAGCCGGAGGCGCTCGACCGCGCCCGAAGCGTGGCGAAGCTCCTCGGTGCGCAGGGAACGCTGAAGGTCTCAGCAGTCGAGGACGTCGACCTCGCGCAGATGCTGCCGGAATCGAAGAAGCGTGCCTACGACGTGCACCCCCTCGTGGAGGCGGTCCTCGACGAGGGCACCGCCCAGGAGCTGCACGCCCGGTGGGCGCCGAACATCGTGACCACACTGGGTCGGTTCGGCGGGCGCACGGTCGGGATCGTCGCGAACAACCCGCTGCGGCTCGGCGGCTGCCTGGACTCGATGTCGGCGGAGAAGGCGGCGCGCTTCGTGCGGATGTGTGATGCGTTCGGTGTGCCGCTGATCGTGCTCGTGGACGTTCCCGGCTACCTCCCCGGTGTGGGGCAGGAATGGGACGGCGTCGTACGACGGGGCGCGAAGCTGTTGCACGCGTTCGGGGAGACCGTCGTTCCTCGGGTCACACTGGTGACACGCAAGACGTACGGAGGCGCCTACATCGCGATGAACGCACGCTCTCTCGGGGCGACGAAGGTGTTCGCGTGGCCGGGCGCCGAGGTCGCGGTGATGGGGGCTGTGGCGGCTGTCCGCATCCTTCATCGCCGCAAGCTGCTCGAGGTCTCTCCCGACATCCGTCCCCAGGTCGAGGCGGAGCTGGCTGCCGAGCATGAACGGATCACGGGTGGGGTCGACAAGGCAGTCGAGATCGGCGTCGTCGACGAGGTGGTCTCGCCGGCGGCTACCCGATCGGCCCTTGCCAAGGCGATCAGCGACGCAGGCCTTGTCCAGCGCGGGGTGCACGGCAACATCCCGCTCTGATCTCCCGTCGGCTGACAGAAATACCAGTCAGACGACCTGGTGCAGCCAGCGCACCGGCGCGCCGTCGCCCGCATGCCGGAACGGCTCGAGCTCGTCGTCCCAGGGCTTGCCGAGCAGCTTGTCGATCTCGGAGAGCAAGCTCACGCCGACCACCCTGTCGTCATCGGGGAGGTCACCGTGGGACGGGTCGCCCGTCGAGAAGTCGGCATGGGAGGCCTGAAGCACGGCCGCCTTGAGCCGGTCCTCCGGGATCATGATGTCGCCGTGGATACCTGTCACCGCGTGGAAGATGCCGAGGTGCGGCGTGTAGGAGAAACGCGCGCCCTCCGTGCCTCCTTGACCAGAAGCCGTCGGCTCCTCGGTCACCTCGAAACGCAGTTGTCCCCATCCACGCAGCGCGGAGGCGATCGCGGCCGCCGTACCGGACTCGCCGGACCAGGAGTACTCGGCACGGTAGGTGCCGGCCTGCGCGCCCTGTCCGGTCCACACCAGGTTCACCGCACGGCCGAGAACGCCGCCAGCGGCCCACTCGATGTGCGGGCACAGCGCGGACGGCGCCGAGTGGACATAGAGCACGCCCCTGGTTGCAACACGTGTCGAACTGCGTGTGGTCACCGTGACCTCCTGTTTGACCGGCGTCGAGATACGCCTTCCCCAGCGGTCTCCGTCGTCTCCGGCAGGTCTCCGGTCACACGCATGCAGTTGTGGTTCTCATTCTTGCGCACTATGCGTCTCAGCGGTCACATTGGCACCGAAATTCTTCCCACTACAGGTGAGTCATGGTTGAGGCACGTGCCCGATGGTGGGTTGCGCAGGTTCATCCGCCGGGTCGGTAGCCACAGCTCTTGTCCGCGTCGACTGACGCATCGGACTTGCCTGCGCTCGGCTCGGGAGACGGCGAGGGGTCGGTGCCCTTGGCCCCGGGCGGGGATGCCAGGGCCCCCCGCACCTTCGCCCGCATGTACCCGAAGTCAGGGTCACCTGGCGTGAACTTCTCCGAGCTCTGGAAGACCACCGAACGCACCGGGGCGTCCTTGACCTCCAGGCTGAGGTCGACGAACTCAGGCAGGAGCTGCCTGGGAATGTCCGTGCGCACGATCTTCTTTCCCGCGGCCGCCAGATCCTGGTACCGGCGCAGCAGGTTGAAGGGCCTGGCCTCTTCGATGAGAGCGTCGATCATGCACCGTTGGCGCTCCATGCGGTCGTAGTCGTCGGAGCCGTAGCGGCCACGGGCGAACCACAGCGCCTCGAAACCGTCGAGGTGCTTGTCGGGTCCCGGCTGGATGTAGGAGTCGGGTGGGATGCCCTGACTGGTGTTCCCGCCGATCGGGATCGGGTCGTTGATGTTGACCTCCACCCCACCCATGGCGTCGACAAGGGTGCGGAAACCGGCGAGGTTCGCCAGCAGATAGTAGTCGACGTGGAGCCCGAGCGTGCCTCCGATCGCCTGCTTCAAGGCGTCGGCTCCCTCGTTGGCGCTCTCGCCGAGCACTCGTGGATGCAGGGCGGGCACCATGCTGTAGACCGCGTTGAGCATCCAGTTTCCCGGGTCTCCCTCGCCGCGGAACCCGTTCGGGTACAGCTTCGCGAGTGGAGAGTTCTTGGCGAACGGGACGTACATCAAGTTGCGCGGAAGGCTGAACAGGACTGTGCGCCCGGACTCCACGTCCATGCTCGCGAGGACCATTGAGTCAGTCCGGACACCCTCACGGGTGACGCTTCCATCGCCTCCCAGGAGCAGCAGATTGATCCGTTCACGCCCGTCCCACGGATCCTCTTCGGTGACGTGGATGATGGGCGCCGTGGCGCTCTTGTTGTCCTGGAAGACCGTGGTCACCAGGTCGGCCTGGACCGTGGAGTACCTTGCCGCGAGCGCGAGTGGAGCGGCCACCGCAACGCACAGCAGGAACACGACCACCGCCCCGATGATGCCGTGCAGTCGCTTCTGGTTGAGCGGACGAACCATGAGGTACGTCGCGACGACGACGGACACCCAGGCAAGAAGAACAGCCACCAGGATCGCGGCCGCCACGGTGAGACGACGCGGGTCGAAGGCGAAGTCGAGCGTAGCGTTGAGGTCGCGGAACAGGTACGAGGCGGCGACACCTGCCAGCACGACCGCCGGAACGAGCACGAGCGTCCCGAGGAGGCGTCGCCCTGCGAACCAGAAGCCAGCGCCGGGAAACAATGTGCCTAACACCGTCACGCCGAGGGCTCCAGGCAGGCCGTGGGCGCGCAGAGACCGGCAGTGCCGTGCCGACCCGATGACCGGCGGCCAGCGCTGTGAGCGGAGTTGCGCTTCGTTGCTCATCTACTCTTCCCAGATCGGCGGGCTGGGCGCCGTACCTCTGACGAGTCGACGACGTCCTCGGTGCCCACCTGGACACGGAAGTCACCGGATGCCCACAATATCGCCTGGGAGCCAGGACAGTCGGCCAACGCAGAACTCCCCGGTCGCCGCTCGGTAACCTCTGGGCGTGGCGAGCATTCGGATCGGCATCTCGGGGTGGACGTACGCCGGATGGCGTGGCGACTTCTATCCACGTGGACTGGTGCAGAAGAACGAGCTGGCGTACGCCGCCGCACAGATGACCTCGATCGAGATAAACGGCTCGTTCTACTCGCTGCAGCGGCCCACCAGCTATGCCGCCTGGCGCGAGCAGACCCCCGACGACTTCGTGTTCGCGGTCAAGGGTGGCCGGTTCATCACCCACATGAAGAAGCTGGCCGGTGTGGAGGCCGCCTTGGCGAACTTTTTCGCGTCCGGGGTGCTGGGTCTCGGCTCGAAGCTGGGGCCGGTGCTGTGGCAGCTGCCACCGAACCTCGGGTACGACGAGCAGCGGATGCGTTCCTTCTTCGAGCTTCTGCCCCGGACCACGGCTTCCGCGGCTGTGCTCGCGTCGGCCCACGACGCCAAGGTGCCTGACGACCGCGCGTTGACGGTCACCGATGCGGACCGGCCTCTGCGCCACGCCCTCGAGGTCCGTTCGCAGAGCTTCGTCACCCCCTCGGCGATCTCGTTGCTGCGGGAGCACGACATCGCCTTCGTCGTCGCCGACACCGCTGGGCGATGGCCCTTGGTCGAGGAGCAGACCAGCGACTTCAGGTATGTGCGCCTGCACGGGGACACCGAGCTCTACACCAGCGGGTACACCGCGCCTGCGCTCGACCGCTGGGCGTCGAAGTGCCTCGACTGGGCCTCCGCCGGTCTGGACGTCTTCGTCTACTTCGACAACGACGCGAAGGGGTTCGCTCCACACGACGCGCTCGCGTTGATCGACCGGCTCGATGGTCGTCGTCACTGACCTGCGTCGGCCGACGACTCACTCACGTCGGTGGTTGCCTTTGAGTGCGACGTACAGCAAAGCCACCCCGAACCCGGCCATGATCGGGCCGACGATCGCCCACCTGGCGTCTCCGGTCATCAGACTTCCGCCGAGGTAACCGAGTCCTTGGGACGTCCACAGGATGCCCATCAGCGTCAGCAAGGCGCCGACGACGACCAGCACGGGCTTCCTGCATGAACATCCCCTTGCCGACGACATTGCACAGCGGAGCCACACCTTGCCACAGGCGTCTGGCACGCTGCCCGCCGCGGCCAAGGGGTACCGTGGACATCACCTGTTCAGGAAGCCTCCAGAAGGACTCTTCTTTGAGTTGGTGGAGAGGCGCGTCATGACGACGTCGAACAGTTTCGTGGGGACCACGTACTTCCCTTCGCAGTCGCCCTACCAGTCGTCTGAGTGCGAGACTTTGGCCGTGCTGTTGCAACAGGTGGTCGAGGCGCGCGCACACCTGTCACAGGAGCGGCGGAGGTCGGCGACGTCGACAGCGCCGCATGAGTCCGCTCGGGCCCAGGTGCTCGTCGCACTCAAGGCCTACACCGCTGCCCTGGCCGTGCAGCGGCTTCCGATCCCGTACGCCCTGCGCGACGAACTGCGCATGCAGCAGATCCTGTGCCGACCTCGTTGAGCCTCGGCGTCTTCGCTCACTCCCGCAAGGAGAACGAGCTACGGCTACCGATCCATCCGCTGCACTTCGCGAGAATCGAGTCCGGCCTTCGCCATCGCATCTACCTCGAGCATGGTTACGGCGAACGATTCGGAGTCTCCGATGACCAGCTGTCCTTGCTGGTGGGTGGCCTGCGCTCACGCGTGCAGCTCGTCGCCGAGTGTGACGTGATCCTGCTTCCCAAACCGCTCCTGGAGGACGTCGCGCAGATGCGGACGGGGCAGGTCCTGTGGGGCTGGCCGCATTGCGTGCAGGATGAGAAGCTGACCCAGTTGGCCGTCGACCACCGGCTGACAGTGATCGCCTTCGAGGCCATGAACCACTGGACCAGAAGTGGCTCGTTCGACCTCCACGTCTTCCACAAGAACAACGAGCTTGCCGGATACTGCTCGGTTCTGCACGCATTGCAGCTGGCCGGTACGACGGGCGACTACGGCCCTCGCCTGAACGCCGCGGTCATCGGATTCGGTGCCACCGCTCGAGGTGCCGTCACAGCATTGAACGCTCACGGCGTGCACGAGGTCGACGTACTCACCAACCGAGGTGTCACCGCAGTTGCGTCACCCATTCACTCCGCGCAGATGGTGCGGTTCGAGCATGACGACGCCGACCCGCGCCGAAGCCATGCGCACTCTGCGGGCGGTCGTGTGCCGCTGGCCGGTTTCCTGGCCGAGCACGACATCATCGTCAACTGCGTGCTGCAGGACACCGACTCGCCACTGACTTTTCTGCTCGATCAGGACCTTGCATCGCTTCGGCCCGGGACGCTCATCGTCGACGTCTCGTGCGACGAGGGCATGGGCTTCAGCTGGGCGCGGCCCACGTCATTTACTGACCCGACGTTCGAGGTAGGTGACCATGTCCGTTACTACGGCGTGGACCACAGCCCGTCGTACCTCTGGAACTCCGCGACCTGGGAGAACAGTGAAGCGCTGATCCCCTACCTTCCCGTGGTGATGTCCGGGTCGCCGGGATGGGACGGCAACGAGACCATCAGGCGCGCGATCGAGATCCGTGAGGGAACGATCCAGAATCCCCGCATCTTGTCGTTCCAGCGCCGCTCACCGGACTTCCCGCATCTAGTCGTCGGCCGCGAATGACCGAGGCGTTCCCGAGTGAACTCGGCCATGAGGCCAAACGACGCCGGTTGTTCACGCGGTCGTCACCGGCAGGTCGGCAGCCACCGCCATGGTGGTCGGGACACCCGATCCCGTCCGGCAGAGGTGCCTCATGCTGACTCGCCCCGTCCTGTTCCTCACCGGTGTTCTCACCGCTACCGCGCTGCCGCTGGCAGCCGCCGCACCGACCTGGGGGGCTCGCGAGGAGTCGCCGCGCATCTTCCGCGAGCTGGCGACCTTCGCCGTCGACGGACACGTCGCGGAAATCCTCGCAGTCACACCCAACGGACGCACCTTGCTCTACACCGACTCGACGCAGGGCGAGCTGGGATTGGTCGACCTGACCGAGCCACACGAGCCCACGCAGCTCGCAACGTTGAAGGTCGACGGCGAGCCAACATCAGTTGCAGTCACGCAAGGTGGGCGCTACGCGCTCGTCGCAGTGGACACCAGCACGAGCTTCGCCGAGCCGTCCGGCTTCCTCGTCGTCGTTGACCTGGGCACCCATCAGGTGGTCGAGGCGCTCGATCTCGGCGGACAACCCGACTCGGTAACCGTGAGCCCGAACGGGGCCGTCGCGGCGATCGCGGTCGAGAACGAGCGCGACGAGGCCGCTGTCGTGCAGGGAGTGGAGGGCGCGCTGCCACAGGAGCCCGGCGGCTTTCTCGCAGTCGTCGACCTGTTGGGCAGACCGTCGTCCTGGACGGTGGAGACTGTCGAGCTCATCGGTCTGCAGGGGGCGCGCTATCCGAGCGATCCGGAGCCGGGGTTCGTCGACATCAACCGCGAAGGACTGGCCGCCGTCACCCTGGAGGAGAACAACGCGGTGGCGATCGTCGACCTCAGGGAGCGTGACGTCGTCGGTTCGTTCTCCACCGGCACCGTGGCTCGCACGGACGCCGACACCGCTGATGACGACGTCATCGCCTTCGACGACTCGCTGACCGCTCCCCGCGAGCCCGACGCTGTGCAGTGGACGCCCGACGGCAACCTGCTGACCGCCGACGAGGGAGATCTCGAGCCGACCCCCAGCGGCGGGCGGGGATGGACGATCTTCTCCCCATCCGGTGACATCGTCTTCGCCTCGGGCGGATCGGCGGAGCGGGCACTGGCCGCCGCGGGCCGCTACCCAGACGACCGCAGTGATGCCAAGGGCGCGGAGTTCGAGGGTGCCGAAGTCGCCTCACTCCTCGGTGGCTCTTACGCGTTCATCGGTTCCGAACGCGGCGACGCGGTGCTCGCCTACCGGATCGAGGACGAGTCGGCGCCACGACTCGTGCAGGTCCTCGGGACCGGTGCGTCGCCTGAAGGGCTGCTCGCCGTCTCCGGCCACCAGCTGTTCCTCACCAGCAACGAGGACGACGGAACCATCTCGGTCTTCCAGCTGCGGGCCAGTCGGCGCTGACCCGACGCATCGAGAAGATAGGGGGACGGCGATCTGGGTAGTTCCGAGCATGTCCACCTCCCCAGAGCGGCGGCACGCCACTGCCGTACCACCGTCGAGGGCCTCAGGGTTGCTGTACGGCATCGGCCTCGGTGGCTTCGTCGATGGCATCGCCCTGCACCAGATCCTTCAGTGGCACCACATGGTGAGCGATGTCGAGAATTACCCGGTCACGACCGTGGCCGGCCTGGAAGCGAACACCCTGGGTGACGGCTTCTTCCACTTGGCGACCTGGTTCCTCGTCCTGGCCGCTTCGATCACCGCGATCCTCTCCTGGCGGAAGGGGCGCCTCGCGCCGACCTGGAGCTTCCACATCGGCCTCGTGCTCGCGGGGTGGGGCATCTTCAACGTCGCAGAGGGGCTCATCGACCATCAGCTGCTCGGCGTTCACCATGTGCGCGACGATCTCGGCGGGCCGTTGTCCTGGGACGTTGGTTTCCTCGTCATCGGTGGACTCCTGATCATCTGTGGATGGCTTCTGTACAAGCGTGGGCTGCGTGCTCTCGCCGGTTCTGTCAGATCGGCTGGCGAAGACTCGCGCAACATGTGCGCTTCGGAGTAGCGTTGACGTGACCGATTGGCAACGGGGATGTGGTAGGCGGAGGGAGTTCGACATGTTCGTACAGGTGATCCAGGGCCATGTGTCCGATGCTGCGCAGGTGCGTGCGCAGCTCGACAAGTGGGTGGCAGAGCTGGCCCCTGGAGCCGTGGGGTGGCTTGGCAGCACATCGGGTGCGACTGAAGACGGCCAGGTGATTGCGCTTGCACGCTTTGAGTCAGAGGAGGCGGCGCAACAGAATGGCCACCGGCCGGAGCAGTCGGCGTGGTGGGATGAAATGGCGGCGCTGTTCACCGACGAGCCGGTCTTTCACAACAGCACGTCTGTTGAGGTCGACGCCCCTGGTGACCCTTCACAGGCCGGCTTCGTCCAGGTTATGCAGGGCCGCTCGAGCGACCCGGACCGCGCGCGTGAGTTGATGGCCAACGATCCGACCGACTGGAAGGCCTTCCGGCCCGACATCCTCGGCACTCTCTCGGTCGGGCACGACGGCGACGCCTGGACGATGGCCATCTATTTCACCTCCGAGGAGGCCGCCCGCGAAGGCGAGCAGAAGGAACCGCCGCCGGAGATGCAGGAGATGATGAAGGAGATGGACGCCCTCACCATCGGAGAACCCGTCTTCTTCGACCTCAAGGATCCCTGGCTCAACGCGCCGGGTTGAGTCGTCCTTGCCAACTGCGATGATCGAGACGTGAGCGCAGCCTGCGAGGGTCCGTTTGGTCTGCTCGTAGGGATCGCGGTCGGCGGGATGGGTCCGGAGCCAGTCACGGAATATCAGCATTCGGTGCGCCTCGAAGCAGCCGGCTGTGAACACGTGCAGGTTTACCTTCGACCCGGTTCCTTCCGTCTCCACCGGCGTGAAGCGCGGGATGCGCCCGCCCTCGAGTTCATAACCAGCGTCCTCCTGGGGAAACCCCAGCGCGTCGACAAGCCGCTCCGCGCACCCCTCGACAGAAGGTGGAGTGGTCGTCGCGGCCAGTACCGCGTGATCTACACGATCGAGGACAGTAGGTCGGTCGTTGAGGTCCTTCAGCTCTCCCATCGCGGTGTCGCGTACCGCTAGCCCAATTGCGCGGCTCCCGCTCTCGGCGACCTCTCGGTGGGGCGGGGGGCTCGAACCCACGACCCAAGGATTATGAGTCCCGCCCGGTCTGTCCTGGCCCGTCGTGACTCACACGGATTCACGCTCAACAGTGGCTCGGACACCCGGCTATGTCCGGCTCTGTAGTCACCCGTCCTGGCCCGTGGCGTAGCAAACCCGTTAGCAGACGCCTGGCGCCGTGACCTACGCGGCGACAACTCGTACTGGGTGACTGGTCAGCGGGCGGCCGAGATGTCGGTGTGAACGTGGCGCCTCGGCCTACGCGATGACAGGTCGGGGGCGATTCGACCAAAATATCGCACAGCGGACCTGACGTTTGTCCCTGACGCCTTCGACCCCTCTGCATGACGCGGATCGTCAATCTTTATTCGATGGCCGCAGATGACGATGAAGCCGCCCTCAACTCCGCAAACAGGCGGGGGCAGGTGGGCGCTGGCGTCACAGGCT
>JALZKI010000007.1 GCA_030859325.1 Actinomycetota bacterium
TAGAGGTCGTAGTAGAGCTCAAACTCGTGAGGGTGCGGCCGCAACTGCACGGGAAGGATCTCCGTGGTCCGCTTGTACTCGATCCACGTCTCGATCAGGTCGGGGGTGAACACGCCGCCCTCGAGCAGGAAGTCGTGGTCGGCCTCGAGCGAGTCGAGCACCGCGTTGAGCGAGGTGGGGACCATGTCGACCTCGGCCAGCTCGTCCGGCGGCAGCTCGTAGATGTCCTTGTCGATCGGCTGCGGCGGCTCGATCTTGTTGCGGATGCCGTCCAGCCCGGCAAGCAGCAGTGCGGCGAACGCGAGGTAGGGGTTCGCGGACGGGTCGGGGCACCGGAACTCGATGCGTTTGGCCTTCGGGTTCGGCCCGGTGATGGGGATCCGGACGCAGGCCGAGCGGTTGCGCTGGCTGTAGACCAGGCTGACCGGAGCCTCGAAGCCGGGGACCAGACGGTGGTAGGAGTTCACGGTCGGGTTCGTGAAGGCCAGCAGCGAGGGCGCATGCTTGAGCAGCCCGCCGATGTACCAACGTGCCATGTCGGAAAGTCCCGCGTAGCCGGACTCGTCGAAGAACAGCGGCTCGCCGTCGTTCCAGATCGACTGGTGGCAGTGCATGCCCGAGCCGTTGTCACCGAAGATCGGCTTCGGCATGAAGGTCGCCGTCTTGCCGTTCCGCAGAGCCACGTTGCGCACGATGTACTTGAACTTCATGACGTTGTCCGCGCTGGAGAGCAGCTCGTCGAAGCGCCAGTTGATCTCGGTCTGGCCGGCGGTGCCCACCTCATGGTGGCCGCGCTCGACGATGAGGCCAGACTTCTCGAGCTCGATCGCGATCTCGTCCCGGATGTCACCGAAGTGGTCGGTCGGCGCGACCGGGAAGTAGCCTCCCTTGTACCTGACCTTGTAGCCCTTGTTACCGCCGTCCTCGTCGCGTCCGGTGTTCCATGCGCCCGCCACGGAGTCGATCTCGTAGTAGCCGATGTTCTGCTTGGTCTCGAACCTCACGCTGTCGAAGATGTAGAACTCCGCTTCGGGAGCGAAGTACGCCGTGTCGCCGATCCCGGTGCTCTTGAGATAGGCGATCGCCTTGCGTGCGATGTTGCGCGGGTCGCGGCTGTAGGCCTCACCGGTCAGCGGGTCATGGATGAAGAAGTTGACGACGAGCGTCTTCGCCTTACGGAACGGGTCGATCCAGGCGGTGGTCGGGTCCGGGAAGAGCTGCATGTCGGACTCGTGGATGGCCTGGAACCCGCGGATGGAGGAGCCGTCGAAGCCCAGCCCGTCGTCGAAGACCGACTGGCCGAACGACGAGACGGGAACCGTGAAGTGCTGCATGATGCCAGGAAGATCACAGAACCGTACGTCGACCATCTCGACGAGTTCATCGTCGAGGTACTGCAACAGCTCGTCGGCGCTTGTGAACATTCGTCCTCCTCGGCCGCGTGGACGCGGTCCAGATTTCTGCAGGCAACAGTCGGTGCGTCGCTGCACCATGGCGCCGAACTTAGGCAGGGGCGGTTTCGCGACCGTATCCGGTTTGTTTCGCCCATGTAACACTTCGCCACGACGGGGCCTGCGGGTAGCGTGAGAAGCGTGAGCCCCTCCCGTCCAGCTGCTGCCGAAGCCGCCGGTCCGTCGTACGCCGGGGAGCGGCTCGGCCTCCCAGAAAAGGGACCGGGGTCGGTCGCCGGCTGGGGACGCCGGGTCCTTGCGCTGGCCGTCGACTGGTTGGCGAGCACGCTGGTGGCCATCGCGTTCACCGGGGTGGATGGCTGGATCGAGGGGACGGCCTTCTCCGAGTCGGTGCCCCTGCTCGTCTTCCTGCTCGAGGCGAGCTTCCTGACCGCGGTCGCCGGCGGGTCCTTCGGTCAGCTGGCGTGCCGGGTCACGGTCACGCGCCTCGACGGCAGACCGGTGAACCTTCTGCAGTCACTGCTGCGCACCTTCTTGATCTGCCTGGTCGTCCCGCCGCTGGTCTTCAACCGCGACCGGCGCGGGTTACACGACCTAGCCGTGGGCACCCTCACGCGGCGGCGCTAGCCGACGCGGGGTCTGGGTCTGGGCCTGGGTCTGACGCTCGAGTGTGATCTGGGCGACGTCGAGGTATCCCGTGCGAAAGCCCGCCTCGCAGTAGGCGAGGTAGAACTCCCACATCCGCCGGAACGTCTCGTCGAAACCGAGGTCGCGAACTGTCGGCCAGTTCTCGAGGAACTTCTCCCGCCACAGCCTCAAGGTGTGTGCGTAGTGCTGGCCCATCGGGAAGATCCGTGCCGTGTGCAGCGAGGTGTGCTGCCCGAGCACCTGCTCGATCGCCTCGGTGGAGGGAAGCAGGCCGCCGGGGAAGATGTACTTGTGGATCCATGTGTAGGTGTTGCGGGTGGCCTCCAGCCGGTGATGCTCGAGCAGGATCGCCTGGATCACCACCCTGCCGCCGGTTGCGAGCAGCGAGTCGATCGTCGCGAAGTACGTCGGCCAGTACTTCTCGCCGACTGCCTCGACCATCTCCACGCTGATCACCGCGTCGAACTCCCCGGTCTGGTCGCGATAGTCGCGCAGCGCGATCTCGACCCGGTCACCCACGCCTGCTGCCTCGACGCGCTGTCGAGCGAGAGCGGCCTGCTCGGTGGAGATGGTGATCGTGGTGACGTGGGCTCCCCGTTCGGCGGCCCGGATCGCGAGCGTTCCCCAGCCCGTGCCGATCTCGAGCAGGCGGGAGCCGGGACCGACCGCCGCCGCATCGAGAATCGCGTCCACCTTGTGCAGTTGTGCTGCCTCGAGCTGGTTCAGGCTCGGCGGAGGGTCGAGGGTCTTGAACAGCGCCGAGGAGTAGGACAGCGAGGCGTCGAGGAACTGCTGGAACATGTCGTTGGACAGGTCGTAGTGACGCTCGATGTTCTTGCGTGCCCCGTCGCGGGTGTTCTCCTCCGAGCTCAGCATCCGTGGGAGGACGACGTGGCGCAGCCGGTAGAACGAGGGCTTGATCAGCTCGGTGAGCCGCGCCGCGAACGGTGCCAGGGCGTCGGCGAGGTCGCTGCCGGGAGTGGTCCGCCACTCACCTGCCATGTAGGACTCACCCAGCCCGATCAAAGGGCTGCGGCCGAGCCGGGCGAAGAACCGTTCGGGATCGACGATGTCGATCCCGGGGTGGGTGCCCCCACCGTCGCCGTACACCTCACCGGTGGCCAACCGTGCCGTCACCGGGATCTTGCGCAGTATGCGGCTGACGACGCGCTGGGCGATTCTCCCACGCAGGCCGCGAGCCGGTGGCGCCGGAAGGTCCCAGGCGGCGTTGTTCTCACCGTTCGCGAAGGACTCCAGGGCTGGGTCAACCGTGGTGCTCATGCCACTCCTTTCGGAGCAGAGTGCGGCTTTCGGGTGATGACCGGAAGACGACGCAGCCAGAGCCGGATTCCGTGCCAGCGGATCAACGCCGAGACTCGCTGGGAGGGAACCGGGTTGCGGAGGACTCGCCACGCCGTACGCCGGGCGGTGGCAGGCTCCAGGTCGCCGTGCACAGAGGCGGTGAACACCGTCTCCTCGTCCTGGGTGAGCGTGATGCCGATCGCCACCGTGTCGTGGGTCAGCCGGGTGCGGATGTCGTAGCGTCCCTCGACGGCGAAGAACGGCGAGACGTAGAACTCCTTGTCGACACTTCGCGAGGCGTTCTCGTCAACCGCGACCGGATAGCAGTGCCGCTCTCCGTAGGTGTTGTGGACCTCGGCGAGGACGCCCTCCAGTCGGCCTTCGAGGTCGAAGCAGAAGTACGTCGTGAGCGGGTCGAAGACGTAACCGAGACTGCGTGCGTTGGCGAGCATGAACACCCGGTCGGCCCGCCAGGGCAAGTCCTGGGCGTCCAGGTAGCTGCGCACCTTGGCCAGCAGCGGCAGGTCGTCATGGGTGAAGTGGTCACGAGAGCGGATCGAGGCCAACGGCGAGAGCCAGCGTGGGAACGCGGAGTTCGGCCTCGCGACGTCCACCAGCCACATCGTCGTTCGATGCGAGAAGTCGTAGGTGAAGGGTCGGGTGCGCCGATGATGGACGTGCGCCACCACCAAGGCCGGACGCGCCGGCGCCATCGCGCTCACCACGAGGTCCCGAGAGCCTCAGCGGCTGCCACCCCGGAACGGCAGCCGTCCTCGTGGAATCCCCAGCCGTGGTAGGCGCCCGCGAACGCGATCCGCTCCCCGTTCAGCGACGCCAACCGGGCCTGCGCAGCCACCGACTTCACGGTGTAGGTCGGATGCGCGTAGGTCATCGTGGCTATCACCTGCTCCGGAGCGGGGTTCTCGGCCGGGTTGAGGGTCACGACCAGTGGAGCGCTCTCCGGATGCCCCTGCAACCGGTTCATCCAATAGGAGACCCGGGTGCGGTCGGTCAGGGTGTCGCAGTCCTCGAGCCGGTAGTTCCAGCTCGCCCGCGACCGCCGGTGAGGCGGTAGTGCCGACTCGTCGCGGTGCAGCCACGCCTCGTTGGTGGAGTACCCGAAGGCGCCGAGCAGCTCTGCCTCGGCCTCGGTCGTGTCGGTGAGCAGCGCGAGTGCCTCGTCGGCGTGCGTGGCGACCACGACCTTGTCGAAGGCGTGGTGGGTTCCGCGCTCGTCGTCCAGCTCGACCGCGTCCGGTTTGCGGCTCACCGCCGTGATCCGGGTCCCGGGCCGGACGACGTCGAGGCCGGCGGTGATCGAGTCGACGTAGGACCGGGACCCGCCGACGACGGTGTGCCAGGTGGGTGAGTCGCCGAGGGTGAGGAAGCCGTGGTGGCGCAGGAACGCGAAGAGGTACGTCGCCGGGTAGGCGAGTGCTTCCTCGTGCCCCATCGACCACACACACGACACGATGGGAATGCCGTAGTGGGCGACGAAGTGCTCGTCGAACTGGTGCTGGTCGAGGAAGTCGCGGTAGCTGGCCTCCGAAGACCCGTCCTTCTCCAGGGCGGCAAGTGCCAGTTTCTGGAACCGGCGGATCTGCAGGAGGAAGCGCCAGAAGCGCGGATCGAGCACGCGTCGGCGCTGGGAGAAGATCCCGGCCCCGCCGCGACCTCCGACGTAGCCCAGACCGCACCCGTCACAGCTGACGCTCATGCTCATCTCGGTGGGCCGGGTCCGCACGCCGAGCTCCTCGAAGAGGCGACGCAGCACGGGGTAGGTCCGGTCGTTGAGCACGATGAACCCGGAGTCGACCGGTGCGGTCACGTCACCGTCCAGCGATCCGTCCAGCGATCCGTCCAGCGGAACGTCATGGGTGTGTGCGTGGCCGCCGAAGCGCGTCTGCGCCTCGAAGAGCGTCACGTGGTGCGTGCGCTGGAGAAGGTACGCCGCGGTCAGGCCAGAGACACCGCCGCCGATCACGGCGACGGTGGGGCGGTCCCGGAAGGCTCCGCGGGTAGTTTCCGGCATGGAGATGGTTCGGTCGCCTTCCTGTTCCGGATTGGTTCCAAGATCACGTCGCTGTCAATCCAAGCATCCACGGTTGTCTTTAGTGGACGAAGTCGCACCCCGGTTGAGCCCGCCCTTGTAGAGTCGGCATCTGCAGATCGACCAACGGAGGACCATGCGCAACCCTGTCCGAACCCGCCGTCGGCTCCTCGCCGGTGCCGTCCTACCACTTCTGCTGTCCTTGCTGGTGGCTTGCCAGTCGTCGGAGGACCCGGCCGACCAGAGCGCGTCAGCCGAACAGTCGACCAGTGCTTCCGCCGAGGACACGCCGTCGGCGGAGACCGGAAGCAAGGCCGACGGGAAGCTGGACACGCGGACGTTCCTGCCGGCCCTCAAGGACGCGGTGAAGGGGAACAAGTCGGTGCACATCGCGATGGACCTCGACGCGGCCGGCCAAGCCCTCACTGCGGAAGGTGACGCCCGTTTCGACGACCGGAACCCGGCGATGGACCTGACGATGAGCGGGGACGTCTTCGCGGGCGCCAGAGTGCAGATGCGGCTGGTCGGCGGACTCGTCTACATGTCGCTGCCGCCGATGACGCCACCCGGCAAGTTCATCAAGATCGACCCTAAGGACAGCAAGGACCCGCTCGCGGCCGGGATTGGTGACCTGACCAGCCAGTTCGACCCGCTCAGAACCTTCGACGCCTTCGACGCCGGCCTCCGGAAGGTGAAGTACGTCGGCGAGGAGACCGTGTCGGGTGAGAAGCTCGACAAGTACCGCGTCAGCGTGGACTTCGAAGCGGCGTCGAAGGCCCAGGGCCAGCCTGCCCCGCCCGGATTGCCCAAGATCGTCGCCTATGGCATCTCGATCGACGAAGAGAACCTGATGCGCGTCATCGAGTTCCATCTCGGCCAGCAGGTCAGCATGCGAATGACCGCGTCGCGGTGGGGTGAGCCAGTGAAGGTCACCGTGCCGCCGGCGGGCAAGATCGCCAAGCGGCCTCCCCAGCTCATGCGGCGCTGACGTCCCCACACGGGCGGGAACCCCGGGCGGCGCCTCAGCGACCGCGCATGTTCTGCCGGGCACCCTTGAGGTTCATGGGCATCGGGCCTTTGGGAAGCGGGATGTTCGACCGGTTGGCGTCGAGCGCCTTGAGACGTGCGAGCACTCCGGTCATCTCGGCGGGCTTGAGATGACGGCCGAGCTTCGTGACGCGCCGCGTCAGCTTGCTCACCGGAACGGCGCCCTCGCCGTTTCCGGCAACCATCTCGTGGATCTTGACCTCCGAGGCGACGCGTTCGTGCTTGCGTCTCTCGTTCGCGAGCAGCGACCTGATCCGGTTCGCGCTGGTGCCTTCCCCGATCAGCACGATCCCTGGTGGCCCAACGACGCGATGGACGACGTCCTGGTTCTTGTTGAACGCGATCGCCGGGTCGACCTTCCAGCCGCGACGCAGCATGCTCAAGGCAGCCGCGGCCGCACCCGGCTTTCCCTCGATCTGCTTGAACGCCGCCTTCTGGGCACGCCGCCCGAAGATAATCAGGACCGCAAGCACACCCAACAGGACTGCGCCGACGAGGTCGAAGGCCCAGTGGCCGGGCAGGAGGAAGAGCAGTCCGAAGGCGGGAAGCGCGGCGAGCAGGAACACGCCGAGCAGGACCAGCCCGATCTTCGAGTCGGCCTGCTTGGTCATCCGGTAGCTCGCCGCGACCTGCCGAATGCGGCTCTGCTTGGCGGACTTGTCCTTCTTCGCCATCACGTGCTGCCTCTACTCGCTGCGGGGTGGTCGTGGGGAAATGCCGGCTCAGTCTAGGCGGAGGCCTCGGCTGAGCGCTCCCGCGACTCCAGTGCCTGCTGGTAGAGCCGTCCGGCACGGTAGGACGAACGGACCAGAGGGCCGGACATGACGCCCGCGAAGCCGATCGCAAGAGCCTCCTGCTGAAGCTCGACGAACTCATCCGGCTTGACCCACCGCTCGATCGGGTGGTGGCGCAACGAGGGACGCAGATACTGCGTGATCGTGATGAGCTCGGTGCCGGCGTCGTACAGGTCCTGCAGGGCCTGGGAGACCTCCTTCCGGGTCTCGCCCATGCCCAGGATCAGGTTCGACTTGGTGACCAAGCCGAACTCGCGGGCCGCGGTGAGCACCTCCAGCGAGCGTTCGTAGCCGAACGCGGGGCGGATCCGCCTGAAGATCCGGGGCACGGTCTCGACGTTGTGCGCGAGCACCTCCGGTCGCGACTCGAACACCTCGGCCAGCAGGTCCGGCTCGGCGTTGAAGTCGGGAATCAGGTTCTCCACGCCGGTGTCGGAGTTCAGCTCGTGAATCGCCTTGACCGTCTCGGCGTACAGCCAGGCCCCACCGTCGGGCAGGTCGTCTCGAGCGACGCCGGTGATGGTCGCGTAGCGCAGGCCCATGCTCCGCACGCTCTCGGCGACCCGGCGCGGCTCGTCCCGGTCGAGCGGTTCGGGCTTCCCCGTGTCAATCTGGCAGAAGTCGCAGCGCCGCGTGCACTGGTCGCCGCCGATGAGGAACGTGGCCTCGCGGTCCTCCCAGCACTCGAAGATGTTGGGACAGGCCGCCTCCTGGCACACGGTATGCAGTCCCTCGGACTTCACCAGGTTCTGGAGCTCGCGGTACTGCGGCCCCATCTTCGCGCGCGTCTTGATCCACTCGGGCTTCTTCTCGATGGGCGTCTGAGCGTTACGGACCTCGAGCCGCAGCAGCTTGCGCCCTTGCGGACCGGCTTGGCTGGACTGGGTGGGCGCTTGAGTCACGTCGACCACTTTACGCTGCGCGACACAGGCGCCCAATCGGGCGCGGCACCGATCAGAGGGCGTCTCGGCGCCGGTAGCTGAGCATCGTGAAAACGACGACGAGGTCGTCGCGCACCCAGGCTGATGCACCGGCTGGTCAAGCCAGCGGATTGACCACCGGAACAGCCAACGTGTCGGGCGTCGGCCGCTTGCCGGGCTCGGGCCTCGGCTCGTAGTCGGGGGTCGGGGCGTACGGCGCCCAGCCGAGGAGGTCCTCCAGGTGCCGCTCGACCACGGGGACGACATCGGCCACGGTGACCTCGCGGCCGAGCTCCTGGGACAGCGACGTGACACCGGCGTCGGCGATGCCGCAGGGCACGAACCGCTCGTACCAGCTCAGGTCCACGTCACAGTTCAGCGCGAACCCGTGCATCGTCACACCGCGGCTGACCCGGATCCCGAGGGCGGCGAGCTTGCGTTCGGGACGCAGACCGTCTGCTGTGAGCCAGACGCCACTACGGCCCGGTACACGTGCCGTGACCACCCCGAGCTCGCAGCAAACCTGGATCAGCGCCTCCTCGAGCCGGCGCACGTAGTCGACCACGAGCACGTGATGCGGCAGTCGCACGATCGGGTACCCGACGAGCTGGCCAAGGCCGTGGAACGTGATCTTCCCGCCACGGTCCACGTCGATCACCGGGGTGCCGTCGGAGGGTCGCTCGTGGGGCTCTGTGCGCTTTCCTGCCGTGAACACCGCCGGATGCTCGAGCAGCAGCACCGTGTCTTGACCGCCTGCCACGACCGACTCGTGCACCCGGCGTTGCAGCTGCCAGGCCTCGAGGTAGTCGACGGCGTCGTCCCCGAAGCCGATCGCCTTGAAGGCCAGGTCGCTCACGGTGTCGAGCCTAACGCGGCCCGGTTGGCGCCGGCGAGCTCGGATAAACGATCATGTGGTCGGAGGAATCGGCTGCTGCGCGTGTTGCTCGGCCCCGCCCTATCACGAAAGGGGCCTGTTGATGGCGAGTTCGTCCACCCGCTCGAGGCCCACTTCCACCAGGTCCCCTTCCAGCGGGCCCACCTCCTCGCGGCGCTGGCTCCTTCCGGTGGTCGTCGTACTCCTGTGGCTCTTCGTCGGCGGACCGCTGAGCTCGTTCGCTGGTCAGCTCGCCACGGTGCAGGAGAACGACAACGCCGCCTTCCTGCCCGAGAGCACGGAGTCGACCATCGTGCAGGACAAGCTCACGGAGTTCTCCGGCGAGGAGAGCACCCCCACGACCGTCGTCTTCGAGCGTGACAGCGGACTCCGCGCCTCCGACCAGCGGGCGATCAAGGGCTACGTCGAGGACCTGAGGTCGATCGACAAGGTCGACTTCGACGCAGTGGTGGGGCCGATCCCGTCCGCGGACGGTACGGCAGCACAGCTGCTGGTGCCCATCGCGACCTCCGACGGTGACGAGCTGGAGACCGCGGTGGGCGACATCCGCGAGGCACTGCAGGACACCCCGGACGGACTGACCGCGCTCGTCGGCGGGCCGGGTGGCATCCTGAGCGACTTCATCGAGGCCTTCGGTGCCATCGACGGTGTCCTGCTCGGCGTCGCGCTGGTCGTCGTGCTCGTCATCCTGCTCGCGGTCTACCGCAGCCCGGTGCTTCCGTTCGTCGTACTCTTCTCGGCGGTGCTCGCCCTGGGTGTGGCGTCCGCCGCGATCTACGCCCTGGCCAGGAACGACGTCCTGGACCTCAACGGGCAGAGCCAAGGGATCCTGTTCATCCTCGCGGTGGGAGCGGCCAC
The DNA here is from genome assembly GCA_030859325.1 of Actinomycetota bacterium. Classification (GTDB taxonomy): domain Bacteria; phylum Actinomycetota; class Actinomycetes; order Propionibacteriales; family Nocardioidaceae; genus Nocardioides_C. Next base: position 9,927 of record JALZKI010000007.1, read on the forward strand.
CGACTACTCGTTGCTGATTGTTGCTCGCTTCCGCGAGGAGCTGCGCGACCGGGAGTCCAGGTACGACGCCATGCGCCATGCCTACCGTGGTGCTCTCGAGCCGATCCTCGCTTCCGGTGTCACGGTCATCCTGGGCCTGCTCTGTCTTCTGCTCTCCGACCTGTCCAGCCTCAAAGGGCTCGGACCGGTGGGTGCCTTCGGAATCGCGGGCGCGATGTTGGCCTCGCTGACCCTGTTGCCGGCGGCGCTCGTGCTGCTCGGACGCAAGGCATTCTGGCCCTTTCTGCCGGAGTACGGCTCGGAGCACACCGACACCCGAGGAGTATGGGGGCGACTGGCGCGGTTGGTGGGTCGTCGGGCACGTCCGGTGTGGATTGCCACCCTCGTCGTCCTCGCCGCTTGTGCTGCCTTCGTGCCGACGCTGAACGAGGACCCGGTGCCTCAGACCGAGCTGTTCCTGACCGACGTGGACTCGGTAGGTGCCCAGGAGATTCTCGACCAGCACTTCGAGTCCGACGAGTCGAGTCCGGTCGTCATCGTCGTGCCCGAGGACGACCTCGCCGAGGTGAGCGAGCGGGTGACGGCCAGCCCGGGAGTGGCCGAGAACGGGGTGTCCTTCCTCCCCGCCGGTGCACCCGCGAGGGGAGAGCGCCCACAACCGAAGGTCGTCGACGGCGAGGCGATCGTCTTCGGGACGCTGGACCAGGTCTACGACTCCGAGGGTGCGACGCGGACCGTCGAGGACCTGCGCCGGGGGCTGAAGGACTTAGACGACGTCATGGTGGGTGGCCAGACCGCGATCCTGGTCGACACCCGTGACACCGTCAGCGCGGATCGGAGGGCGGTGATCCCGGCCATCCTCCTGGTGATCTTCATCGTCCTCGGCCTGCTCTTGCGGTCCCTGCTCGCGCCGTTGCTGCTGATCGTCGCGAACGTGCTTTCGTTCGGTGCGACGCTGGGCATCAGCGCGGTGCTCTTCAACCACGTCTTCGACTTTCCGGCCTCGGACCCGTCGACCTCGCTGATCGGCTTCGTCTTCCTGGTCGCGCTCGGGATCGACTACTCCATCTTCTTGATGACGCGGGTGCGTGAGGAGTCTATGAAGCAGGGAACTCACCCGGGGATCCTGAAGGGACTGTCGGTGACCGGTGGTGTGATCACCTCAGCCGGTGTGGTGCTCGCAGCGACGTTCGCCGCCCTGGGTGTGGTGCCCATCCTGTTCCTGGCCCAGATCGCCTTCATCGTGGCCTTCGGCGTTCTACTCGACACGTTTGTGGTGCGCTCGTTGCTGGTGCCGGCGCTGGCCTACGACCTCGGCGCGTCAGTGTGGTGGCCGGGCCGGCTGTGGCACACGCCCGACCATCCGGATGAGGCGACTGCCGACATGCTGCGCTCGGGTCGTCGCCGCGGTGGCAAGCACCGGGCTGTGGATAAACAACGCGGCAGACGGCCGGGATAGGCCACAGTGGCGGGGTGACTTCTCATTCCCGCCACCGGGTGGCCGCGCTCGTTCTGGCCGCGGTGCTCGCCCTCGGGTCGAGCGTGGTGTGGCTGGGTGACCGGTGTCGGCGCGACGCATTGGCTGTGTCGCAGTCCCGGTCCGTGAAGGCGACGACACCGGGACTCGCCACCGACGCCCCACCCGCCGCGCCGACGCGAGCCGTGGCAGTGCTGCACGCCTGGGACGCTCAGCGCTCAGGTGCCTACGCGCACGCCGACCTGGCGGCACTGCGGGGTCTCTACACCGTCGGGTCACGGGCGGGTACGACGGACGTGGCACTGCTGCGGGACTACCTCGGACGGGGCTTGCGTGTGAAGGGCCTTCGCATGCAGCTTCTCGCGGTGGAGGTTGTCTCATCGGACCCTCGGCGTTGGCGTCTTCGGGTCACGGACCGGTTGCACGCCGGCCTGGTCGTGGACCGCAGAGGTCGCCGCGTCGTACTTCCACGCGACCAGGCCACCACCCGGATCATGACTCTGCGGCGGGTGTCGGGGGATGCCGGATGGAAGGTGTCGGCCGTCAGGCGGTCAGCGCCGCGGCCAACCGGGCGTTGAGCGTCGGGTGCTCGAACACGAAGCCCTGCGCCTGTAGCCGCTGTGGCTCGACACGAGCTGAGTTCAGAAGCTCGTCGGAGAGTCCACCGAGCAGCTTTCGCAGCGGCCACGCGGGCGCGCGCAGCACCGTGGGTCGGTGCATCATCCGGCCGAGCTCCCTGGTGAACTCGGCGTTGGTGGTGCTGGCCGGGCCGCTGAGGTTGTAGACCCCCTCGCAGCTGTCATCGGCCGCGAGGAAGGTCGCAGCGCGCACCCAGTCGGTGAGCGAGATGGTGGCGAAGTACTGTCGTCCGCTGCCGATACGGCCGGCCACGCCCGTGCGGAAGGCGAGGAGCATCGGCTTCATGGCCCCGCCGCTCTTGTGCAGCACCACCGCGGTGCGCAGCACGCAGACCCGGGCCCCAGCCGCCTTCGCCGGATCGGTGGCGTTCTCCCATGCCTTGGTGATCTGACCCAAAGTGGAGTGCCCCGGAGTGCTGGACTCCTCGGTGAGCACCTCGTCCCCCCGGTCTCCGTAACCCGAGATGCCGTTCTGGGCCAGGTAGACGGGTTTGGAGGCACTTCTGGCGACGGCTTCGGCAAGTGTCCTGGTGGTGTCGACCCGGCTGTCGTGCAAGGTCTGCTGGTAGGACTGTGTCCACGGCCAGTGCCCGATGGGCGCGCCCGCGAGGTTCGCCACGACGTCCGCGTCCTCGATGACCTGCTGGTCCACTGTGCCCTGTCGGGGGTCCCAGGCGGACTCCTGCTCGGAGCGCGCGTCTCCTCGCACGAGGGCCATCACCTCGTGTCCCTGCCGGGCGAGGTGGTCACGCCAGGCTTGACCGAGAAAGCCAGAAGCGCCAGCCACAACGAACTTCATGAGTCCACTCTGCCACGGCTTGCGTCGGACCGGTCGGCTTCTCAGACCTCGAACTTCCCCGCCTCGAGGCGTTCCTTCACCTCGCTGAGGAAGCGTGCTGCATCCGCGCCGTCAACAAGGCGGTGGTCGTAGGTGAGCGCGAGGTACACCATGCGTCGTACCGCGATCGTCTCGCCGAGGTTCGCGTCGTCGATCACCACAGCCCGTTTCACGACCGAACCCGTGCCGAGGATGGCCACCTGCGGCTGGTTGATGATCGGTGTGTCGAAGAGCGCGCCGCGGCTGCCGGTGTTGGTCAGAGTGAACGTGCCTCCGGCGAGCTCGTCGGGACCGATCTTGTTGTTCCGGGTGCGGTCGGCGATGTCAGCGATCTTGCGGGCCAGGCCGGCCACGGACAGGTCACCGGCGTCCTTGACCACCGGGGTCAGCAGGCCCTTCTCCGTGTCGACGGCGATCGCGAGGTTCTCATGGTCGTAGTAGGTGACCTCACCTTTCTCGGTGTCGATCGCGGCGTTGAGCGACGGATGCGCCTTGAGCGAGTCGATCGCAGCCTTGGCGAAGAAGGGCATAAAGGAGAGCTTGACGCCCTCCCGCTCCAAGAACTCCTGCTTGACCGAGTCACGCAGGCGGGAGACCGACGTGAGGTCGACCTCGACGACCGTGGTCAGCTGTGCCGAGGTCTGCAGCGACTCGACCATCCGCTTGGCGATCACCTTGCGCAGGCGGCTCAGCGGCTCGGTCTTGCCACGCAACGGGCTCGCCGGCGACGGTGCCCGCACCTGTGTCTGTGCTTGTCCGGAGGCGGCCGGCTCGTCCTTGGCAGTCTTCTGCTCCTTCGCTGCCTCGAGCACGTCCTGCTTGCGGATTCGGCCGCCCACTCCGGTGCCTTCGACCGAGGACAGGTCGACGCCCTGCTCTGCCGCCATCTTCCGCACCAGCGGCGTGACGTAGGCACCCTTCTCGCCGGCGGAGGTGCCGGTCGCCGGGGTGGCCGGCACGTTGGTGACCGTGTCCGCCTCCTGCTCGGCGGCCTGCTGCTGCGGCACGGGCTCCTTGGTCGGCTCGTCCGACTTCTTCTCCGCGGCGGGCTCCTCGTCGGCAGCCGGCTCCTCCTCGAGTTCCGGCTTCGGTTCCGGCTTCGGCTCCGGCTTCGGCTCCGGCTCTGGGGCCTGGTCGCCCGAGTCGTCCTCAGCTGAGTCCCCGCTCGCGGGTGCAGCGTCCTGCGAGCCGACCACGGCCAGCTCTGCGCCGACCTCTACCGTTTCGTCCTCGTCCACCTTGATCTCCAGCAGGGTCCCCGCGACCGGGGAGGGAATTTCGGTGTCGACCTTGTCGGTGGATACCTCGAGCAGAGGCTCGTCGACCGCCACGTCGTCGCCGATCTGCTTGAGCCAACGGGTCACCGTTCCTTCGGTGACCGACTCTCCGAGTGCCGGCAGGGTGACGGGGGTGCCGGACGAACCGGTCTTGGTGCCCTTCCGGGACGCCTGGGCTTCGCCCTTGGTATCCGACGACGCGGTTGCGGTCTCCTGGGCAGGTGGCGCGTCGTCGGTCTTCGCTTCGGGTACGTCGCCTTCCGGCTCGGTTTGGCGACCCACCTCCTCATCGGTGGGGGCAGCTTGTGTCTCGGGGGAACCGCCAGCACCTTCGCCTGCACCGGTCGAGGAGCCTTCGGCGTCGTCCACCGAGGTTTCGCTCTCGGGTTCTTCACCCTCGGAGTCCTGGTCACCGGCCTCGTCGGAGCCCGCCTGGCTCTCATCTGAGCCGGCCTGGTCCTCGCTCCCGCCGGACCCGCTCGACTCTCCTTCGTTCCCGACCGTGCACAGCTCGGCGCCGACCTCGACCGTCTCGTCCTCCTCCGCCTTGATCTCGAGCAGGGTGCCCGCGACCGGTGAGGGGATCTCGGTGTCGACCTTGTCGGTGGAGACCTCGAGCAGAGGCTCGTCGACCTCGACCTGGTCGCCGGGCTGCTTCAGCCAGCGGGTGACGGTGCCTTCGGTGACGGACTCACCGAGCGCAGGGAGGGTGACTGAGGTCGCCATGGAGTTCCTTCGCTTCTTCGGGTGGCGCTGCTTACTTGCGCTGCGGTTGGCTTGTGCGTGTGCGGCCTTTCAGGAAAGCTACGAGTGCGTGTGCAGAGGCTTCCCGGCGAGCGCGAGATGCGCCTCACCGAGCGCCTCGCCCTGGGTGGGGTGCGCGTGCACCAGCGACGCGACGTCGTCCGGGTGGGCCTCCCAGTTGAAGATCAGCTGTGCCTCGGCCACCAGCTCGCCGACCCGGGCCCCCACCATGTGGATGCCGACCACCGGCCCCTCCTTCTGGCGCACCAGCTTCACGAACCCCTGCGTCTTGAGGATCTGGCTCTTCCCGTTGCCACCGAGGTCGTAGGTCAAGGACTCGACCTGGCCCTCGCCGTACATCTCTTTCGCCGCGACCTCGTTCAGCCCCATCGAGGCGACCTCCGGGTCGCTGTAGGTCACGCGGGGGATGCCGGTCTCGTCGATGGCGACCGGACTGAGCCCGGCGATGTCCTCGGCAACGAACACACCCTGCTGGAAACCGCGGTGGGCCAGCTGGAGCCCCGGCACGATGTCTCCGACGGCGTACACGTTCTCAAGGTTCGTCCTGCAGCGCTCGTCGGTCAACACGAAGCCGCGGTCCATGTCGACACCCTGCTCCTCGTAGCCGAGACCCTGGGTCGTCGGGCCACGTCCAACGGCTACCAGCAGGATCTCTGCCTCGAGGATGTCGCCGCCCTCGACGGTGACCTTGACGCCGTCGTCGGTGGTCTCCACGCTCTTGAAGGGGGTCCCCACCTTTGCGGTGATCTTGCGCTTCCGGAAGGCCCGCTCGAGCACCTTCGACGAGTCCTCGTCCTCGGCGGCGACCAACCGGGGCAGCGCCTCGACGATGGTCACCTCGGCGCCGAAGGATCTCCACACCGACGCGAACTCGCAGCCGATGACTCCACCGCCGAGGACGATCACCGACTTCGGAACACGGTCGAGCAGCAGGGCGTGCTCAGAGGTGAGCACCCGCTTGCCGTCGACCTCGAGGCCCGGAAGGGTCTTGGGGTAGGAGCCGGAGGCCAGCACGACTGTTCTGCCGGTGTACTGAGTGCCGTCGACCTCGACGGTGTTCGGGCCGACGAGCTTGCCCTGACCCTCGATCACGGTGATCCCGCGCGACTTGATGAGCCCAGCCAGTCCCTTGAAGAGGCGGGAGACGACACCGTCCTTGTACTTGTTCACACCACCCATGTCGATGCCCTCGAGGGTGGCGCTGACGCCGAACTGGGCGGACTCACGCGTCGAGTCGGCGACCTCGGCGGCGTGCAGCAGCGCCTTGGTGGGGATGCAACCGACGTGCAGACACGTGCCGCCGAGCTTGCCCTTCTCCACCAGGGCAACCGACAGGCCCAGCTGTGAGGCTCGGAGCGCACATGCGTAACCACCACTGCCCGCACCGAGGATGAGTACGTCGAAGTTGTTGTCGCCCGCTGCGTTGTTGGCGTCCGCCACCGTTCCTCCGGTCGTGTTCAGCTGCTGAGAGTTGGCCTGGACAGACCATCCTTCCACCATTCGACGTCATGTCTACACCGGCCCTCAAGAGCCGTTCGAAGGCCGATCTCGGACCGGCTGCGGTCGCGTCTGCGAACCCGCGCGAATCGACGGTGTCACAACGGTCACCGGTGTTGTTGACCGGGTGGGACAGACTGTCCTCATGGGTTTGATGGATCGGTTCCGGCGCAGACGGCCCCCGAGGATGAAACGCCCGCGCGGGCAGGGACCGACGACGGTTCGGGCCTCCGACGCCGAGGACGAAAAGCATCTCGGCCAGTTCGCCAGGTCTCGTCGCGGCGTCGAGGGCTTCGTCGAGCCACGCACTGCGGTCAGTGACGTGACCATCATGCTCGTCGCACACGACGGAGAGTGGACGCGACGTCGCGTTCCCTCGGTCGAGTGGGCACACAACTTCGCCAACCGCAACGGCATCCCGTCCTACGACGCCGCGGTCGTCGGCTACCCGACGAGGATGCGGGAGTACAACCGCCTGCACAAGGACACCGGCCCCTAGCCGCCCATAGGCCGCAGCTACCTCTTGGTTGCTGACAGGTCACGAGCCAGCTCGACCAGCGTCGAGACCGCGGCTCCTGTGCCACCGCTCGGGATGTACCCGTACGGTCCCTTCTCGTTGAACGCCGGACCGGCGATGTCGAGGTGCGCCCACCTGTTGCCGTCGACGAACTCCTGCAGGAACGCCGCTGCGTACAACGTGCCGCCCCAACGCTCGGTGTTGTGCTGGGCGAGGTCAGCGACCTTGCTGTTCTCACGGACCTTGTCGGTCATCTCCGAGGGGATGGGCAGCGGCCAGAACGCCTCGCCGGTCCGCTCTCCCGCCGTCCTGACCGCGTCGAGCAGGTCCTCGTCGTTGCCGAGCAGACCGCTGACCCGTTCACCCAGGGCGATCACGCAGGCGCCCGTCAGGGTGGCCACGTCGACGATCACGTCCGGCTTCTGCTCGGTCGCCTT
>JALZKI010000028.1 GCA_030859325.1 Actinomycetota bacterium
GGACCGGGGTGGGGGGATGGCGTCGGTCGCAGCGAGCACGTCGAGACCGGTGATCTGAAGCAGGTCCACGACGATCGAGCGGATCTGGGCGAGCACGACGTCCGCGGACAGGCCGCTGGTGCGCTCCACCTCGGCGGTGCCCTCGCCGATGTGCAGCAGCGCGGACCGGATGCCCGAGGGCATCTCCTCCCGGCTCAGCGCCACGGCCATGGCTTCGGTCGTGTCCGCGAGCTCCGCACACAGCACGGAGTAGGACCGGGGTAGCGCCTCTCGTCGGTAGTTGGCCACGGCCACCCGTCGCACGAGCACCCGGGTGTTGCGCATGGCCCGGTCCATCGGCTCGATGAGCTCGGCCAACCGGCGTACCCGCCCCTTGTGTCGCCGCTGGAACGGGGATGAGGCCAGCACCGAAAGCCCTTCGTCGGCGGCCGCCTGGAGCTCGCGGATGAGCTCGTCGGTGGAGCGGGCGCTGGCGAGTACGTCGAGCGCGCGCTCCATGTCACCGTCGACGGCGCTCTCGGAAGCCGCACGCAGCAGGCAGCTGATCTTGCGGATCACCACCGCAGCCTGCTCACGTGGGCGGCGGAGGGCGGCCCGGGGCACCACCGTCGCCGCGACGATCGCGACCGCACCACCGACGAGCGCGTCGGTCCATCGCACGAGTGCCTGGTCCGGGTCGGGAATCAGCGTGGTCACCACGATCGACTGCACGGCCGCCTGTGTCACGAAGAGACCGCCTGCGTCGAGCAGGAAGGCGGCCGACATGGCTAGCGCGACCACGAGGCCGAGTTGCCACCAGCCGGTGCCGAGCAGCACCACGAGCAGGTCGGCGACGAAGACCCCGACGGCGACACCGATCGTCACCTCGGCCACCCGGCGCAACCGCTGGCCGTAGGAGGTGCCGAGGCTGACCACCGCCGCGATGGGTGCGAAGAAGGGCGTGGTGTGGTCGAGCATCTCCTTGGCGATCAGCCAGGCTACGGCGGCCGCGAGGGCGCACTGGCCGATGTGCCACGCCTTCGACCGCAGCCTGGCCGCACGTTGGCGGACCGAGGTCCGCCCCTTGTCCCACGCCGCGTCGAACGGGCTCAGCTGACTCACCTGTCCGATGTTGCCAGAGATGGTGGCTAGAGTGGCTAGGGTGAAACATATGGAGCAGCGACGAATCGGGGACGTCGAAGTCGGCGCGATCGGCCTCGGCGGCATGCCGATGTCGGTGCGGAAGACCAACGACGAGGAGCTGGGTGTGCGCACGGTGCACCGCGCGCTCGACGAGGGCGTCACCCTTATCGACACCGCGGACGTGTACACCCCCGACGACGCCCCGCTCGGGCACAACGAGACCTTGATCGCACGGGCCTTGAGGTCCTACGGCGCCGGCACCGACCACGTGCTCGTGGCCACCAAGGGGGGAATGACCCGCAGCGGCCCGGAGTGGGGCAACGACGGCAGGCCGGAGGCGATCCGCAGAGCCTGTGAGGGTTCCCTGCAGCGGCTCGGCGTGGAGGCGATCGGTCTCTACCAGCATCACCGTCCCGACCCCGAGGTGCCGTACGCCGAGACGATGGGCGCGCTGAAGGATCTTCTCGACGACGGACTGATCGTCCGAGCCGGTATCTCGAACGCGGACACCGACCAGATCGAGGTCGCGGTCGATATCCTCGGCGAGAAGCTGGTCTCGGTGCAGAATGAGTTCTCGCCGAAGTTCCGCAGCTCCGAGCTCGAGCTCGACCTGTGCGCGAAACGCGGAGTGGCCTTCCTGCCTTGGAGCCCGCTCGGCGGGATGCGGGAGGCGGCCGACCTCGGCACGAAGTTCGCGCCGTTTGCCACCGTCGCGCAGAAGTACGGCGTCAGCGCGCAGCAGATCGCTTTGGCATGGCACCTTGCGAAGTCTCCGTTCGTCGTCCCGATCCCGGGTGCGAGCCGGCCCGAGTCGATCACTGACTCCGTGAAGGCCACCGCGATCACGCTGGACCCAGCAGACTTCGACACCCTGGACGCGTAGGCAGCGCCGACCCTGGATTCGTAGGCGGCGGCCACCCCGCGAACCGAAGAACCTCTACGGCGCAAGTTCGGCTGCCGCCCGCTCGACGGCGATCAGCATCGGCTCCTGGCCGGGTTCGTAGTTGTAGTCCTGGCCGGCCAGCCGCATCTCCAGTACGGAGATGGCCTTGCCGACGCGGGTCAGCCCTTGAGCGTCGAAGTAGCCGGAGTCCGGGTCTCCGGAAACGGGGCCGTAGGTCAACAGATACCAGTTGGCGGCGCCGCTGTCGGCCGGCAGCCCGGAAGGCATCTCGACCGGCTGCATGTCCCCGATCTCGCGGCGCTCGTACTTCGCCAGCCTCTCACCGCACTGTGCCCGCCACGACGTCAGCACCTGATAGGCGCGCTTGGCGGTCTTCTCGTCGGGAAAGTCCGCGGCGAGATGACCGGCGGCGGACTGACTGTCCGGACGGGACGCGACGTAGCTGCGCCTGATGACCTGGCTCGCACCGATCGAGGCCAAGGTGAACCGGTGACAAGTGCCGAAGGGTTTTCGACCCTCGCGCCCGCGGGTCGACTCCACCCGCCACGTGAAGGTGTCGTTGAAGCCGGGCATCTCGGCACCCGACAGCAGCCGGCCTCGGCCTTTCCGTACGGAACCGTCGCTGCCCGCGGATTCGGTCGGGGACGGTGGCCTGGACTCGGCCTCCTCCGACCGCGTCGGCGAAGGGGAACGGGAGGGGGACACGGCGGGCGACGAAGCCGAAAGGGACGGTGGGTCCGCGCTCTCGGCCGATGTCCGTGCAGCGATTCCGTCGTCGGCACAGCCAGAGGCGGCCAGTGTCAGCGCGATCGCGAGGACTGTCCACGAGAGGACCCGGCCACGGATGCGAACCAACATCGCTCTCGAACCTTTCGCCGAAGAGATGTGCACACGCCACCACGGCCTGTGTGCTCGGCTCAGACTACGGGCGAGAAACCCAGGAACGCCCGCAACAGGCTTCAAGAACTAGCGTGTCCCGATACCGTGTGCTGGACCGGCGTGACCGCTGACGGGGCCCGGGACGAGAAATGGAGTGAGTGGTGTCTTCGGTGCGCAAGCTGGTCGCCACCGTCCTCGCGACCGCTGTGTGCGGAGCAGCGGCCGGTTGCACCACGGGTCGGGACCAGCCCGCCGAGAGCCCGAGCCCGACGACGTCGAGTGCACCCCCGTCGTCGGGGAAGCCGGTGACGCTGCGGTTCGCCGTCTATGGTGACAAGAAGCTCGTCAAGTCTTACACCGATCTGGCCGAGGCGTTCACCGAGAAGAACCCACGTGTGCGGGTGGCCGTTGAGCACGCTCCCGATGCGACGACGTTCCGAGCAGACCTGCGCAGGGATTTCGTGGACCTGGACGCTCCGGACGTCTTCCTGGCCGGGCGTGACCAGCTGCCGAGCCTGGTCGCGGACAAGCGCCTGCAGCCGGTGGACGAGCTTCTCGAGGAACGCCAGGTGGATTTCGGGGACGGATACCAGCGGGAGGGCCTCGAGGCATTCAGCGCCGACTCGGCGTTGCAGTGCATGCCGTACGACGTTTCGTCGTTGGTCGTCTACTACAACTCTGATCTCTTGACTCCGCAGCGACGGGTGCTCGAGGGCGACGAGCAGCCACCCTCGGCCAGGGAAGGTTGGTCGTGGGAGCAGTTCTCCGCGGCCGCAAGGCGGGTTGCAAACGGGTCGACCGACGGCGTCCACATCGACGCGGAGCTCCAGATGCTGGCTCCCTTTCTCTGGTCAGCCGGTGCGGACATCGTCGACGACCCGCTCGAGCCGACCTCGTTGGCAATGAGCGAGGCAAACACGCGGGCGGCCCTGGAGGAGGTGCTCGCGCTCGTCCGCGACGCCGACGTGACGCCGGCTCTCCACGAGCTCGACCAACAGAGCGCGTTGAGCCGCTTCAAGCAGGGCAGGCTTGCCATGATCCTCGGGACCCGCGCGCTGACTCCGTCGCTTCGCGCCGTCCCGGGCCTCGGCTTCGATGTATTCCCCCTGCCCCATCTGGGCACGCTCCGGACCGTCTCGTCGTTCAGCGCCTACTGCATCTCCTCGGGCACCGAGCACGTCCAGGAGGCGGCCGACTTCCTCGCGTTTGCAGTGAGCCGCAAAGGTGCGACGATCACCAGCCTGTCCGGCTACCTGGTGCCCTCCAACGTGCAGGTCGTGCACTCATCTGCCTTCTCCCAGCCGGCCAAGCAGCCCGAGAACGCGTTCGTGTTCAGTGAGGGAGTACGACGAGCCGATGAGACACCGTTCGTGGAGGAGTGGGCCGAGGTCGAACACGAGACCCGGCCTCTGCTCAAGCGAATGTTCTACGCGCCGGTCATCGACCTCGAGTCGCTGCTGCTGCGTGTCGACGCCCGGTCACAGACCATCCTTGCGCCCGAGGTGCTGCCCGAGGAACAGTGACGGCGCTCGCACCGGTCGGCTAGGTGGTCAGTCCTGTCCGGCGGCGCTGACGGAGATCGCGGTCGCCAGAATGCCAGCGGTCAGGTCAATCTGCCATTCCCGGGCGCCGAACTCGCGCAGCCGGGCGGCGACCTGCTCGACAAGGCTGTTCGTGGCCTCCTGCTCGGGAGCCTCCCACAGCAGCCGGCGCACGTAGTCCGGTGTCAACAGGTTCTCCAGCGGCAGCTTCAGCTCTGCGGCGAGTGCGGAGAGACCAGCGCGAGCGGTGCTGAGTCGTGCGGCGGCGACCGGGTCACGTTCCGCCCACACCCGCGGAGGTGGCGGACCGTCGTACTTCGCGGCCAGAGGAGGCAACTCGTCCTCAGGCAGGGTGCGTGCGTCGCGGATGGCCTCGAGCCATCGACCGACGTACCGCTGCGCTCCGCGGCCCCGGAACCCCCTCAACCCAAGCAACGTCGACTTGTCCCGAGGCATCGCATTGGCAGCCTCGACGATGGCCGAGTCGGGGATGATCCGACCGGGCGTGATGTCACGCTGCGACGCGATCGCGTTGCGCGTCTCCCAGAGCGCGCGGACCGCTGCCATCCCCCGGCGACCGCGGGTCCTGTGCATGCCTGAGGTGCGACGCCAGGGATCCCGCCGCGGGCCGGCGGGAACAGCGGCGACCAGATGGGCGAACTCCTGGCGTGCCCACTCCGCCTTGCCGGACTCCGCGAGCTCCAGCGCCAACACGTCCCGCAGCTCCACGAGCACCTCGACGTCGAGCGCGGCGTACTCCAGCCACGGTTCGGGCAGGGGCCGGGTGGACCAGTCGACCGCGGAGTGCTCCTTGCGCATGCGGCGGCCGAGAATCGTCTCGACCAGGGTCGCCAGGCCGACCCGGGGATATCCCAGCAGGCGACCGGCCAGCTCTGTGTCGAACAGCGATGTGGGTTGTAGGCCCAGCTCGGTCAGGCAGGCGAGGTCCTGGGTGGCGGCGTGCAGTATCCACTCGGCATCGCCGATCGCGTCGTTCAGCGGGCACAGGTCGTCGAAGGCGATCGGGTCGACCAGAGCGGTGCCCGAGCCTTCGCGTCTTAGCTGGACCAGGTAGGCGCGGGCTGAGTAACGGTAGCCGGAGGCACGCTCGGCATCGATCGCCACCGGGCCGCTTCCCCGTCTCACTGCCTCGACCACTGAGGCAAGGGCCGCGTCGGTCTCCGCCACCGCGGGGAGCTTGTCGCGCAGCACCAGCAGCGGGACCTCGGGGACCTCCTCAATGGGCGTCCCTGCCCCGGTGCCTGTCCCTGAGTCCTTTGTTGAGCCTGAGAAAGCGTCGGTCGTCGCCTTCTCGGCTGCCGATCTCGGTCTCGCCGAATCGGGAGATCGCATCAGATCCGGCCGCGCTGTCCTCGCCGGCTCGGCATCGACGTGACGCCCTCGGGCACAGGAGGAAGGCCGGAGGCGGTGCACAGCAGCTCGCCCCAGGCCTCGACGTGTGCGGCGATATCACCGCTCGGCGTCCAGGACGCTCGAATTTCCAACTGTGCTGAAGCACCCTCGCCGGACATGGTGCCGAAGCTTTCCGAGGCGACCCTCGTGACCGTGCCGGATGCTGTCGTGAACTCGGCGCCGTGGGCGCTGAGCGCCTCGATCAGCCAGGCCCAGCCGACTTCGCTGAGCAGCGGGTCGGTGACCATCTCAGGATCGATCTCGGCACGTGCGTAGGCCACACAGCGAAACGTTCCCTCCCATGCGTCGTTCCCGGCCGGGTCGTGCAGCAGCACGAGGCGTCCGGTCCCGAGGTCGGACCCGTCGACGCTGACGTCCGCCGACAGTGCAGACGCGAACGGCGCGATGCGCTGCGGTGCGGGCATCTCCTCGCTCAGGATCTCAGGACGCAGGCGCGCGGAATGCATCTGCTCGACGGCGACTCGAAACTCCTCGGGCGACGGCGTGGCTCGATGGGACTCCTGACGCGCGACCATGCAGCCAGCCTAGGCCGGGTCAGCGGTGCCAGTTGACCGACGCGCCGCCTCACCTGGGAAGATCGGGCCGTGCTCGCTGCCTCGACGACCGACCCCGCGCTCTTCGACTCGGCGTTTCTGCGCGCCGCCCGTGGTGAGGAGGTTCAGCACACACCTGTGTGGTTCATGCGGCAGGCGGGGCGTTCCCTGCCGGAGTACCGCCGGCTTCGCGAGGGCATCGCCATGCTCGACTCTTGTATGCGCCCGGACCTGGTCGTGGAGATCACCCTGCAACCGGTGCGTCGCTACGGCGTGGACGCGGCGATCTTGTTCTCCGACATCGTGCTTCCGCTGAAGGCGGTCGGTGTCGACCTCGACATCGTGCCTGGAGTCGGCCCGGTGATCGCCTCCCCTGTGGTGTCACTCGAGGACGTGGCCGCTATCCCGGACCTGACCTCCGCCGACGTCCCGTTCATCACCGAGTCCGTGCAGAGCCTGGTGAGCGAGCTGGGTGCAACCCCGCTGATCGGGTTCGCGGGTGCGCCGTTCACCGTGGCGTCGTACCTCGTGGAGGGCGGACCGTCGAAGGAGCACGCCAAGACAAAGGCACTGATGTTCGGGGCTCCGGAGGTATGGGATGCGCTGATGACCAAGATCGCGGCGATGTCGGCGGCGTACCTGCGTGTGCAGGTCGATGCGGGAGCCTCGGCGGTCCAGCTGTTCGACTCCTGGGCCGGCGCCATGTCGCCGGGGGACTACCAGAGCTACGTCCTGCCCTACTCCACGAGCGTGTTTTCCGAGGTCGCCGACCTGGATGTGCCGCGCATCCACTTCGGGGTCGGCACCGGCGAGCTTCTCGCCCTGATGGGTGCCGCCGGTGCGGACGTCGTCGGCGTCGACTGGCGGGTCCCGCTCGACGAGGGGGTACGACGCGTGGGCGGACGCGTCGTCCAGGGCAACCTCGACCCGTCTCTGGTGTTCGCGCCGACCGAGGTGATGCTCGAGCGGGCTGCCGACGTGCTCACACGCGGGGCCGGGGCACCCGGGCACATCTTCAACCTCGGGCACGGCGTGCTGCCGTCCACCGACCCGGACCAGCTCACCCGGCTGACCGACTTCGTGCACGAGCGCACCCGGCGCTGACTCTGCTCGGCCGCCGATGTGCCCCACGTCGCACCGTCGCAGCCCGTGTTTGACACGGTCGCTCGATCAGCGACGGTTCACGTCATCGGTGACTGCGGCGTCGGCACCGGCTCGGTGCTCCGGCGGCGCAGAGCGCGAACGAGAAGCCACATCGGAACACCCACCAGTGCGCCGAAGAACAGGAAGGGAAGAAGCGCGCCCAGCACGGTCATCGCCACCACGACAGCGTCCTTCAAGGCATTCCAGCCGCTCTCGAGGCCGGACAGGAAGCCGGCGTCCTCGAGCGCGTCCGGTGGTGCGACGTACTTCTCAGGCGTGGACAGGTAGAGCGTGACCGTGGACATCGACGTCTGGTCGGCGAGGTAGTCCTGCTGCGCCTGGAGCGACGTCAGCTGCGACTCCCGTTGCGTGATCTGGTCCTCGAAGCGGACCAGGTCGTCGATGTTGTTCGACTGCCGCTGAAAGCTCTGCAGCCGGTCCAGGCTGTTCTGGATGGTCTGCACGCGCTCGTCGACGTCGATCACCTGCGTGGTGACGTCCTTCGACGTGCTCTGGGAGCTCTTCATGGTGCCGAGCTTCTGCAGCGCATCCACCACGGCATCGAACTTGGCCACCGGGACCCGGAGGACCAGTGTGGACCGCTCGATCTCTCCGCCGTCGTCGTGTGAGGTCTCCTCCCGGTCCAGTGTGCCGCCCACCGCGACGAGCAGCTCCTCCACGTCCGCGCGCGTCCGGTCGAGGTCGGTGCTGGTGACCGAGATGCGCCCGGTCCTGATCACGGCCCGTGTCTGAACCGACGGACGGTTCGCACTGCCCCGGGCCATCTCCTGTGCCCGGCCCAAGGCGGTGCTGCTCTCAGCCTGACCGCCTGCGCCGGCGTCGGAGTCCATCAGGTCACCGCCACCCGAACCGCTGCAGCCGGCCAGCGCGCCGAGGACGAGAGCCGCCGTGACCGCCGCCACCTGACGCGACAGCCGGTGTGGCCGGCTCCGGCTGCGTCTGATCGGCCTGGGTCTCATCGGTCTGGGTCTGATCGGCCTGGGTCTCATCGGGAACTCCTCCGGCTGCTTTTCGCTTGTGTGATCCGGGAGTGTGACGCAGTCCCTACGACTGTGGTTCCGTGAAGTTGGAGAAGTGCTCTGAGTTTGCCAAGGTGTTATCCGTGACCTCGGCACCATCCTTGCCCCCGTCGCCGCGGGTGATCGTGGTGGGCGGAGGCATCTCCGGCCTCGCCGCGGCCGCCACCCTTTCCCGAGGCGGCTGCTCGGTCACCGTCCTGGAGGGTTCGCCCAGGATCGGTGGGAAGCTTGCTCTCGACGAGGTCGCGGGGCTCACCGTCGACGTGGGGGCGGAGGCAATGCTGAACCGCCGACCGGAAGCGACCGCACTGTCACGCTGGTCCGGGCTGGCCGAGCAGCTTGTGCACCCGGCCACCACATCGGCCAACCTCTGGTCCCGCGGCGCGATGCATCCCATGCCACGCACGGTGATGGGTGTGCCCACCGATGTCCGGGCTCTGGCCAGAAGTGGCGTGGTCTCCAGGGCCGGCCTGGCCAGGGTCGCGCTCGAGGCAGTGCTCCCCGCGACGCGCCTGGAGGGCCGAGACGTCAGCGTCGGCTGGCTCATCGAGGAGCGCTTCGGTCGGCAAGTGGTGGACCGGCTCGTGGAACCGCTCCTGGGCGGGGTGTACGCCGGCCACGCTCGTGAGCTGTCCGCGCGCGCGACCGTTCCGCAGGTCGTGAGTCTGCTCGATGACGACCGGTCGATGCTTCGGGCAGCCGCGGCCGCGGCCGCGACGAAAGCACGGGCATCCGGGCAGGACGCACCGGTCTTCGCCGGTGTGGTTGGTGGGGTCGGTCGGCTTCCCGACGCAGTGGCCGCTTCGGCCGGGCTCGACGTACGCCTCGATGCCACTGTGCGCGACCTTGCCCGCCGCCGAGGCGGGGGATGGAACCTCGTGGTCGGCTCGGCGCACGAGCCCGAGGTCGTCTCGGCCGACGCGGTGATCCTGGCGACTCCCGCCCGGGTGACCGCCCGGCTGCTGGACGATGTTGTCCCGGAGGCGGCCCGTGAGCTGGCGCGGGTGGACTACGCCTCCATGGCCATCGTCACGCTGGCCTTCCGGGCGAAGAACTTCCCGGCCACCTCGGGTTCAGGCTTCCTGGTGCCACCGGTCGACGGGCGCAACGTCAAGGCGGCGACGTACTCCTTCGCCAAGTGGGACTGGGTTCGCGAAGCAGGAAGAGGCAGAGACGCCGGGGACGACCTACTGCTGCTCCGGTGCTCGATCGGCCGACACCGGGAGGAGTCAGTGCTGCAGGTCGAGGACCAAGAGCTGGTCCAGACTGCTCTGATTGACCTGTCCGCCGCCATCGGGCTGTCGGTGCGTCCGGTCGACGCGTTGGTGACGAGATGGGGCGCGGCCCTCCCGCAGTACACAGTCGGCCACGTCGAACGCGTGCAGAAGGTCCGATCCGCCGTGGCCTCCGAAACCGGTCTCGCGGTCTGTGGAGCGGCGTACGACGGGCTTGGGATCCCGGCCTGCATCGCCTCGGCCGACCTTGCCGTCACCCAGGTGCTCGACACCCTGGCCGTGAGGGGAGAATGGGCTCATGACGCAGAGCGGTGAGCAGTCCACGGCTCCTCGGAGCCGCCCACCCAACAGGGGCAAGGCAGCGCGTGACCTCAACGACGCGATCCGGTACACCATGTGGTCGGTCTTCTCGCTGCGCGAGGTGATCGGCGCCGCGGACCGCGCGGCCGAGGCGGCCGAGGTGGAGAAGCTGTTCGACGAGCTCGGGTCCGGCGACGTCACCGTCCGGGGGCTTTACGACGTGGCCGGCCTACGCGCAGATGCCGACCTGATGGTCTGGTGGCACGCGTCGACCGCCGAGCAGCTTCAGGACGCCTACCACCGGTTCCGTCGTACGTCCTTCGGGTCCCGTCTCGACCCGGTGTGGTCACAGATGGCGCTGCATAGGCCGGCGGAGTTCAACAAGAGCCACATCCCGGCTTTCCTGGCCGATGAGGTGGCCAAGAGCTACGTGTGCGTCTACCCGTTCGTCCGGTCCTACGAGTGGTACCTGCTCGAGGAGTCCGAGCGGCGTCGGCTGCTCGCCGAGCACGGCAGGATGGCGCGTGACTACCCCGACGTACGTGCGAACACGGTCTCGTCCTTCGCGCTCGGGGACTACGAGTGGATGCTGGCCTTCGAGGCCGACGAGCTCTACCGGATCGTGGACCTGATGCGCCACCTGCGGGGCTCGGAGACCCGGCGGCACGTGCGTGACGAGGTGCCCTTCTACACCGGTCGGCGGCGTACGCCCACCGAGCTGGTCACCGACCTGCCCTGATCAGGCTGGAGCCACCGCATCCACGGG
The DNA here is from genome assembly GCA_030859325.1 of Actinomycetota bacterium. Classification (GTDB taxonomy): domain Bacteria; phylum Actinomycetota; class Actinomycetes; order Propionibacteriales; family Nocardioidaceae; genus Nocardioides_C. The sequence continues at coordinate 10,898 of JALZKI010000028.1, forward strand.
TGCTCGCGGTCGCCCCGCACGCCTGTGCGGTGCGGACACATCGGATCTGCGAGCTTGTCGACCGGCGCCGGTCTACTCGGCGGGCTCGAGCGTCACGCTGATCGAGTTGATGCAGTAGCGCTGCCCGGTGGGGGTGCCGTGGCCGTCGTCGAAGACGTGGCCCATGTGTGACCCGCAGTTGGCGCAGCGGACCTCGACGCGCTTCATGCCCATCGAGCTGTCCTCGATGTACTCCACGCTGTCGCCGGCCAGAGGTGCGTAGAAGGACGGCCAGCCGCAGTGCGACTCGAACTTCGTCTCGGACTTGAACAGCTCGGCCCGGCACGCCCGGCACCGGTAGACGCCGGTGGTCTTGGTGTCGGTGTACTCGCCGGTGAAGGCTCGTTCGGTGCCCGCCTGCCGCAGCACGGCGTACTCCTCACGGGACAGCTGTTCGCGCCACTCAGCATCACTCTTCTGGACCTGGTAAGTCATGCCTCAACGGTACCCAGCAGGACAAGATGTGCTCACCCCACCCGCGCCGAACTGCCACTTCCCCCGATGAACCTGCACGTCCCGCGGTCAACTCGCCGTGGGAAGTGCGGGTCCACCTACATACCTTGGGGAAGCTGGGACACGTGGGGTTGTGACCTCCTCTACATTGGGGCACATGCCCAGCCCCGCAATCGAGATCGAGGCCTCCGGGCGACGTGTGCGGGTCTCGAACCCTGACCGTGTCATCTACCCGGCCACCCAGAGCAGCGCTGAGGTGACCAAGCTTCAGGTGGTCGAGTACTACCTCGCCGTCGGGCCGGGGATCCTGCGCGCGCTCGACCACCGTCCGACAACGTTGGAGCGCTGGCCGAAGGGTGTGTACGACGGCCTCGCCCTCGCCACCCGCGAGGACCCGCACGGGGATGCGTTCTACCAGAAACGGGTCCCCAAGGGTGCCCCGGAGTACGTCGAGACGGCGCGGATCGAGTTCCCGTCCGGCCGGTCCGCGGACGAGGTGTGCCCGACTGAGGAAGCCGTGATCGCATGGGCCGCGCAGATGGGCACGCTGACCTTCCATCCCTGGCCGGTGCGGCGCGACGACGTGGATCATCCCGACGAGCTGCGCATCGACCTCGATCCCCAACCGGGCACCGACTTTCGCGACGCGGTGCGAGTCGCCGAGGTCGCGCGAGAGCTGTTCGAGGAACTGGGCATCCTCGGCTTCCCCAAGACGAGCGGCAACCGGGGAGTGCACATCTACGTGCGGGTCGAGCCGAGGTGGACGTTCACCGAGGTACGACGCGCCGCGATCGCGTT
>JALZKI010000055.1 GCA_030859325.1 Actinomycetota bacterium
CTGCGTGACGACCCCGTCGACGCCGAGGTGCCGAGCCACCGGCTGCTGGTGCGGGCCGGCTACATCCGCCGGGCCGCACCCGGCATCTACTCCTGGCTGCCGCTGGGCCTGCGGGTGCTGCGCAGGATCGAGGCGATCATCCGCGACGAGATGGACGGCATCGGCGCGCAGGAGCTGAGCTTCCCCGCGCTGCTGCCGCGCGAGCCCTACGAGGCCAGCGGCCGATGGACGACGTACGGGGACGGGATCTTCCGGCTCCAGGACCGCAAGGGCGGCGACTACCAGCTCGGGCCCACCCACGAGGAGCTGTTCACCCTCGCCGTCAAGGACCTCTACTCCTCCTATAAGGACCTGCCCGTCCGGCTCTACCAGATCCAGACCAAGTACCGCGACGAGGCGCGTCCCCGGGCCGGCCTGCTGCGCGGACGCGAGTTCGTGATGAAGGACTCCTACTCCTTCGATGTCTCCGACGAGGGCCTGGACCGGTCCTACGAGGCTCACCGCGCGGCATATGTGAAGACGTTCGACCGGCTCGGCTTCGACTACGTGGTCGTGAAGGCGACGTCCGGAGCGATGGGCGGCTCGAAGTCCGAGGAGTTCCTGGCAACCGCCGAGAACGGCGAGGACACCTACGTGCGCTGCAGCGTCTGCGACTACGCCGCGAACGTCGAGGCGGTGCAGGTGCGGGCTCCGCAGCCCGTGGCGTATGACGACGCGCCCGCCTCGCATGCGGAGCTGACGCCGGACACTCCCACGATCGAGGCCCTCGTCGCCCACCTCAACGAGCACTTCTCGCGTGCCGACCGGGCCTGGCACGCCGGCGACACCCTGAAGAACGTGATCGTCGTGCTCAAGCACCCCGACGGAACCCGTGAGCCGATCGCGATCGGCCTGCCCGGTGACCGCGAGGTCGACGATAAGCGGCTGGGCGGACAGCTCGAGCCCATCGAGGTGATGGCGTTCGAGGAGAAGGACTTCGCCCAGCACCCCTCGCTGGCCAAGGGCTACATCGGTCCCGGTGTGCTGGGCGAGAAGAACGCGTCAGGTATCCGCTACCTCGTCGATCCCCGCATCGTCGACGGCACCCGCTGGGTGACCGGCGCCGACGTGTCCGGATCGCACGTGCTCGACCTCGTCGCCGGCCGCGACTTCATCCCCGACGGCACGATCGAGGCCGCCGAGGTGCGCGACGGCGACCCCTGTCCGCGGTGCCCCTCTCTTGGGAGCGACGGCACGCTGCACTCGGCGCGCGGCATCGAGATGGGCCACATCTTCGCCCTCGGACGCTTGTACGCCGACGCCCTGGGTCTGCAGGTCCTGGACGAGAACGGCAAGCTCGTCACGGTCACGATGGGGTCCTACGGCATCGGGGTCTCCCGTGCCGTCGCCGCGATCGCGGAGAACACCTGCGACGAGCTCGGCCTGGTGTGGCCCCGCGAGGTCGCGCCGGCCGACGTACACCTGGTGGCTACCGGCAAGGACGCGGCCGTCTTCGAGACCGCGGCCCGGCTGTCCTCCGAGCTGGAGTCGCGTGGTCTCAGCGTGCTGTACGACGACCGGCCCAAGGTCTCGCCCGGGGTGAAGTTCAAGGACGCTGAGCTGCTCGGCGTGCCCACGATCGTCGTGGTCGGCAAAGGCCTGGCCGAGGGCATGGTCGAGGTCAAGGACCGGGCCACCGGGACACGGAAGGACGTCGCGCTCGACGGCGCGGTCGACCACGTTCTGTCTGCGGTGTCCTTCTGACCTCTCGCTGGGACCGTCACGGGAGCTATCTCGACCGGTGGGGTCAGCGAGGAGCGGTGAGCTCGGAAACTCCCGGGAAGGGGCTCGGGTCCCCACCGAAGCCGAGCTGGCGTACCGCGGAGTCGGTGAGGGCGTCGATGGCCCACTGCCGGTTAGCCCGCGAGGTGCTTGCGACCATGTCGGCGTACACCGCAGTACAGCGCTGCTCGGTCTCCAGTGCTGCTCGTTCCAGCTGGGCCGAGACCAACGACGGGTTGGGCAGCTCATAGCTGGTCTCGGCGACAGCTGGCTCGGCGCCGACGGCGGTGACCATCGCGACGAGTTGGTCGCGCCGTGCCCGATGAGTCGTGTACCCGGCCACCAGCCGGCTCGCCATCGCCGGGTCGGCGGAGACCGACACGCGGCCACCGAGGACGGCGTACACGTAGATCGCCGCATGCTCGCCGGCCAGCGTGACCTGCAGCGCCTCCAGCGGCGTCATGGCAGGGCTGCCCCTCCAGGCTCGGACGCGGGCTCCGGGGTGAGCTCGGCGGCGTGCTGTGCGGCAGCGGCCGCCATGCTTGCGAGCAGCCGCGCGAACGCACCGCTCTCGGCCGCGAACGCGTGTCGTCTCTGGGCAGTGCTCAAGGCGACCTCCGCAGTGACCAGCTCCTTCCGCGATGCCTCTTCCTCGCGCGGCACCCGGAAGCTCGGTGCAGCCCCGCTGCGTCGGCGCGGCGTCGCGGACGGAGCGTCACTCGGGTCGTCGGGCGCTGCCTTCGCCAACAACGACACGTGCGCCCGGTGCGTCTCGATCACCGGGGACAACCTGGCCATGAGCCTGCGGTGACGCGAGGCCGTGGCTTCCAGGGCGTCGAGTGCGCTGCGCTCCTCGGTGAGAGCGGCTACTGCGAGGGCGATGTCCGGGTCGAGCTGTGCCGAAGGCTTGGGAACCTCTTGCCGCTCACCTGGTGCGGTGGGTGGCCGGACCGGGCCTACGCTGCAACCGGTGAGAGCCGTTCCGGTTCCCAGGGCCACGCTCGTCAGGACGGCGCGGCGAGTCAATTCGGGCGAGAATGGAGGGCAGGGCACGCGCTGACCTTAGCGCGGCGGTTCCGGGCTCCGACGGCACACGAGCCGCCGGACGAGCGGCCACCCGAACAGCCGATCGAGGAGTCTTCACAGAACTCGGAAAGTGAGGAGCTGAAAGGCCTCAGCAGCTGGGCGTCGTTGGGGTGCAGGGCCGGGAGCATGAGCATGGTCATGGCCACCAGCTCATCGCCTCCGAAGTTCGGTGCGAGGGTCGCATGCCGCGCCGGAACGGTCGGCTAGGGTGGCCCTTCCGAGCGCCGCACGGTCGAGAACGCGTAGTCCACAACAGCACAGCAGCAGGAAGGAACCCCGTGAGCACTGACCAGATCCGGGACCGACTTGCAGGGATGCTGGCCGCCCCTCTGTCGGGAAGGGGCCTCGACGTCGAGGCGGTCGAGCTGACTCCCGCCGGCAAGCGCCGGCTCCTGCGGCTCGCGGTAGACAAGGACGGCGGCGTCACCCTCGACGACATCGCGGAGGCCACCCGTGAGGTCTCCCGTGTGCTCGACGAGACCGGCGTGCTGGGTGAGCGCCCGTACACCCTCGAGGTCACCTCGCCCGGAATCGACCGGCCGTTGACGCTTCCGCGGCACTGGCGCCGCAACAAGGGCAGGGTCGTGAAGGTCACCAGCAGCGAGGGCGAGGAGGTGACCGGCCGGATCCTGAGCTGCGACGACGAGTCCGCGACGCTCGACGTCGACGGGCAGGAGCGCGAGGTGACCTTCGACGAGGTGGTCAAAGCCCGGATCCAGATCGAGTTCACCCGGAAGGGGAGCTGAGCACATGGACATCGACATGGCGATCCTCCGCTCGCTCGAGCACGAGAAGGAGATCTCCTTCGACGTGCTGGTGGAGGCCATCGAGCAGGCGTTGCTCACCGCCTACCACCGGACGCCGGGCGCGCAGCCGACAGCGCGTGTCGAGCTGGACCGGAAGTCGGGTCACGTCACGGTGCTCGCGGCGGAGACCGACGAGGAGGGCAACACCCTGACCGAGTACGACGACACCCCTGCCGGCTTCGGCCGGATCGCGGCCACCACAGCCAAGCAGCTGATCCTCCAGAGACTGCGCGAAGCCGAGGACGAGGCGAGGTTCGGCGAGTTCTCCGGCAAGGAGGGCGACATCGTCTCCGGGGTCATCCAGCAGGGGCGCGACCCTGCGGACGTGATGGTCGACCTCGGCAAGCTCGAGGCGCTTCTCCCGACCGCCGAGCGTGTTCCCGGCGAGCGCTACGACCACGGGGTCCGGATCAAGAGCCTTGTGGTGAGCGTCCGCAAGGGTATGCGCGGTCCTCAGGTGATGCTGTCCAGGTCACACCCGAACCTGGTCAAGAAGCTCTTCGCACTCGAGATCCCTGAAATCGCCGACGGCGCCGTCGAAATTTGCGCCATCGCCCGTGAGGCGGGGCACCGCACGAAGATCGCGGTCCGCTCCACCGTTCCCGGCGTGAACGCGAAGGGCTCGTGCATCGGCCCCATGGGGCAGCGGGTGCGCAACATCATGCACGAGCTGCATGGCGAGAAGATCGACATCATCGACTGGGCGGAGGACCCGGTGCGGCTGGTCGCCAACGCACTCTCCCCGGCACGGGTCACCAGCGTGGAGGTCGTGGATCTCGAAGCTCGCTCCGCCCGAGTCGTCGTACCCGACTATCAGCTCTCGCTCGCCATCGGCAAGGAGGGCCAGAACGCTCGTCTTGCCGCCCGGCTGACCGGTTGGCGCATCGATATCCGCTCGGACGAGGCGCCCACGGCCACGAACCAGGCGACGGCTGCGGCGCCGCCCGCACCCGAGGGGAGACCCGGCGATGGACCGCGCGAGCCGCGCCCGACGGCGGACCCAACGACCGAATCCGGTGACGGATCCAGCGGTGGTCCGCTGACGGACTGATCCGTTTCGTTTCTGCGCCGCGCAGGCGCTAGACTTTTCGCGGTGGTTCGAGAACGCTTCGCTCTTCCATGCCCAGCGGGCCCTGTCCGTACGTGCGTGGGATGTCGGAGGCGAGCCGCCAAGTGCGAGCTGATGCGAGTTGTTGCCATCGAGTCGGAGTCCGGCTGGTCCGTGGTTCCAGATGCGAGGCGCCGGTCGCCGGGACGGGGGGCGCACGTGCACCCGACGTCTGAGTGTGTGGACCTAGCGATCAGCCGGCGAGCTTTCTCGCGGGCCCTTCGGGTTCCGGGCGCGCACGTCAGTGAACGGGTGCGAAAGCACCTGCAGCAGCTGAACAGCTGTGAAGAACAATGAACAGCAATGATGTGTCCGGTTCGACCGAGAAGATGGAGCAGCAGCTCATGAACACTCGATGAGTTCTTCGCGATGAGCATGCACACCAGCTAACGGTCCGGCCCAGAACAAGCGGCTCGGACCAGAAGGAGAAGCGTGGCTAAGGTCCGGGTCCACGAGCTTGCCAAAGAGCTCGGAGTGGAGAGCAAGGAAGTTCTTTCCAAGCTCAAAGACATGGGGGAGTTCGTCAAGTCGGCGTCGTCGACGGTCGAACCTCCCGTCGTCAAGCGATTCAACGACAGGTACGGCGACGAGCTCAGAGCTGCCTCGGAGGCGAAGGCGGCCAAGAAGGCCGCGGCATCGGCGAAGAGAGCCGCTCCCGCGGTCATCGAGTCGGACTCGGCCGTTCCGACCGAGGTGCAGACCGACCAGGCGCGCACTGAGGAGGCCGCGACCGTGGTCGCCGCGCCTGCTGCCCCGGCCGAGACAGCGGCGTCCACCGGCACTGCCCCCCGCCCCGGTCCACGGCCGGGTCCGGCCAAGCCGCCCGAGCCCGAGCCGGTTGCTCCTGTGGTCCCGGCAGCGGAGGAGGCGACAGCAGACCCAGCCGTCCGCACCGCCGACACCGAGGTGCCTGCCGCACGTACGGCTTCGCCGTCCGCTCCGCGCCCCGGCGGTCGCCCTGGTGCTCCGCGCCCTGGAAACAACCCGTTCTCCTCGACGCAGGGGATGGGTCGACGGCCCGCCGCTCCCCCCCGGGGCGACCAGCCTCCCGCCGACCAGCCGCCACGGCCGCCTGCCGGTCGCGATGCCGGTGCTCGTCCCGGCGGTGCAGCCGGCCGTCCGGGCATGCCACGCCCCAACCCGGCGATGATGCCGAAGTCACCTGCCGCCTTCGGTGGTGGCCCTGGTGCTCGCAACGCCGGCCCCGGCCGCGGTGGTCCAGGCGGTCCCCCCGGACGAGGAGGGCCACCCAGCCGAGGCGGCCCGCCCGCACGCGGCGGGCAAGGCGCTCCGAGTCGCCCCGGTGGCGGTTTCGCCCCAGCAGGCGGTGGCCCGAGCGGTGGTCGACCCGGTGGTGGTCGACCCGGCCAGCGTGGCACCACGCAGGGTGCCTTCGGTCGTCCCGGCGGTCCCTCGCGCCGTGGCCGCAAGTCGAAGCGGCAGCGTCGCCAGGAGTTCGACAACATGCAGGCCCCGACCATCGGCGGCGTGCGTCTGCGCAAGGGGGAGGGCGAGACGATCCGTCTGCCCCGCGGTGCCTCACTGACCGACTTCGCCGACAAGATCGACGTCGACGCCGCCTCGCTGGTGCAGATGCTGTTCTCACTCGGTGAAATGGTCACTGCGACCGAGTCGGTCAACGAGGACACGTTCGGGCTGCTCGCCGACGAGCTGAACTACGTCGTACAGGTCGTCTCTCCCGAGGACGAGGACCGTGAGCTGCTCGAGTCCTTCGACCTCGAGTTCGGGAACGACGAGGGAGTCGAGGGTGACCTGCAGGCGCGTCCTCCGGTCGTGACCGTGATGGGCCACGTCGACCACGGGAAGACCAAGCTCCTCGACGCGCTCAGAAGCGCGAACGTGATGGCCAAGGAAGCCGGCGGCATCACCCAGCACATCGGTGCCTACCAGGTGGCGACCGAGGTTGATGGAGCGGATCGAAGGATTACCTTCATCGACACCCCCGGGCACGAGGCGTTCACCGCCATGCGCGCCCGCGGTGCGCAGTCCACGGACATCGCGATCCTGGTCGTCGCGGCTGACGACGGTGTGATGCCGCAGACGGTCGAGGCGCTCAACCACGTGAAGGCCGCAGGAGTGCCGATCGTGGTCGCGGTCAACAAGATCGACAAGGCCGACGCGGATCCGACCAAGGTGCGCGGTCAGCTCACCGAGTACGGGCTGGTTCCAGAGGAGTACGGCGGCGACACCATGTTCGTGGACGTGTCGGCGAAGTCGGAGCTGAACCTCGACACGCTGCTCGAGGCTGTCGTGCTGACGGCCGACGCATCGCTGGACCTGCGGGCCAACCCGCACCAGGACGCGCAGGGTCTCGTCGTCGAGGCACACCTCGACCGTGGCCGTGGGCCTGTCGCGACGGTCCTCATCCAGCGCGGAACGCTGCGGGTCGGTGACTCGGTCGTCGCCGGTCCAGCGTTCGGTCGCGTCCGCGCCATGCTCGACGAGCACGGTGACCCGGTCGAAGAGGCCGATCCGTCCCGTCCTGTGATGGTGCTCGGTCTGACTGCCGTTCCCGGCGCCGGTCAGAACCTGCTCGTCGTCGAGGACGACCGGATGGCGCGCCAGATCGCGGAGAAGCGAGAGGCTCGTGAGCGTGCAGCCATGCAGGCACAGCGTCGCGGGCGCCGTACTCTCGAGGACTTCATGGCCTCAATGGAGAAGGGAGAGAGCCAGGAGCTCAACCTCATCCTCAAAGGCGATGTGTCCGGTTCGGTCGAGGCCCTCGAGGACTCGTTGTCGAAGATCGACGTCGGCGAGGAGGTCTCGCTGCGTGTCATCGACCGCGGCGTCGGCGCGATCACCGAGACCAACGTGATGCTCGCTGCCGCATCGGATGCCATCGTCATCGGCTTCAACGTCCGGCCGGAGGGCAAGGCGACCGTGGTGGCCGACAAGGAGGGTGTCGAGATCCGCTACTACTCGGTCATCTACCAGGCGATCGAGGAGATCGAGGCGGCGCTCAAGGGAATGCTCAAGCCGGAGTTCGAAGAGGTCTCGCTCGGCCAGGCCGAGATCCGCGAGATCTTCCGTTCCAGCAAGATCGGCAACATCGCCGGTTGTATGGTCACCGACGGTGTTCTCCGCCGCAACGCCAAGGCGCGTCTGCTGCGAGATGGCTCCGTGGTCTCCGACAACCTCGATCTGTCGTCACTGCGCCGGGAGAAGGACGACGTTGTGGAGGTCCGCGAGGGCTTCGAGTGCGGTCTGACCCTGCGTGGCTACAACGACATCAAGATCGGCGACTTCGTCGAGTGTTTCGAGCTACAGGAGATAGCGCGCGCCTGAGCCGAAACGACGTCGACGGTTTACCAGGGGATGCAGGAAAGCTGGCGCTTCCCGCGGTGAATTCACCACGGGAAGCGCCAGAAACCCGGCAACCCCTGGTAAACGAACTCGAGCGACAGGAGCAAGGACATGAGCAACGCGAGGGTGCGCAAGGTCGCCGACCGGATCCAGGTCATCGTGGCGGAGATGCTGGAACGCAGGATCAAGGACCCGCGGCTGGGTTTCGTCACCATCACCGACGTGCGCGTCACTGGTGACACCCAGCACGCCTCGATCTTCTACACGGTGCTCGGTGAGCCGGAGCAGGTGGCGAGCTCCGCTGCCGCCCTGGAGTCGGCCAAGGGCGTGTTGCGTTCCGAGGTCGGCAGGCAGCTCGGCATGCGCCACGTGCCGACGCTGGAGTTCCACCACGACGCCCTGCCTGAGAACGCCCGGCATCTCGACGAGCTGCTGGCCAAGGCCCGGGAGTCCGACGCCCAGGTAGCGGCCGCGGCGGCCGGGGCGTCGTACGCCGGCGAGGCCGACCCGTACCGCAAGCCGCACGAGGACGTCGACGAGACCCTCGACTCCACGCAGTGACCAGCTCGGGCCAGCGACCCCCGCAACCGGGGCTCGTCGTCGTCGACAAGCCCGCCGGCATGACCTCGCACGACGTGGTCGCGCGGGCTCGGCGGCTCCTCGGCACGCGCAAGGTGGGGCACGCAGGCACACTCGACCCGATGGCGACCGGGGTTCTTTTGCTCGGCGTCGAGAAGGCGACCCGCCTGTTGGGGCATCTGATGCTCACCGAGAAGGCGTACGACGCCACGGTCCGGCTCGGCGTGTCCACCACCACCGACGACGCGGACGGCGACCCGGTGTCACACACCTCGACACGTGGCCTCTCAGAGGGCGCCGTGCGCAGTGCGGCCGGCGCGTTCGTGGGCGAACTGGACCAGGTTCCCTCCTCCGTGTCGGCCATCAAGGTGGACGGCCGGCGTGCCTACGCCAGGGCCAGAGCGGGTGACCCGGTCGCGCTCGCCGCTCGGCGGGTGCACGTCGAGTCACTGGAGATCACCGAAGTCCGGCGCGGGGACGACCACGTCGACGTGGACATCAGGGTGCGGTGCTCGAGCGGCACCTACATCCGGGCGATCGCACGAGACCTCGGTTCCGCGCTCGGCGTCGGAGGTCATCTGACGCGGCTGCGGCGTACGACGGTCGGCCCGTTCGCTCTGTCCGAGGCGCAACCGCTTCCCGGTAGGGAGGAACCGCAGGAGCTGCGGGTCCTGGGTCTGGACGCTGTCGTGCCCCGCTGCTTCCCTGTGCAGGCCGTCAACCAGGTCCGGGCCCGGGACGTCTCCTTCGGGCGGCGGTTAGCCCTCCGCCTGGAGTCCGACGGCGCAGTGGCGATGGTGGACGAGTTCCAGCGCTTCCTGGCGTTGTACGAGCAGCGTGGCGACGTGGCCGTGCCTGTTGCCGTCTTCGTCTGACTGCTCGTGTCGGCACGCCCGTCTCGGGTTTCCGCGGACCCATCCGGTCGGGCGGCACGGGCGCATCGCCAGCCGGATCACATGTGGGAACATTCGGCGTATCCAGCCCCGCCCCCTGTGACAGGAGCACAACCATCGTGCGGATCTGGCGCTCGCTCGACGACGTGCCGGTCGACCTCGCCCGTTCCGTGGTCACCATCGGCAACTTCGACGGAGTCCATCTCGGTCACCAGCATGTGATCCAGCGTGCCCGTCAGGTCGCCGCCGAGCTCGGAGTCGCTCATGTCGTCGCGGTGACGTTCGACCCGCACCCTGTGGCGGTGCTTCGTCCAGATCATGGCCCGCCGACGCTGACCACGATCGAGACCAGGGTCGAGCTCCTGCAACAGGCAGGGGCGGACCACGTGCTCGTCCTACCCTTCACCCGTGACATCGCGGCCTGGTCACCGGAACGCTTCATCGCTGAGATCGTCGTCGGTGCGCTGCACGCCGCTGCGGTCGTCGTGGGTGCCAACTTCCGGTTCGGCAGTCGGGCTGCAGGCGACGTGTCGTTGCTGAGGCTGGCAGGTGACTCCGGCGACTTCGTCACGGTCGGTATCCCACTCGGCGGTGGCCCCCAGGTCTGGTCCTCGACATACGTCCGGAACCGCCTTGTCGAAGGCGACGTGTCAGCCGCGGCCGAGGCCCTCGGCCGACCTTTCCAGGTCCGCGGCGTCGTTGTCGAGGGCGACCGGCGCGGTCGTGAGCTCGGCTACCCGACGGCGAACGTGCCGACCAGCGGCAGACAGGCGGCCCCCGCTGACGGAGTCTACGCGGGGTGGCTGCGACGTCTCGACGACGGTTCGGCGCCGTTGCCGGCAGCGATCAGCGTCGGAACGAATCCGACCTTCGATGGGGAGCGGGCACGGCGGGTGGAGTGCTACGTCCTGGACCGCGACGACCTCGAGCTGTACGGCGTGCCCGTGGAGGTCTCCTTCGTCTGCCGCCTGCGTGGCATGGAGCGCTTCGATACCGTCGAGGAGCTGATCGAGACCATGCGCCACGACGTCGCGCGGGCCCACGTCGTACTCGACGTCCCGGAGCCTGCGTGAGCAGCGACCCTGGACGGTTGGACTCGACGAAGAGGCTTGCTGCGGTCGAGAGCTGGTTCCTGCAGCAGGGCCTCCCGCATTTCGTCGAGTCCGAGCGCACTCGTTCGCGAGCAGCTATTCACCTCGATCACCCACGAGCTCGAGCAGGCGCCCGAGGTTCGTGCCGCCTACCAAGCCCCGGCGGGGCCCCGCCGATGCTCGATGAAGCAGCCGCGGCCTGGCCCGCCTCCTGCTCAGGTCTCCGATCGTAGGCCGACAGGCCCATCACGGGTGAGCCCCATGGAGCTCGGCTCAGGCGTCGAGATCCTGCTCGACCAGCACAGCGATCTTGTCGACCGCCGCCTGCTGGTCGCCGGACACCTCGACGGTGTCGCCGTATCCGGCTCCGAGGGTCATGATCAGCAGAGCCGAGCTCGCGTCCACCGGTTCTCCGCCGGGAGTGGCGATGGTGACATCCGCGTTGAGCTCGGCAGCGGCTTCGGAGATGATGCCGGCCGGTCGGGCGTGCAGGCCGACGGCCGAGCCGACGATGACAGTCTTGGTGGGCATGGGTGGTTCTCCTCTTCGGGGATGGGTTGTCAGGCGGTCGCGTGGATGGGCTGGTCTGTCTGGGACCCGGTCTTGGTCCGGGTCTCGGTGAGAGTCTTGAGCAGTACGACGCTGGCGGTCGCCACCACGACCCCGGCCACGAGGGCGATCAGGAACCCGATGATGTTGCCGACCGCGAAGAAGACGAACACGCCACCGTGTGGTGCGCGCAGGGTCACGTCGGCGCCCATCGAGATGGCACCGGTCACCGCGCTGCCGAACATCATCGAGGGAATCACGCGCAGGGGGTCGGCGGCCGCGAACGGAATGGCGCCCTCGTGATGAACGAGGCGCCGAGGGCCCAGGCGGCCTTGCCGTTCTCGCGTTCGACCACATCGAAGAGTCGCGGACGCACGACTGTGGCGAGGGCCAGTGCGAGCGGCGGGGCCATGCCGGCCAGCATGACCGCAGCCATGATCTTCAGCTGAGGCGCATCTGTCGCCGTGGCCGACACGGCGCCCAGCCCGGCGGTGGCGAAGCCATAGGCGGTCTTGTTCAGCGGGCCGCCCATGTCGAAGGCCATCATCAACCCGAGGATGACGCCGAGCACGATCGCCGACGCGCCGGTCATGCCGTTGAGCAGCTCGGTCAACGCGGCCATCAGCGCAGCGAGTGGCCGCCCGAGCACGGCCAGCATGACGAACCCGGAGATCAGCGTCGCCACAAGCGGGATGACCACGACAGACATCAGGCCGCGCCCCCAGCCGGGCACCTTCCACGAGGTCGGTGCCGGTGACTCCAGAGCCCGTGCGAGCTGGGTCAGCAGCTTCAGGGTGAGCCGGAACCGGGAGTTCCGGTGCCGGAGGTCCCCTCGATCCTGGTCGCCGAGGACCTCGCGCCTGCGGACACCGCCGGCTTGGACGCGTCTCGGGTGCTGGCGCTGGTCACCGAGAAAGGCGGCCCGACCAGCCATACCGGGATCATCACCTGCCAGCTCGGCATTCCCTGCGTCGTCGGTGTCTCCGGTGTCCTTGCCGTCGCCCCCGGGCCTCGATGCTCGTCGACGGGACGACAGGTGAGGTGCAGGTCTCGCCGAGCCACGAGGAGGCAGCGTCGCGGGTGCGGGCCGCGGAGGCAGCCCTGTCGTCACTGGCCAGGTGGGTCGGTCCCGCGGAGACCTCGGACGGAACCCGCGTCGAGCTGCTGGCCAACGTCACGGACGGGCCGTCCGCCCGGGCCGCGGCGGCGGGACCAGTGGAAGGCGTCGGTCTCTTCCGCACCGAGCTGTGCTTCCTGAACCGCAAGGACGAGCCATCTGTCTCCGAGCAGGCCGAGCTCTACGCGGAGGTGCTCGCGGCGTTCGGTGGCGACCGACATGTGGTCGTCCGCACCCTCGACGCGGGCTCGGACAAACCGATCGCCTTCGCCGCTCTGACCGGTGAGGAGAATCCGGCGCTGGGCGTGCGTGGTCTTCGGCTGTCGTTCGGAAGGCCGGGCCTGATGGACCGCCAGCTCGACGCAATCACCTCGGCGGCAGACCAGGCGTCCAGGTCGCCGTGGGTGATGGCGCCTATGGTGGCCACGGTCGGCGAGGCGGCGATTTCGCCGAGAAGGTGCGCCTGCGTGGCTTGAGTCCCAGGGTCATGGTCGAGATCCCCAGTGCGGCGTTGCAGGCCCATAAGCTGCTCGAGGTCGTCGACTTCCTCTCCATCGGTACCAACGACCTGACGCAGTACACGATGGCCGCAGACCGGATGGCCAGCGATCTCGCACATCTGACCGATGCCTGGCAGCCGGCCGTTCTCTCCCTGATCGCGATCACCGCAGAGGCGGGCAAACGAGCCGGCAAGCCGGTCGGGGTGTGTGGTGAGGCTGCTGCTGACCCCATGCTGGCCGCTGCGCTCGTGGGGATGGGTGTCACGTCGCTGTCGATGGCGCTGAGCGCCGTACGCCCGGTGGGTGCCCAGTTGGCCACGGTGAGCATGGACACCTGTGAGCAGGCCCGGAGGCGGCACTGACGGCGACGGACCCCATGGCCGGTCGCGATGCGGTACGTCGGGTGCTCGCGGGCTGACCTGCCCGGGTCGCGAGAGCAGGTGGCGAAACCGGCCGCTCACGGACCAACATCGTGGTCGTTCGCCACCTTTCTTCGCGGCGCCGGCTCAGCGGGCATCCGACATCGGCCGCCGGAGGCCGAAAGAGAGCAACGCGCCGATTGGGTGAACGAACAGTGCGCTGATAATCTTGGGCGTTGCCGTCGAACGGCCGCGGATCGATAGTGCCCGGGTGAACAGGCCCCGGCGCGCCGCGCAACGATTCCCTCGAGAGGAGCCCGCGTGTCCACTGGTACCGACGCGGATACCAAGAAGAAGATCATCGCTGAGTACGCCACCACCGAAGGTGACACCGGCTCACCCGAGGTGCAGGTCGCGCTCATGTCCCATCGCATCTCCCACCTGACCGAGCATCTCAAGGAGCACAAGCACGACCACCACACTCGTCGTGGTCTGCTGCTGCTCGTCGGCCAGCGTCGTCGCCTTCTGAACTACATGCAGAAGGAAGACATCAACCGTTACCGTTCGATCGTGGAACGGCTCGGCCTTCGCAGATGAACTCGTAGGAGCGGTCATCCCCGCATCGGGGCTGGTCGCTCCTGCTGCATGACCGGCACAACTCAATAGAGAACATCCATTCACAGGAGTGACCGCGGACGTCTGGCGCCCGGTCCTCGGTAGTGGCCTTCGGAGTCCGTCGCTCGCCAGATCTGGCAGACATGCGACAGCCGCCGCGGACCTCGATCGAAGACCGGCCCCCCGAGTCATCGGAGGCGAGCAACCGCGCACTGTGCGCACACCGATCGATGGTCGGAGGCGCTCCGTTGATCGCTCCGCGCATAAGAAAGGGGTATCCCATGGAGGGACCCATCGTTTCGGCGGTCGAGACCGTCATCGACAACGGCACGTTCGGCACCCGCACCGTCAAGTTCGAGAGCGGGCTGCTTGCCCGACAGGCCGCTGGTTCGGTCACCGCCTACCTGGACGACGAGACTATGCTCTTGTCGGCCACGACGGCTGGAAAGCACCCTAAAGAACACTTCGACTTCTTCCCCTTGACGATCGACGTCGAGGAGCGGATGTACGCCGCGGGCCAGATCCCCGGGTCGTTCTTCCGTAGCGAGGGCCGCCCGGGCGAAGACGCCATCCTCACCTGCCGGCTGATCGACCGCCCGCTGCGTCCGACCTTCAAGAAGGGTCTGCGCAACGAGGTCCAGGTCGTCATCACCGTGATGGCGCTCGACCCAGACCACCCCTACGACGTACTCGCGATCAACGCGGCGTCGCTGTCCACCCAGCTCTCCGGCCTGCCCTTCTCCGGCCCGGTCGGCGGCGTCCGCGTCGCCCTGATCGACGGCCAGTGGGTGGCTTTTCCGACTCACAGCCAGCTCGAGCACGCCGTCTTCGACATGGTCGTCGCAGGGCGCGTGACCGAGTCCGGCGACGTCGCGATCATGATGGTCGAGGCCGAGTCGACCGAGCAGACCTGGGAACTGGTCCGCTCGGGCAAGCAGGCGCCGACCGAGGAGGTCGTCGCAGGAGGTCTTGACGCCGCCAAGCCGTTCATCAAGCAGCTGTGTGACGCGCAGTCCGAGCTCGCCAAGCAGGCCGCCAAGCCGGTCATCGAGTTTCCGGTCTTCCCCGACTATGCCGAGGACGCCTACGGCGCGGTCGCCAAGGTCGCGGAGAAAGACCTGGCCGAGGCGCTCGTCATCCCCGGCAAGCAGGACCGCGAGACCAAGCTCGACGAGATCAAGGTCTCAGTGCTCGACAAGGTCGCCGGTGACTTCGAGGGCCGTGAGAGGGAGATCGGTGCGGCGTACAAGGCGCTGACCAAGAAGACCATCCGTGACCGCGTGCTGCGCGACAAGGTGCGGATGGATGGTCGTGGACTGAGCGACATCCGGACGTTGTCGGCCGAAGTCGGCGTGATCCCGCGCGTCCACGGCTCGGCGCTGTTCGAGCGCGGTGAGACCCAGATCCTGGGCGTCACCACGCTGAACATGCTGACGCTCGAGCAGAAGCTCGACACGCTTTCCCCGGAGAAAACGCGTCGCTACATGCACAAGTACATCTTCCCGCCCTTCTCCACCGGAGAGACCGGTCGGGTGGGCTCGCCCAAGCGTCGCGAGGTCGGGCACGGCGCGCTTGCCCGCCGGGCGCTTCTACCGGTGCTACCGACGCGTGAGGAGTTCCCCTACGCGATCCGCCAGCTCTCCGAAGCGATGGGCTCCAACGGGTCGACCTCGATGGGTTCGGTCTGCGCCTCGACGATGTCGCTGCTGCAGGCTGGTGTGCCGCTTCGCGCACCCGTCGCCGGCATCGCGATGGGCCTGATCTCGGGGGAGGTCGACGGTGCGACGCAGTACGTCGCGCTCACCGACATCCTAGGTGCGGAGGACGCCTTCGGTGACTTGGACTTCAAGGTCGCCGGAACCCGTGAGTTCGTCACGGCACTTCAGCTCGACACCAAGCTTGACGGCATCCCGGCTGAGATCTTGGCCGGCGCCCTGACCCAGGCCAAGGACGCACGGCTCGCGATCCTTGACGTGATGGCCGAAGCCATCGACACACCGGAGGAGATGTCGCTGCACGCGCCGCGGATCATCACCGTGCGCGTTCCGGTCGACAAGATCGGTGAGGTGATCGGCCCCAAGGGGAAGGTCATCAACCAGATCCAGGACGACACCGGTGCCCAGATCAGCATCGAGGACGACGGCACCATCTACATCGGTGCGACCAACGGCGAGGCTGCAGAGGCTGCTCGGGCGGTCATCAACGGCATTGCGAACCCCACGATGCCCGAGGTCGGTGAGCGCTACCTCGGCACCGTGGTCAAGACCACCAACTTCGGCGCGTTCGTGTCCCTCCTGCCCGGCAAGGACGGTTTGCTGCACATCTCCAAGCTGCGGGCGCTGGCCGGCGGCAAGCGGGTCGAGGCGGTCGAGGACGTCGTCGGCGTCGGGCAGAAGGTGCAGGTCGAGATCGCGG
>JALZKI010000056.1 GCA_030859325.1 Actinomycetota bacterium
CGCAGCCAATGCGCTGAGGCGGGCATCGTCGCGGGCGGATGCTGAGGAACTGGGTGCAACCTTCGAGGAGCTGAACCTCTACCCGAGCAGGAGGTCCGGTCCGCCGGACGCCGGATCGCTGGTCGGGCGGGTATCCGCTCCGCGCAGACCGATCAGCATATCCTCGGTCCCATGGCCGCGGAGACCTCTCAGACGCTCGACCGCGGCCTTCGTGTGCTGGGTGTGCTGGCCACCGCACCTGGCGGGATGAGCATCACCGAGCTAGCCACGGCCGTCGAGGTGAACCGGACTGTGGTCTATCGGCTTGTCACCACGTTGGAGCAGCACGGGCTCGCGCGCAGAGACACCGCCGGACGGCTGCACATCGGCCTGAGCGTGCTGGCGCTGGCGCGGGGGTTGCAGCCGGTGCTGCGCGAGCTGGCGAACCCGGTGCTGCGTGGCCTCGCCGAGGAGCTGGGTACGACGGCCCACCTGACCGTGGCCGACGGGGAAGAGGCGCTCGCGATCGCGGTCGTGGAGCCGACGTGGACCGACTTCCATGTGGCCTACCGGGTCGGGGCACGGCATCCATTGCGGCAGGGGGCGGCCGGAAAGGCGATCCTGATGGGTCGCGAGATCGTGGCCGGCACGCGCCCGGGCTCCCGCTTCGTGCAGACCGTCGCCGAGCTCCAAGTGGGCGCGCGCGGGATCGCCTCACCGGTGCTCGGCGTCGAGGGGCTCGAGGCATCGGTGGGCATCGTCACACTCGCGAACCTGGACGCAGCAGCCGTCGGCCCGAAGGTGACCGCGGCCGCCGACGAGGTCGCGGACCTTCTGTCCTGACTGTCAGGCGCTGCCGGTGCTCGGGACCAGGCAGGACCTGACAAGTCGTGACGGTGTCAGTCGGAGAGCCGGTCTCCGGATGCTGTGTCGAAGACGTGCACCTTGTCGGGGTCGGTGGTGACGTACACCATCGACCCCTTGTGCACGTCGCGTCGGGCGTCGAGGCGGGCGATGATCTCGCTCGGCGTACCCTCCACCCCGCTGTGACCGTAGAGGAAGGCGTCGGCGCCGAGCTCCTCGAGCACGGTAACCTTTACCGGGAGACCACCCTCGTCCTCGGCGACCAGGCGCCAGGCCTCGGGACGGATCCCGACGGTGATCTCGCCACCGCTGCCCTTCACCCTCGACATCCTGGCACGGTCGACGGGCAGGGTGTAGTCCCCGATGCACGCGCCGCCCTCGGTCGCGGTCGCCGTGATGAGGTTCATCGCGGGAGAGCCGATGAAGCCGGCGACGAACAGGTTCTTCGGCCGGTCGTAGAGGTTGAGTGGGGAGTCGACCTGCTGGAGAAACCCGTCCTTCATCACCGCGACCCGGTCACCCATCGTCATCGCCTCGACCTGGTCGTGGGTGACGTAGACCGTGGTGATGCCCAGGCGCTGCTGCAGAGCGGCGATCTGGGTGCGGGTCGACACTCGGAGCTTGGCGTCAAGGTTGGATAGCGGCTCGTCCATGCAGAAGACCTGAGGCTGCCGCACGATCGCCCGGCCCATCGCCACCCGCTGACGCTGCCCACCGGAGAGCGCCTTGGGCTTGCGGTCGAGGTACGCCTCCAGGTCGAGAAGCTTTGCGGCCTCCTGGACGCGCTGGTTCCGCTCCTCCTTGCCGACCTTCGCCATCTTCAGTGAGAACGCCATGTTGTCGGCAACCGACATGTGCGGGTAGAGGGCGTAGTTCTGGAAGACCATCGCGATGTCACGGTCCTTCGGGGGAAGGTGGGTGATGTCACGCTCTCCGATGTGAATCTTGCCGTTGGTGACTTCTTCGAGCCCGGCGAGCATGCGCAGGCTGGTGGACTTGCCGCATCCCGAGGGTCCGACGAGGACCATGAACTCCCCGTCGCCGATCTCGAGGTTCAGGTCGTTCACCGCCGGATTGTCAGATCCTGGATAGAGCCGCTCGGCGTTCTCGTAGGTGACTGAGGCCATGATGGGTCATCCCTTCACCGGCAGGTACGTGCCGGACGGTCCGTAGTAAAGGCGTGCTGCGTGCTGTGGGTCACACTAGCCGGACGGCGACGGCGCGTCGAGCAGAGGAAGCACCCGGAGCGGGACCTGGGTTGCGAGTGCGATCACCGTCGAGGAGCGCACGATGCCCGCGCCGGAGAGGACAGAGTCGATGACACGCTGCAGATCCGTGTTCGACCGGGCGACCACCCGCGCCCACATGTCTCCGGCGCCGGTGATGGTGAAGGCTTCGAGCACCTCAGGGATACGGGCCAGGTGGGAGGCGACCGCGTCGTGCCCGCCGGAGCCGTACCCTCCGGGCTCGGAAGAGCCCTGGCGGATCTCCAGCGTGAGAAATGCCATCACCGGATAGCCGAGGGCCTCGGGATCCAGGTTGGGCCCCCAGTCGGCGATGACGCCCGATGTGACCAGCTTGTCCAGGCGCGCCTGGACGGTTCCGCGAGCCACTCCGAGTCTTCGGGACGCCTCGAGCACGCCGATCCGCGGCTGGTCTGCGAAGAGACGGATCAATGTGCGGTCCAAGTCGTCCATCTTGGCTCCTTCGGCTGAACAAGTTGCATAGTTCCACGTCGTACTGTTGCACATTCTGCCTTTGACACCCATGCTTCACGTCATGACTGCATCGACGATGACGACCCTGACCCAAGAAGAGCTGAGGGCGGATCTGACCCTCGAGCAGCTGCAACAGCTCGTCGGGCTGGTGGAGTACGACGCCAGCAAGGACCCGTTCCCGGTCACCGCAATGGACGCGGTGTGCTTCGTGGTGGGCAACGCGACCCAGACCGCGGGCTTCTACCAGCTAGCGCTGGGAATGGACCTCGAGGCCTACCGGGGCCCCGAGACCGGCTGCCGCGACAGCAAGAGCTACGTGCTGCGTTCGGGCTCCGCGCGGTTCGTCTTCACCGGGGGAGTCGCACCCGACAGCCCGCTGCTGGAGCACCACCGCGCGCACGGCGACGGGGTGGTCGACCTCGCGATCGAGGTGCCCGACGTCGACCAGTGCATCGCGCACGCCCGCTCGGCCGGCGCAAGGATCCTCGAGGAGCCGCACGACGTGTCCGACGGCTTCGGCTCGGTGCGCTCAGCAGCCATCGCGACCTACGGCGAGACCCGGCACACCTTGGTCGACCGGTCGAGGTACGACGGCCCGTACCTGCCCGGCTACGTGGCCGCGTCCACGACCGTCACCCGCGCGCAGGGCCATCCCAAGCGTCTGTTCCAGGCTGTCGACCACTGTGTGGGCAATGTCGAGCTCGGCCGGATGGATGAGTGGGTGGGCTTCTACAACAAGGTGATGGGCTTCGTGAACATGGCCGAGTTCATCGGGGACGACATCGCCACCGACTACTCCGCGCTGATGTCGAAGGTCGTCGCGAGCGGCAACCACCGCGTGAAGTTCCCGCTCAACGAGCCCGCGGTCGCACAGCGTAAGTCGCAGATCGACGAGTACCTCGACTTCTACGGGGGTGCGGGCTGCCAGCACATCGCGCTCGCGACAGGTGACATCCTGCGCACCGTCGACATCTTGCGCGACAACGGCATCGAGTTCCTCGCGACGCCCGACTCCTACTACGACGACCCGGAGCTGCGCGAGCGCATCGGCAACGTGCGGGTGCCGATCGAGGAGCTGAAGAAGCGGCGCATCCTGGTGGATCGCGACGAGGACGGCTACCTGCTCCAGATCTTCACCAAACCCATGGGTGACCGGCCGACGGTCTTCTACGAGTTCATCGAGCGGCACGGGTCGCTCGGCTTCGGCAAGGGAAACTTCAAGGCGCTGTTCGAGGCGATCGAGCGCGAGCAGGAGCTGCGCGGCAACCTGTGAGCCAAGCCGAAGACTGGTCTCGCACGCGGCGGGGTCCGACAACCCGGCACACTGTCCCAGGTGACCACAGCGACGCAGGTGCCGGTGACGACGGACATGTCGGGCGACGAGCTCGACGCCGAGGACGCCTGGCACACCGTGCGCAGGCACGGGTTGGCGCACCTGGCCGTCAGCTCGTTCCTGCGCTTCCGGTACGGCGACGGCTTCACCAACTCACGGGCACTCGCGTTGCAGATGGCGTTGGGTGTCGTACCTTTCCTGCTCGCGATGACCGGTCTCGCGGCCGGCCTAGACGCGAAGCAGGAGACCAGGGTGCTCGCGCGCACGATCGCTGCGCTCACCCCCGGGTCACGGGAGAACGACATGCTCTCCAGCGCGCTGGCCTCTGGTAAGGCGGCAGAGGAGTCCGGCGAGATCGCTCTGGTCCTCGGGCTGCTGTTCGCAGTGCTGTCCATGGTGACGGCGGTCGGCCAGGTCGAGCGGGGGTGCAACCGCATCTACGGCATCCCCCGTGACCGGCCGGCCCCGTGGAAGTACGGCCGTGCGGTGGTGATGACGCTGGTCCTCGCCCTTCCGATCGCCTCGGGCTTCGCTCTTCTCGTGGCGGGAGGCCCGTTCGGGGACGCGATGCAGGACGTGTACGGATGGTCCGACACCACCGACCGGGTCTGGGACGTGGTCCGGTGGCCGCTGGGGCTGGCGGTCACGACGTTCACGATCGCGGTGCTGCTCGACCACGCACCGCGCCGCCGTCAGCCGGGACTGTCGTGGCTCGGACTCGGGTCAGCGGTCAGCGTCGCACTCACGATGGTGGCCTCGGCGCTGCTCGGGATATACGTGCAGTACAGCGCCAGCTTCGGGAGCGTCTACGGGCCGCTGGCCGGTGTGATGGCCCTGCTGATCTGGACCTACCTCACCTCGATCGCCTTCTTCTTCGGGGCTGCCATGGCCGCTCAGCTCGAGGCTCTGCGTGGTCGGGTCACCGAGCCGACGACCGGGGACCCCGGTCCGACGCGGCAGACGGCCTCCCGCGGCGACTGATCAGAGCACCTTGGACAGGAACGACCTGGTGCGTTCATGCTGCGGGTTCGACAGCACCTTGCTGGGGACACCCTCCTCGAGGATCAACCCGTCGTCCATGAAGACGAGGTTGTCCCCCACCTCGCGGGCAAAACCCATCTCGTGGGTGACCACCATCATCGTCATCCCTTCGCGCGCAAGGTCCTTCATCACCGCGAGCACGTCGCCCACGAGCTCAGGGTCGAGCGCGCTCGTGGGCTCGTCGAAGAGCATCATGTCCGGGTCCATCGACAGCGCCCGGGCGATCGCGACCCGCTGCTGCTGGCCACCCGAGAGGTGCGCAGGGTAGGCGTCCTCCTTCTCGGGGATGCCTACCTTTTCCAGATTCTTGCGGGCGACCTCGACGGCCTCGGCCTTGCTCCGCTTCTTGACGCGCTGCTGGGCGATGGTGAGGTTGCCCATCACGCTCAGGTGGGGGAAGAGGTTGAAGGACTGGAAAACCATGCCGATCCGGCTGCGGATCTTGTCCACGTCGATGTCGGGGTCCGTGATCTCCACGCCCTCGACGAAGATCGTGCCGGAGGTCGGACTCTCGAGCAGGTTGACGCACCTGAGCAGGGTCGACTTGCCGGAACCGGAGGGGCCGATCACGCAGACGACATCGCCGTTGTCGACGTTGAAGTCGATGCCCTTGAGGACCTCGTGGTGACCGAAGGACTTGTGCAGGTCCCTGACGTCGATGGCGGGCGCGTCGGCCTTGATCTGCGGCTCGGTCATCAGCGCGCCCTCTCTGCTCGGGCTTCCATCCGGCGTACGACGATCGACAGCGGAACGGTGATCAACAGGTAGCACAGTGAGATCACGACTAGAGGGGTGAAGTTCTTCTCCTGATTGAGGACTTCGCGTCCGAAAGAGGCGAGTTCTACGGTTGCTGCCGTGTAACCGAGCAGGTAGACCAATGACGAGTCCTTGGTCAGCAGGATCAGTTCGTTGGTCAGCGGAGGAAGGATGATCCGGAACGCCTGTGGGATGACGATGGAGCGCATCGCCCGGGTTTGGGGCATGCCCAACGACCTCGCGGCCTCGATCTGTCCCTTGGGTACGGCCTGGATCCCCGCCCGGATCGTCTCGGCCATGTAGGCACCGCCGACGAGTCCGAGCGCCAGGGTCGCGACTCCGAGCTCATCACCTGGGATCTCGTATCCGGGAAAGGCAATCGGGACTCCGGTGTTGAGAGCGATGAACACGACCAGCGCGGGAAGCCCACGAAAGAACTCGATGAACCCGGTGGCCAGCCAGCGGTACGGCCCCACCGGCGAAAGCCGCATCAGCGCCAGTACCATGCCGAGCAGCAAGCCGAAGGTGAAACCGCAGGCTGTGTAGAGCACGGTGTTCTTGAGGGCGATCACGAAGACGTCCGGGAACATTCCCTGGATGATCGCGACGTCGAAGAAGTCCTTCTGGAGCTGACCTAGGTCGGCGAGGGAAAAAATGATGACGACTAGCGCCAGTAGGACGACGTATTGGATGCCGCGGGACAACCGGGCACGTCTCCGTGGACTCAGCGCCATCATCGACTCTTCATGTGCAGACCCGCCGCATGACGGGACGGCCTGGCATGGTCACTCGGGGAGCTCAGCGTCGGGGAAGTACTTCCGGAACAGCTTCTCGTAGGTGCCGTCCTCCTTGGCCTGAGCCAGAACCTCGTTCAAGGTCTGGAGCAGGGCGTCGTTCTCGCCCTTCGCCACCGCCATGCCGTACTGCTCGCCGGTGTCGAACTCGACGGATACCTCCGTCTCGGGGTTCTGCTCGACGTAGTCGTAGAGGACGCCGTTGTCGTTGATCGACGCGTCGACATCGCCGGTCTTCACTGCGGTCACGAGCAGGGCGAGGTCCTCGAAGACCTTGAGCTCGACATCGTCAGGAGCGTTCTCCTCGGCGTACTCCTGCCCGGTGGTTCCGATCTGGACCCCGAGAGTCTTGCCCGACAACGAGTCCAGCGAGTCGTAGCCTGCGCCCTTCTTCACCAGAAGTGCCTGCGTGGCGTCGAAGTACGGGTCGGAGAAGTCCATCACCTTGGATCGCTCATCGGTGATGGTCATGCCCGCTGCGGCGAGGTCACACTTGCCGGTGTTCATCGCCTGGCCGGTCTCGATCGTCTCGAACGGCGTGTTCACGATCGTCTGCTCAACTCCGAGCTCCTCGGCAAGTAGGTCCGCGACGTCCACGTCGAAGCCGACGATCTCGCCACCCTTGTTGTACTGGAACGGCTCGTAGGGCAGGTGCGTGCAGACGGTGAGCTTGCCGCTCTTGATGAGCTTCTCACCGTCCTCGAGCTCGGTCGTGTCGGTGTTCGCCTTGCACGAGGCGAGTGCCAGAGGCAATAGGGCTGCGGCTGTGATGACCTTCAGGGTCCGAGCATTCATGCTGGCAGCCTAAACCTGACGGCTCCACAATCGTGATCCGATGCCCCCCGAGTCGCGTCTGCGCCTTCTGCGGACGCAACGCTCCCTACCGGTGCCCGCGTGACTCCTCATCCGCAGGACTACGTCGCGGCGGGAAGGACCGTGCCGGTGACCTCGCCGAGTCCGATCCGCCCGATGCGGCCTGGAGCGGTGGCGCGGATGGTGACGGTGTCGCCATCCTCGAGGAACGTCCGCTCCCGCCCGCCGGCCGGGAACGGCTGCTTTCCACCCCAGGACAGCTCGAGGAAGGACCCGCGCTGCTCGCGCCGGGCACCACTGATCGTGCCGGATGCGAACAGGTCGCCAGTGCGTAGCGAGGCTCCGTTGACGGTCATGTGCGCCAGCATCTGCGCGGGGGACCAGTACATCGAGGAGTACGGCGGGCGGGTGACGACCTCCCCGTTCAGCTCGACCTCGAAGTCGATGTCGTAGCCGGCCCGAGCCCCTCCGCGGAGGTAGGGGAGCGGCTCGGGCTGTTGGACGGGAAGTTCGGTGCGGGCGGTCTCGAGTGCCTCGAGTGGAGTGACCCAGGCCGCGACAGAGGTCGCGAAGGACTTGCCCAGGAAGGGCCCCAGCGGGACGTACTCCCACGCCTGGATGTCCCGCGCCGACCAGTCGTTGAGCGCGACGACGCCGAAGACGTGATCTGGGAACAGCCCGACGCCGACCTGTTCCCCGAGCCGGCTCGGGGAACCCACCACGAAGCCCAGCTCGGCCTCGATGTCCAGACGCCGGGAGGCTCCGTAGGAAGGAAAGGCCTCGTCGGGTGCCTTGACCTGTCCCCGGGGTCGTCGGACCGGTGTGCCGGAGACCACCACAGTCCCGGCCCGCCCGTGGTAGCCAACCGGCAGATGACGCCAGTTCGGAAGCAGCGGCTCGGCATCGGGGCGGAACATCGCGCCGACGTTGGTGGCGTGCTCCAGTGAGCAGTAGAAGTCCACATAGTCGGCCACCGTCACCGGAAGGTGCAGCACCACCTCCTCGAGCGGGACCAGCGACGGCTCGACGAGCCTCCGCTCCGCCTCGTCGCAGAGCAGGCCGGTCAGCCAGCGCCGTACCCCCGCCCACGTGTGTCTGCCCGTGGCGAGAAAGGGATTGAGGTCCGGCGCCTCGAAGACGTGGGCGATCGCCATCATCTCGGCGGCTGCCACCGGTGCGAGATCGAGCACCTGGTCACCGATCCGGACTCCGACGCGAGCCGCCTCCTCACCGCGCGAGAAGACGCCGAAGGGCAGATGGTCGACGTCGTAGAGCGAACCGGATGCTGCCTCGACCCACGTGGTGTTGTGGTTCATGTCCGCTCCCGGGCGGTATCCGGTGCCGAGCGCACTGCGGCCTGCGGTGCGGGCTGCAGCACCGAGTCGGGCAGCAGGCCGAGCCCCACGAGGTCCTCTACGGGCTCCGAGACGCTGCACGAGCCGAAGGAGGTGAACCACGACCTCGCGGACATAAGTGCCGCTGAGCCGGTCCGTGCGATGAGGTTCACCAGAATTGAGGGGTCGGAGCAGTCGAGCAGGTCGGCCACGTCCCTGGGACATGCACCGTCGAGCGTGGCGCGGGTCGCCAGCAGGACGTTGAGGAACCCGTGGTGCTCGAACCCACTTGTGTCGTCGCGGTGACGCAGGGCATGGTGCAGTCCGGCAGTGCACTTCAGTCGCAGCTCTCGGTCCAGGGCCGACTCAATACAGTCCGCCAGCTCGGAGGCACTGGGAAATGCGTCCGCCGCCAGCCCGCCGGTGCGGAACTTCAGGCGGAGATCCGTCGCCGCGAGCTCATCGAGCGCGCTCAGCCACGAGTGGCTCGGCGGCTCGCCGTACAACCGCGGTGGCTCGACGTACACCGCGACGTCCTCTCCGAGGTGACCGCTCACGACGAGCTGGGCGACGGCGGTGGCCATCCGCCGGGCATTGTGCGCGAGGTCGCTCTCGTCGCGCAGCGCGATCTCGACGGCACGGAGGTCGAGCTCGTTTGCTCCGGCGGCCCACCGCACCGCCGGTTCCAGGGCACCCGCGCCCCCGGTGACCACGACGGCGACTCTCAGCGGCTCCGTGGGCTGCTCGGTCGGCCCGGCCACGGTCGACGGCGCCGTGCGAAGCTCACGGAGCAGGTCCGGAAGTGCCGAGTCACTGATCACGAAGCTGCCGACCAGATTGGCGTAGGGCGCTCGTCGGTGCTGCTGGTGAGCGGTGACCGCGTCGGGAAGTGCCGCGTTCCCGGGCGGAAAGAGTGCAGCGTCGTCGACCAGCGACTCGTACGGCGTCACGCCAGGTCGTGCGCTCGTCGACGAAGAGGTTGACACGCCCGCGACACTAACCCATCGTGGACTTAAACGAACACATGTGTTCGTTTATAGAACGAGCATCCAGCACAGAGACTCAGTCGGACAACAGTTTCGGGAACCAGACACGATGGCTTACTACCGGCATGTGGGCTCGATCCCCGCCAAGCGGCACACGCAGTTCCGCATCGACGAGGCGGCCGGTGGAACCGGAGGTGCCGTCGCGGGTGCGCTGCACTACGAGGAGCTCATGGGGGAGGAAGGGTTCTCCTCCGACTCCTCACTGCTCTACCACAGTGGTGTGCCCTCGGCCATCGTGAACAGCCAGACGTGGGACCTTCCCGATCTCGGCACGACCGCGAACCACCCGCTCAAACCCCGTCATCTACGGCTCCACTCGCTCTTCGAGGATCTCGACGGGCTCGGCCGACCCGAGGTCGACGTCGTCGAGGGGCGCCGGCTGGTGCTGGGCAACAGTGACGTCCGGATCTCCTACGTCGTCGCGGAGGAGAGCTCGCCGTACTACCGCAACGCGATCGGGGACGAGTGCGTGTTCGTGGAGGCCGGCGAGGGCGAAGTTGAGACGCTCTTCGGCGTGCTCCCGTTCCGGCCGGGCGACTACGTGGTCATCCCGCGGTCGACCACGCACAGGTGGGTTCCCGACGGGAGCCAGGGTCCGGTGCGGGCCTATGTCGTCGAGGCCAACTCCCATCTCGCCCCGCCCAAGCGATACCTCTCGCGCTACGGCCAGTTCCTCGAGCACTCGCCGTACTGTGAACGGGACCTCTACGCCCCCGACCAGCCCCTGCTGAACGAGGGGAAGGACGTGGAGGTGCTGGTCAAGCACCGGGGGTCCTCCCCGAGTGGGGTCGTCGGCACCCGGATGACCTACGCCACGCACCCCTGGGACGTGGTCGGCTGGGACGGGTGCCTGTACCCGTACACCTTCAACGTCGAGGACTTCGAGCCGATCACCGGACGGGTCCACCAGCC
Organism: Actinomycetota bacterium; assembly: GCA_030859325.1. Classification (GTDB taxonomy): domain Bacteria; phylum Actinomycetota; class Actinomycetes; order Propionibacteriales; family Nocardioidaceae; genus Nocardioides_C. Next base: position 10,591 of record JALZKI010000056.1, read on the forward strand.
GCCGCCGGTCCACCAGGTCTTCGAGGGCCACAACCTCGTGATCTGCAACTTCGTCCCCCGCAAGGTCGACTACCACCCGCTCTCGGTCCCGGTGCCCTACTACCACTCCAACGTGGACAGCGACGAGGTGATGTTCTACGTCGGCGGTGACTACGAGGCCCGCAAGGGCTCCGGGATCGGCATCGGGTCGGTTTCCGTGCACCCGGGCGGCTACGCCCACGGTCCGCAGCCGTCCGCGATCGAGGCGTCGCTGGGAGCGGAGTACTTCGACGAGCTTGCGGTCATGGTCGACACGTTCCGTCCACTCGAGCTCGGCGAAGGCGGCCTGGCGGCCGAGGACTCCGCCTATGCGTGGACCTGGGCCGGGCGAGGACCCGAGAACGACTCCGACGGCGGGCCGGCCGTGTTCAGCAACAGCTGAGAGAATCTGGCCATGCCGACGTACGTCGCTCTCCTCCGTGCCATCAACGTGGGCGGCCGGACCTACAAGATGGCCGACCTGCGCACCTGCCTGACGGCATCGGGTCTCAAGGACGTCGAGACCTACATCCAGACCGGCAACATCCGGTTCCGAAGCTCGATGCGGTCCCGGGCGAGAGTCGAGCAGCACGTGGAGAAGGCACTGGCCGGCGGCTGCGGCTTCGACGTACCCGCTCTTGTGCTGACGCCTGGGGAGATCAGGAAGGTGTACGACGACGCGATGGCACTCGACCCGCCGCTTCCCGGGGAGCCCCGGCGCTACGTGACGTTCCTCAAGGCCGACCCCCCTGCCCAGGCCGTCGAGGAGATCGACGCATGGAACATCGACGGTGAGCGCGCGCAGGTCGTGGGTCGGGCCGTGCACGTGTGGCTGGACAAACCGACACACGAGGCGCGCTTCAGCAACGCCCGCTTCGAGAGGTCGCTCGGGACTGCCACCACGCGCGACCTGAAGGTGGTGCGCGTTCTGGCCGAGCGCTGGGGGAGCGGATAGCGGCTGCTCCACCGTCCGAGACCTTGCGCTCAGGCCACGGTCGGCACGTGCGCGTCGGTCCGTTCCCAAGGTTGCGCACCGAACGGGACGTCAACACCAGCAGGGCGGTCGCGCCGTACACGATCCCGCTCATCATCAGCACGTCGCGGTAGCCGAAAGTCTCTCTGAGCGGGCAGTAGGCGAGCTGGCCGATCGGCATCGCGACGAACGAAACCAGCGCGTCGTAGGAGTAGGCGCGCGAAAGCATGTCGTCCTCAATGTTCTCCTGCATGGCGAGGTTCCAGCCCATGCTGAGACTTCGATCCCCATGCCCGCCAGGAAGGTCACCCTGAGCAACGGCCCTGAGTCAGCGCCGACGTCAGGTTCGACGCCTGAAGCACCAGTGTCCGGGGAAACCGATCGGCAATGACGCCTCGGAAGAGCAGGAAGACCACCATCGGGGATGGTGTGCGCTGCGAGCACCTGGCCGAGTGCGGTGGCCGAGTCGGTGAGGTCGAGCGCGGCGAAGGGTGAGTGCGATCCCTGCCATCATCGTGCCGAGGGTGTTGGCGAACCGTGATGCGTAGTACCACGCGAAGTTGGTCTCGCGCAGCGGTGCGAGGGGGTTTCGCCTCGCGTGGATCAGGCGTGCGGCGCGGTCGATCAGGCTGATGACCTCCTCCCAGACGCCGGCCTCAGTGCCCTGGTGCACAGCTTCCGGCCGGTCCCAGAGGTGCCGGTACCTCTTCGCGACGCCGCCGCGGATCCTCTCGCCACCGGCCTGAACCACGAGGTCGGCGGCGGCGAGGACGCGAAGGTGGTAGGACGCGTTGGCGTGGGTCAAGTCGAGCTCCCGGGCGACCTCGGCGGCGCTCATCTCCGCGCCGGTCAGCAGGGAGAGCGTTCGCAGTCGCAGCGGTGCGCAGTGGCTGCGCCGAGAAGGAGCGACTGTCAAACACTTGTTGGGATGTAGTCGGTTCTGCACATCCGGGCAGCATCCGTCGTACGCCCGTACGGGTGCGACTGGAGACCGGTGGGGGCCGCTGGTGATGGGGTTGAAACGTCCGACCGTATGGACGTGCCACCTCTGCGGACGAAGGCCGTAAAAGCCGGACGAAGGGTGCAGCCTCACATCAGGTTGCACGTCGAGCGGGCCGCTCGGGAGACCTCCTGGTCGCCGAGGGTCGGGAGCCGAGCAGGCAGGCGTGGAAACCGCGGCCGCGGGGGAAGGAGAACGTCCCGCGGCCGCGGAGAAGGGAGGGGTACGGCGAGCGCAGCCGGGACGTGCGAGGCGTCGAGGACCGGTCAGGCCTTCTCGGCTCCGACGATCTTCGCCCAGACGATCACGTTCGAGAGATACCTGTTGTTCACGTTGTCGTACTTACCACCGCAGGTGATCAACCGGAGCTCGGAGCGGTCGGGCTGGGCGTAGACCGCCTCGGTGGGAAACTCGTTCTTGAGGAAGCTGCCGATCTTGGTGACCTCGAAGATGGTGGTGACACCGTCCTCGCGCTCGACGCGCACGCGGTCACCGTTGCGGAGCTCCCCCAGCTTGAAGAAGACCGCGGGCTCGTTGTAGGTGACGTGGCCGGAGATGACCGTGGCCCCGGGGATACCGGGGGGCGGCGAGGGAGTGAACCAGCCGGCCTCGTCCACCGACTGAGGGGTTTCCATGGCGCCCTCGTCGTTCAGCCCGAGGTCGACGAGCGAGGCGGAGACCCCGATCTTGGGGATCGCGACGCGAACCGGTCGGGAGAAGACCAGCTCGTCGACGACAGGTTTCGGCTTCGCGTCCGTATTCTTGGATTGCTTGCTGCCCGGGTCGCCTGAGCGCCGTGGCTGGGCATCGGGTGAGGAAGCAGGACGCTGGGAAGGCGATGAGGCATCGGCCGCCTGACCGCCCGGGGGCGACGGCGGCGCAGGCTCCTGGGAGGTGATCCCAAGAGCCACCGCCGCCACTCCCGTGCAGGCGAGAAGGACGGCGACGACCGTCGCCACGAGGCGCGGTCGCCGCCGTCCGTTCTCATTGTTGATATGCATGGTCAGGACTGGATGCCCGACTCAGCGAAGCGACGACGCATCGCGACTGCACCGAAGGTACCGATCAGTGCGGCGCCGCCGAGTGCGAACAGCGGCATGTTCTCGGTGCCGCTGGTGTTTCCGGCGCCGGTCTCGACCGAACCGGACGGGGTGACCTCACCACAGGTGGCGGGGTTGGTCGCCTCCTCCGGAATGCCCGCGACGCCGAGCGACTTGGCGAACACGGACTCGCCGAGTGACTCGAGGTCGTACTTGTCGTTCCCGTTCACGTCGAGACCGTGCTGCACGATGTGCAGGTTCTCGACGTTCTCGGCGATCCCCTCGGGGATGGCGCTGGCGGGGATGGTGCGCTCGTAGCTGAGGTTACCGCTGGCGTCGGCCACCGGCATACGCTCCACGGCGAGGCCGCTGTCGGCGCTGGCGTCACCCTTGGTGGTCAGGGCGACCATCACGTTGCCGTACTGCGGGACACCCTCTTCGGTGGCGACCTGGCCGTCACCGTTCTTGTCCGCAGACGCCGGCGGGCAGAAGAAGTCACCCGTCGCTGCGCCGTGGATGTGCTGGGCGTGTGGCGAGTTCGGCGTGAACCCGCTGCCGTCGATGCTCACCGTGAGGCTGCCGTCATCGTTGTTGGTGATGGTGGCGCTTGCGTTCGCGCCGCTCCCGTTGAGCTCGTTGAGCGTGAAGTCCTGGGTGTCAGCTTGTGCTGGCCCGGCGAACATAAGCGGCACGGCTGCCACGCCGAGCGTCGCGAGTGCCTTGCGGTACTGCATTGCGTTCTCCTCTGGTTGGAGTTCTGTCGTAGGAGATTCGATCATCCCCATCAGATGGATTGCCCAGATCGAGGAAAAACTATATAGGGGCCCGGTCCCGAGGTCTTCCGAGCCGGTTCGTCAGCAGCCCGGTGGGCACCCGTTCCGACGTACATCGCGCCGAACCCACACCATCGGATCCGTGTCGAGGCCGGGCATCGCGGCACTCCGCCTCGCGCCGTTGTTCGTTCCGGCGCAGCTGCGACTGGTCTAGTCATCGTGGTGCTGGACATCGCGATGCGTCCCTTCGCGCAACGGCAAGTCAGCCGCGACGATCGGAAGGGTGACTCGCAACGGCGACCAGGAGCACGGTTCGGATCGTTCAGGCGACCCGCGCGCCTGCGGCCCGCAGCTCCTCGACCGTCGACCGGGTCGTCTCCGGAGCGACCCCGGCGCACAGGTCGCTGAGCACGGTGACGTTGAAGCCATTGCTGACCGCATCCAGGGCGGTGTGCCGCACGCAGTAGTCGGTGGCGATACCACAGATGTCCACATCGGTGATGTCGCGTTGCCGCAGCCATTCCACAAGTCCGGTGCCGTCCGTCGTACGTCCCTCGAATCCGGAGTAGGCGGCGACGTGCTCGCCCTTGAGGAAGATCGCATCGAAGGGCTGCGGGTCGAGGTTCGGGTGGAACGCCTCCCCGTCTGTGCCCACTACGCAGTGCACCGGCCAGGTGTCAACGAAGTCGGGCTCGGTTCCCGGGGCGGCGAAGTGGCTTCCGGGGTCGACGTGATGGTCGCGGGTGGCCACGGCGACGTCGTAGTCCGCGGAGTCCAGGTCACCCGCCGACCAGTGGTGCAGCAGTTCGCCGATTTCGTAGGCGACCCCCGCGCCCCCGTGTACGGCGAGGCTCCCTCCTTCACAGAAGTCGTTCTGGACGTCGACCACGATCAGCGCGCGCTTCATGCCACCCGAGGCTAGCGCCAGGGCACCTATGGGGCGAGGTCTCGGCCGGCCCTCGGCTCAGCCGACCTCGCCGAGGATCTCGGTCGCGATCACCGGTTCGCCGCGAGAAAGCTGCCGCGCGGACATCGGCAGCTCCGTGCGGGCGGATAGGTGCCTGGCCCGTGACGCGGCGAGATCCTCCCGACCGACCACGGTGCCCTCGGCCACGAGCGGCACCAGCAGGGACCTGTCGTTCCCGTCATTGGGCGGATCCTCCCCCAGGCCGACGATCTCTGCCTCGGCGACACCGTTGTCGTCCCTACGGCGCAGGGCGTACTTCCGGCCGCCGATGGACACCTTGTCCTTGCTCTTCTTGGCGACGCTGACCAGCTCGCCGGTGTCGTCCTCTCGCGCGACGAGCTTGTAGACGAAGCCGCAGGTCGGATGGCCGCTGCCGGTCACCAGGGAGGTCCCGACGCCGTACCCGTCCACCGGTGCAGCCGCCAGCCCGGCGATCGCGTACTCGTCGAGGTCGGAGGTCACCACGATCCGGGTGCTGGTCGCACCGAGCGCATCGAGCTGGGCACGCACCTGGTGGGCGAGCAGTCCAAGGTCGCCGGAGTCGATGCGCACGGCACCGAGCCCGGGGCCCGCGACCTCGACACCGACCCGCACCGCCTCGACGATGTCGTAGGTGTCGACGAGAAGGGTCGTTCCCGGCCCCAGAGCGTCGACCTGGGCGGTGAACGCCTGGCGCTCGGTGTCGTGCAAGAGCGTGAAGCTGTGGGCGCTGGTGCCTGCGGTGGGTACGCCGTACCTCTGACGCGCCGCGAGGTTCGAGGTGGTCGCGAAGCCGGCGACGTACGCCGCCCGGGCGCAGGCGACCGCGGCCTCCTCATGGGTGCGTCGCGAACCCATCTCGATGCATGGTCGACCGTTCGCCGCCCATGTCATCCGCGACGCCGCGGAGGCGATCGCGGAGTCATGGTTGAGGATCGAGAGGAACAGGGTCTCCAGCACGACGGCCTCGGCGAACGTGGAGTCGACGATCATCAGCGGCGAGTAGGGGAAGTAGACCTCGCCCTCCGGGTAGCCCCAGATGTTCCCGCGGAAGCGGTAGGTCGAGAGCCACTCGATGGCCGCCTGGTCGACCACGTTCCCCTCATTCAGCACGGAGAGGGTCTCGTCGTCGAACACGAAGCGCTCGAAGGAGTCGAGCGCGCGTCCGACCCCTCCCACGACGCCGTAACGGCGCCCTGCGGGGAGGCGGCGCGGGAACAGCTCGAAGACCGATCGCCGGTCCGCTGTGCCGGCGCGCAGGGCCGCCTGCAGCATGGTGAGCTCGTAGTGATCGGTCAGCAGCGCCGTCGAGTCGGTCCTCACCTCCGACAGCCTAAGATGTCGCCCGTGTCCGCCCCCATGCCCGTCGAGACCGAGCGACCCCAGGCTGATGAGCAGGCTGATGAGCAGCTCGACGACCTCACCTTCCTGGACCGGCCCTGGGTGACGGTCGTCTGGAACGATCCCGTCAACCTGATGTCGTATGTCACCTACGTGTTCCAGACCTACTTCGGGTACTCCAGGGAGAAGGCCGAGAAGCTGATGCTCGAGGTGCACCAGGACGGTCGGTCGGTGGTGTCGAGCGGTTCTCGTGAGGAGATGGAGCGCGACGTGCAGGCCATGCACGAGCACGGCCTGTGGGCCACCATGGCGAAGGACGCACCGTGACCGAGGGGTTCGTGCCACACCGTGGCGGAGGGGCCTTTGCTACATTCTCCGGCTTCGAGGGCGACCTGTTGCGGTCCTTGGCCTCGCAGCTCGTCGAGCTGCTCCGCAACGAGGTCGCCGCCCCCACGGCGTCGAACGACCCGCTGGAGGACCTGCTGGACTTCTCCGGGCCCACAGCGGCACCCGACGACCCGGTGCTCGCGCGGTTGTTCCCTTCCGCCTATCCCGACGACGAGGAGGCCGCAGGGGAGTTCCGCCGGTTCACCGAGGGAGCGTTGCGGGACGGGAAGGCGCATGGCGCCGTGCTGATCATCGACACGCTCGAGGAGGCGGGTCTGCCCGACGAGCTCGCGGAGGACGGCCTGTGGATCGACGTCGAGCTCGATCTGCCCGACGCGCAGACGTGGATGAGGTCCTTCACCGACATCCGGCTCGCGCTGGCCTCCAGGCTCGGAATCGAGGAGGGTGACGAGGAGCGGTGGGACGCCGCCTCCGACGAAGACCCGCGCACCCACGTGTACGACATCTACCAGTGGGTGGGGTACCTCCAGGAGACACTTGTGGACGCCCTCTCCCGATCAGATCGGCCGCACACGCGTTGAGAGTTGCTCGCGCTCGTTGAGGTCGGTCCCGTGGCCGCATGCGTCTCAGGATCCGGACGCGAAACGGGCAGTGCGAAGCGGCTCGCGACCCGGCCCATACCCTCGGAAGGTGCTGAGAATCGACCGTGAGACGTATGACTCCATCGTCGCGCACGCGAAGCTGGACCACCCGGACGAGGCCTGCGGAGTGGTCGCCGGACCGGAGGGCTCGGACCGCCCGGAGCGTTTCCTGCCGATGGTGAACGCGGCCCGGTCCCCGACGTTCTACGAGTTCGACCCCAGCGACCTGCTCGCGCTCTACAAGGAGATGGACGCCCGCGACGAGGAGCCGGTCGTGGTCTACCACTCCCACACCGCGACCGAGGCGTACCCGTCCCGCACCGACATCGGCCTTGCCTCCGAGCCGCACGCGCACTATGTGCTCGTCTCCACACGCGAGCACGGGAATAGTGCGGGCGCTGTGGAGTTCAGGTCTTACAGGATCATCGACGGCGAGGTGACCGAGGAGGATGTCTCGGTCGTCGATCCGGTTCGTGACGAAGCGAAGGAATGAGGCCGCATGGCTATCGAGGTACGCATCCCGACCATCCTGCGCACCTACACCGGCGGGGAGAAGACGGTGTCCGGTGAGGGCGGCAACCTCTCCGAGGTCATCGAGGACCTCGAGACGAACCACCCCGGCCTCAAGGACCGGCTCATCGAGGCCAAGGACGGGCACAGCGACCTGCGCCGGTTCGTGAACGTCTACGTCAACGACGAGGACGTGCGTTTCACCGGCGGGCTCGGCACCTCGGTCAACGACGGCGACCAGGTCGTCGTACTTCCCGCAGTGGCCGGCGGCTGATGCGTTTCGACTCGCTGATCGACTCGGTCGGTGGAACGCCGCTGGTCGGTCTGCCCCGGTTGTCGCCGTCTCCCGACGTACGCCTCTGGGCTAAGCTCGAGGACCAGAACCCGACCGGCTCCATCAAGGATCGCCCTGCCCTGCGCATGCTCGAGCAGGCCGAGAAGGAGGGCTCGCTGCGGCCGGGGTGCACGATCCTGGAGCCGACGTCGGGCAACACCGGTATCTCGCTGGCGATGGCCGCGAAGCTGCGCGGCTACCGGCTCGTGTGCGTGATGCCCGAGAACACCTCCGGCGAACGCCGCCAGCTCCTCCAGATGTGGGGCGCCGAGGTGGTCTCCTCGCCCGCGGCCGGTGGCTCCAACGAGGCGGTACGCGTCGCCAAACAGCTCGCTGAGGAGCACCCCGACTGGGTGATGCTCTACCAGTACGGCAACCCCGCCAACGCCTTGGCGCACTACGAAGGCACCGGCCCCGAGATCCTCGCTGACCTGCCCTCGATCACGCACTTCGTCGCCGGCCTCGGCACGACAGGCACGCTGATGGGCGCCGGCCGGTTCTTCCGCTCCGCGGCCCCGTCGGTGCGGATTGTGGCGGCCGAGCCGAGGTACGGCGAGCTGGTTTACGGCTTGCGGAACCTCGACGAAGGGTTCGTGCCTGAGCTCTATGACGCGTCGCTAATCGACACGAGATTCTCGGTCGGCCCCCGTGACGCCGTACGACGGACCCGGGAGCTGCTCGAGCTCGAAGGGATCTTCGCTGGTATCTCGACCGGCGCCATCCTGCACGCTGCGCTCGGCCAAGCCGCGAAGGCCGTCAAAGCGGGAGAGCGCGCCGACATCGCATTCGTGGTCTGCGACGGCGGCTGGAAGTACCTGTCCACCGGGGCCTACGAGGGAACCGTCGACGAGGCCGAGGCACGGCTTGAGGGTCAGCTCTGGGCGTGAGCCCCGAGGGCTGTGGGTCAGGATTGCGAGCCGGCGATGTTGACCATCCAACCGATGCCGAACTTGTCCACGCACATGCCGAACTCGTCGCCCCACATCTGCTTCTCCAAGGGCACCGACACGGTCCCGCCGTCGGAGAGCTTTTCCCAGTAGCCGCGTAGTTCGTCCGCGTCATCCCCACTCAGGCTGACCGCGATGTTGTTGCCGGGGTTGTGTGTTCCATCCCCGGGGGGGTGTCGGCTCCCATCAGGGCGAATCCGTGGTCCCCCTCGAGCATGCCGTGCATGACCTTGTCGGCTCCTGGAGCGTCGGGCGCGCCGTACTCCCCGAACGTGTTCAGCGCCAAGGTGCCGCCGAATACGCGCTCGTAGAACTCCATGGCTTCTCGTGCGTTGCCGGCGAAGTTGATGTAGGGATTCAGACGAGAGCTCATGGGTTCCTCCTCGATCGTGACGACGGTCCCTGCAGACTAGCGGGTCGACACCGGCGGGTTAGGGTTGCGCCGACCGATCAAGTAGCTATCGCGAGGAACATCCGTGCGGGAGATCGTCGTATTCAGCGGCAACGCTCATCGCAAGCTCGCCCAGTCGATCTGTGGGGTCCTCGGCGTCCCCCTCTCCTCGGTGGAGCTGACCCGGTTCAGCAACGACTGCCTGCAGGCTCAACTACAGGCCAACTGCCGCCAGCGCGACGTCTACATCGTGCAGCCCCTGGTGCCGCCCACCCAGGAGCACTTGATGGAGCTGCTGCTGATGATCGACGCGGCGCGCGGCGCCTCCGCAGCCCAGATCACCGCCGTCATACCGCATTATGCATATGCACGCTCTGACAAGAAGGACGCGTCTCGGATCTCACTGGGCGGCAGACTCGTGGCCGACATGCTCAGCACGGCCGGTGTCGACCGGGTGCTCACCATGACGCTGCACGCGCCCCAGGTGCACGGCTTCTTCTCCGTCCCGGTGGACCACCTGACCGCGCTCGGCGTGCTCGCGGACCACTTCCGCGGCCATGACCTCAGCGACAGCATCGTGGTCTCACCAGACCTGGGCAACGCCAAGACGGCCACCCAGTTCTCCCGGCTGCTCGGCCTGCCCGTCGCCGCGGGAAGCAAACAGCGGCTCGCCGACGACAGCGTGGTGATCGACGCGATCGTCGGCGACGTGACGGGAAAGCGGGCGATCATCCTCGACGACGAGATCGCCACCGGCGGCTCCATCGTCGAGCTTCTCGACAAGCTCCACGAGCTGGGCTGCGTCGAGGCGGCTGTGGCGTGCACGCACGGACTGTTCGTGGGCAAGGCGGTCGACCGGCTCCGCACCCATCCGATGGTGAGTGAGGTGGTCACCACCGACACCGTGCCCGCGCCGTGTGAGTGGCCCGAGCTGAAGATCCGAACGGTCGCGGATCTGTTCGGCGAGGCGATCACGCGGGTGCACGCGGGGGAGTCGGTGAGCAGCCTGTTCGACGGGGTGGACCCGGCCCACGGACCACCGCAGCTGCGGCTGCCGTTCGACGAGGGCTGATCCGCGACGTGACGTGCGTCGCGATGTAGCCCGCAGCGTCGTAGGACCGTCTAGCCTGGCTGCGTGGCAGACGCGCCGATCGGCATCTTCGACTCTGGCTTCGGTGGACTCACCGTGGCCCGTGCCGTTCTCGACCAGCTGCCGCACGAACCGGTCCTCTACCTCGGGGACACCGCTCGCCAGCCCTACGGTCCCAAACCGATCAACCAGGTCCGCGAGCACGCCCTCGAGTGTCTCGACCATCTCGTCGCCGAGGGCGTCAAGTCCTTGGTGATCGCCTGCAACTCTGCCAGCGCAGCGGTCCTGCGCGACGCGCGGGAGCGGTATCCGTTGCCGGTGATGGAGGTGATCCTTCCCGCGACTCGGCGTGCCGTCGCGGCTAGTCGGACCGGACGGATCGGCGTGATCTGCACCCGTGCGACCGCCGAGTCGATGGCCTACGACGACGCCTTCTCCGCCGCCCCTCACGTCGCGCTGCGCACGCGGGCGTGCCCGAGGTTCGTGGAGTTCGTAGAGGCCGGAGTCACCAGCGGGCCGGAGCTCATCGCGGTGGCCCACGAGTACCTCGACCCGCTGATCTCCGCGGGCGTCGACACATTGATCCTCGGTTGCACGCACTACCCGTTGCTGACCGGCGTCCTGTCCTACGTGATGGGTGACCAGGTCACGTTGGTGAGCAGCGCGGAGGAGACCGCGAAGGATGTCTATCGGACTCTCGTGCGACTCGGGCTCGAACGCGACCCGGGTCTCGGCGCGCCGGCGCACCGGTTCGTGACCACGGGTCGGCCAGAGGAGTTCGAGAACCTCGGCCGCCGTTTCCTCGGTCCGGAGATGCGGGCGGTCGACCAGCTCGTCTCCCAGGCGACGGTGCTCGCATGACCATCCTTCCAGTCACCTGGGCATGTGGGAGCCCGCGATGAAGCTGACCGTCATCGGCTGTTCTGGCTCCTACCCCGGACCCGACTCACCCGCGAGCTGCTACCTGGTCGAGGCCTACTCGCAGGGGCGTACGACGCGGATCCTCCTCGACCTCGGCAGTGGAGCGCTCGGCACGCTGCAGGGCTATGTCGACCCGCTCGAGATCGACATGGTGTTCCTCACCCACCTGCATCCCGACCACTTCTTCGACATGAGCGGCTACTACGTTCTGCGGAAGTACCACCCGAACGGCCCTCAGCCGCGCGTCCCCGTCTACGGGCCCGCCGGCACCGCGAAGCGCCTCGCCCAGGCCTACGGCCTTCCGCAGGACCCGGGGATGCACCGGGAGTTCGACTTTCACGTGTACGACGGTCAGCCGGTGCAGGTGGGACCGTTCACGGTGGACGTCGCGCGCGTCGTGCATCCTGTCGAGGCCTACGCCCTGAGGGTCAGCGACGGATCGGCTTGTCTGGTCTACTCCGGAGACACCGGCCCCTGCGGAGCGCTCGCCGAGCTCGCGAAGGACGCCAACCTCCTGCTCGCGGAGGCGAGCTTCCGCGAGGGCGGGAACGATCCGGAAGAGCTGCACATGACCGGAAGGGAAGCCGGGCAAGCGGCTGCGGACGCGGGCGTCGGCACGCTCGTGCTCACCCACATCCCCCCGTGGCATGACAAGCAGCTCGCCCGTGACGAGGCACGCCCCGAGTTCGACGGTCCGATCGAGCTCGCGCGCAGCGGGGCGACGTACGTCCTCTGACCGCCCGACGACTTCCGGTCCGCCTAGGGCCCGGATGGTGGAGGTACCACCCGGCGGCCGTCGACACCTGAGGTCGATCGGTCGATAAGGTCGAACCATGACCCGAGCAGACGGCCGCGCGGATGACGAGCTCCGACCGATCACGATCACCCGCAACTGGCTGGACCACGCGGCTGGCTCGGTGCTCGTCGAGTTCGGCGGAACGCGGGTGCTCTGCGCGGCGAGCGCGTCCGAAGGCGTGCCGCGCTGGCGCAAGGGCTCGGGGCTGGGCTGGGTGACCGCGGAGTACGCCATGCTCCCGGCCTCCACGAACACCCGCTCTGACCGGGAGTCGGTCAAGGGCCGCATCGGTGGACGGACCCATGAGATCTCCCGGCTCATCGGCCGTTCGCTGCGCGCGGTGATCGACTACAAGGCACTCGGCGAGAACACGATTGTGCTCGACTGCGATGTGCTCCAGGCCGACGGGGGGACCCGGACGGCCGCGATCACCGGCGCGTACGTCGCCCTGGCCGACGCGGTCTCGCATCTGCGCGAGACGGGTGCGCTGGGCAAGGGTGCGCTGGGCGATGGTGCGCTGGGCACGAACCAACCGCTGATCGGGTCGGTGGCCGCTGTCTCCGTGGGCATCATCGACGGGATACCGAGGCTCGACCTGCCCTACGAGGAGGACGTTCGCGCCGAGACGGACATGAACGTGGTGATGACCGGCGACCAGAAGTTCATCGAGGTGCAGGGGACTGCGGAGGCAGCCCCGTTCGACCGGCCGTTGCTCGACGCGCTGCTCTCCCTCGCCGAGAAGGGCTGCGCCGACCTGACCGGAATGCAGCATCAAGCCCTCGACTCATGACACGGGTGTTCCTCGCGTCCCGCAACGCCGGGAAGCTGCGGGAGATGGAGCGCCTGCTGCGGGCACATGTCCGCGACGTCGAGGTGCTCGGCCTCGATGACGTCGAGGAGTATGACGAGCCTGCCGAGACCGAGCCGACCTTCGAGGGGAACGCACTGATCAAGGCACACTCCGCCGTCCTCGCCACCGGACTCCCGTCGCTGGCCGACGACAGCGGCCTCTGCGTAGATGCCCTGAACGGCATGCCGGGTGTGCTGTCGGCTCGATGGGCCGGCACGGCGAAGGATGACCGTGCCAACAACGAGCTACTGCTCGCACAGCTCACCGACGTTCCCGACGAACGGCGCGGGGCCCAGTTCCGGTGTGCGGTGGCCTTCGCATTCCTCGTGGACGGGAAGGTGCGTGAGCACCGGACGCAGGGCGTGCTGCCGGGCTCGATCATCCAGGAGATGCGCGGGCGCGGCGGCTTCGGCTACGACGTACTGTTCGTCGCCGACGGTCACCACCAGACCTCGGCCGAGCTGTCCGCGGAGGAGAAGGACGCGGTCTCCCATCGAGGCATAGCGCTGCGCGAAATCGCCCCCACTGTGGCCGGCGTACTCTCCCGGGACCACGACACACCGGGATAGGACGGGAAACCCGTCGGTGGCAGGGGTGCGCCCGATGAGACTCGAACTCACACTGGCCAGGACCTAAACCTGGTGCCTCTACCGGTTGGGCTACGGGCGCGTGCCGCATCTTATGCCGCCTCGCCAGGTTCTCGAGGCCAGGGACCACGGGACCACCGGAGCTTCGGAACGTCGGCGGAGTGTCTGCGGTGAACAAGTCGCTCTCGGTCAGGTTCCTGTGAAGATGCTTATTGCAAATGATGCGCAATAGCGTATTGTTCCCATTTGAGTCCGGTGGTGAGCTAGCCGGACCTGGCCAACGCATCCACGTCATCTTCAAGCGTAGGTGCCGACCTGGAGAGGAGCGCCATGCACGTTCCCGACGGTTTTCTCGACGCCCCTACCTCCGTCGCGACAGGTGCAGTCGCCGTCGCCGGTGTGGCGCTCGCCCTCCGCGGAGCGCGCAGGGACCTCGACGACCGGACGGCGCCCATGGCGGGCCTGGTGGCCACCTTCGTCTTCGCCACCCAGATGCTCAACTTCCCTGTCGGCGCGGGCACCAGCGGACACCTCCTCGGCGGAGCCCTCGCCGCGATCCTGGTCGGACCGTGGACGGGACTGCTATGCGTCAGCGTCGTCGTGATCGTGCAGGCACTTCTGTTCGCGGACGGCGGCATCACCGCCCTCGGTACGAACATCACCTTGATGAGCATCGTCGGTGTCCTCGTCGGCTGGCTCGTCTTCCGCTGTCTCTCTTCGGTGCTCCCGAAGAAGGTGGCGGTCGTGGCGCCCTGCGCGGCAGTGGCTGCCTTCGTCGCGGTGCCGGCCACGGCTCTCGTCTTCGTCGGTCTCTACGCCGTGGGCGGGACCGCGCCGATCCCGCTCGATACACTGACCACCGCGATGCTGGGCTGGCACGTCCTGATCGGCATCGGCGAGGCAGTCATCACCGGGCTCGTGATAGGTAGCGTCACGGCGGTGAGACCGGACCTGGTGTACGGCGCCCGCCGGGCGCTGAAGTCTCGCCCGCTCGTGATCCGCGGCGTGACCGGTGCCGCCGCATGAGGACACGTTCCTTCGTGATCGTAGGCCTGTTGGCCGCCCTGCTGCTCGCCGGCGTGGCCAGCTTCTATGCCTCCACCCGTCCCGACGGTCTCGTCTACGTCGCTGAGCGGACCGGCTTCCTCGACACCGCGAAGGACCACGCTGCCAGTGATGGACCCCTGGCGGGCTACTCGACCGAGGGGGTCCAGAATGAGCGGCTCTCCGGAGCCGTGGCCGGAGTGGTGGGATCCCTCGTCGTCCTGGTCCTCGCCGGCGGGCTGACCCTCGTTCTCCGGCGCCGCCCGAGCCCGTCACAACGCAGCGGAGACTGACCATGGGCGCGGGACACGGGCACAGGCTGCACTACCACGCACACTCGCCGATCCACACCGCACCGGCGCACGTCAAGCTCCTCACGCTCGTCGGGTTCATGCTGACCGTCGTGGCGACCCCACGGGAGTGGTATCCGATCTTCGGTGGTTACCTCGTCGTCCTCGTCGTCGTCATCGTGCTCTCCGAGGTGCCGCCGCTCTACATCGTGCGGCGGATGGTCGTCGAGGTGCCGTTCCTCGTCTTCGCCGTCCTGATGCCGTTCATCGCCACGGGCCCACGGATCGAGGTGCTCGGGCTCACCGTGTCCGAACCCGGTCTGCTCGCCGCATGGGGGTTGCTCGCCAAGGGAACCCTCGGTGTCCTCGCGTCGTTGACGCTCGCGGCGACCACCGAGCCCCGCGACCTTCTCGCGGGCCTGGAGAGGCTTCACGTCCCCAATCAGCTGGTGCAGATCGCGGGTTTCATGATGCGTTACCTCGAGGTGGTCAGCGGGGAGATGCGACGGATGCGGATCGCCCGGGAGGCACGAGGGTTCCAGGCGAGGTCGCCTCGGCACTGGCCGGTCGTCGCACGCTCGGCGGGAGCGCTGTTCATCCGCTCCTACGAGCGTGGCGAACGCGTCCATCTCGCGATGGTGGCGCGCGGCTACACCGGGCACATCTCGACAAGCTCGACCGCCGAGCGGAAGCGATGACGGCGCCGGTCCTCGACGTCCAGGGACTCGCCTACGCCTACCCCGACGGTCATCAGGCCCTCTTCGGCGTCGACCTGCACGTGCACCGGGGAGAGCGTGTCGCGCTTCTCGGCCCGAACGGAGCGGGAAAGACCACCCTTGTCCTTCACCTGAACGGCATCCTGGCTCCCGGCGCCGGATCGGTCTCGGTGTCGGGCCTGCCGGTGACCAAGAAGAACCTTCAGGAGGTACGACGACGGGTGGGAGTGGTCTTCCAAGATCCCGATGACCAGCTGTTCATGCCGACGGTGCACGACGACGTGGCATTTGGACCGGCCAACCTGGGGTTGAGGGGTCAGCATCTCGAGGACGTCGTGCACGACGCGCTCGACAAGGTCGGGATGGCTCAGTACGTCGACCGGCCACCGCACCACCTCTCATTCGGCCAGCGCCGTCGGGTCGCGGTCGCCACCGTCCTCGCGATGGAGCCGGAGATCCTCGTCCTCGACGAACCGTCCTCGAACCTGGACCCCGCCTCGCGTCGTGAGCTCGCCGACATCCTGCGGGATCTGGAGGTGACTGTGCTGATGGTGACCCACGACCTGCCGTACGCGTTCGAGCTTTGTCCACGCTCCGTCGTACTCTCCGATGGGGTGATCGTTGCAGACGGCCAGACCTACGACGTGTTGACCGACGACGCGCTGATGTCCGCGCACCGGCTCGAGCTCCCCTTCGGCTTCGATCCCCGCACGGTTAGATCGCCCCACGCCGGGTAACGTCTGCGGGGTGCTCGGCCGGGGCATGGAGTCCGGGCATAGCCGAGTGTTCGCAGATGAGGAGAGATACGTGACCGACGCCGACAAGCCGACTGAGACGCGTGAGCCGGCAACGATCGAGAATGAGATCGAGGCGACGCGCGACCGTCTGGCGGTCACCATCGACCAGCTCGTCTTCCGGACCAATCCCAAGAACATCGCCCGTCGAGAGTTCGCCAGCCTCAAGGCTCACTTCGTCGACGCTCACGGCAACCCGCGCACCGACAACATCCTCAAGGTCGCAGGGGGCGTGGCAGGGTTCGTGGTCGTGATGATCGTGATTCGGAAGGTCGCGAAGTAGTTCCGTGACGCAGGACAAGACGCCGGTCCGGATGCTGCACGACAGGGTCCTGGTCTCGCTCGACGCGGAGGCCGGTGAACGGCGGTCCAGCGGCGGGATAGTGATACCCGCGACTGCGGCTCTGGGCGGACGGCGCCTGGCATGGTCGCGCGTGGCAGCCATCGGCAACAACGTACGCATGGTCGAGGTGGGGGACCGGGTGCTGTTCGACCCCGAGGACAAGGCCGAGGTCGAGGTGCACGGTGAAGACTACGTGGTGATGCGTGAGCGTGACCTGCACGCGGTGGCAGCCGAGCGCTTGGGCGACAGCCAGACCGGCCTCTACCTCTAAGCCGACATACCGAGGCCCCCCGACCGTCACGGCCGGGAGGTTTTCGATTTCGGTCTGTCTCGCCCGAGCGCGAGAGGTCAGGCTCGGTGCGACCCTGGGCCCGAGTCGTCCACGTCGGTGCGGGTGTCGTCGGACGCGATCGGGTTGCCGTCAGCGTCGTAGCGCTGCTCCTGCCCGGTGTAGCCCTGCGACTGCGTCGAGGTCTCCGTGTCGGTGTTGCCCTGTGACGGCGTCGAGGTCTCCCTAGTGCCGTCGCTGGTCCGCGGGTCGTTGGCGTACTCGGCGCTTTGCGGCTGGCCGTCGGGGTCCAGCTTCTCGGCCCTGCGCAAGGTCTCCTCGTGCTCGTCGCGATGCGAAGCGACGGTCGACTGCCGCTCGGCAGCATCGGCCTGGAGACGCTCGGCCTCGGCAGCCTTCCGGTCCGCGTCGGCCTGTGCCGCACGAGCGCGTGCGTCGGTCTCCCGCGCCTCGGCCTCGCGTTGTTGCACGCCGGTTGCCTGCGCCGCCGCGTGCTGGCGGAGCTCGGCCGCCTCCTCGCGGTTGCGTTCCTTCTTCTTCCTGCTCATCACCGCACCGAGAATGGCGGCGAGGATCAACACTGCGATCACGGCAACGACGATCCACACGATGGTTGAGGTTTCCATTTTTCCCTCCGGGGTGTTGTGTAAGAGGAATACTCCGGCACCATACCGGCAAATATGCCGCACGCCGTCATAATGACTGCACGTTGTCCGCCAGTGGCAGCCCGTCTCCGCCGAAACCACGAAGGGAAGCAGCGGTTCCCTGCCTAGGCTGGCAAGGTGAGCGACGTCGGCGTCGAGCCTGTCTCCCCTGATCCTCCACCGTTGCGCGGGCCGGTGATGATGAACCAGGAGTGGCGTGACCTCACCTTCCTGCACTGGGCGGTCGAGCCCAGCCGGGTCGCCCATTACCTGCCGCCCGGCGTTCGACCCGACACTCTCGACGGCCGGACGTACGTCGCTCTGGTGCCGTTCCGAATGGTTGACGCCGGTTTCGCACGGAGCCGCGGTGTGCCGTGGGCGGGCACGTTCCTGGAGACCAACGTCCGGCTCTACTCTGTGGACCGCACCGGTCGCCGCGGCATCGTCTTCCTCAGCCTGGACACCGACCGCTCCGTGATAGTCGTGGGGGCTCGGGCGACGTTCGGCCTGCCGTATCGCTGGGCCCGGATGCGGCACGACGTGACGGGGGACGTGCACACCTACGACGCCCGGCTGCGCTGGCCGGGTGCAGCCGGAACAAGCCACGTCGCTGTCCGAGTGGGGGATCGTCGAGCTCACACGCCCCTCGACGACTTCGTCAGCTCACGGTGGGGGCTGCACATCCGCTGGTGGGGGCGCACGCTCTACGTGCCCAACGCCCACGAGCGCTGGCTGCTGCACGACGCCGAGGTCCTCGAGCTGGACGACCAGCTGATGGGCTCGGTCGGCCTCGGCGAGCTCGCCGACCGGGCGCCGGACCACGTCGCCTTCAGCGACTCCGTCCACGCCGAGTTCGCCCTGCCCGGCAACGCGAGGATCCCACGTCGCCCGGCTGGTTGAGCTCGCGGGCAACCGTGGTTGGTCCTCTGCGGCAGGATCGTGGCCTTGCCGCGACTCGCAGAACTAGGCGTCACCTTGGGACTCTTGCCGCCGGGGCAGACCAACTCCGTGCTCGACGTGGCAGGCGTCGGTCTCGGTCACGCCACCGTGCATCGTGACGAGACCGATCCGCCGGCCGGCCGGGGGAAGGCGCGCACGGGCGTGTCCGTGCTCGTCGTCGCGGACGATGCCTTCGACCGCCCGGTCCCCGCGGGCGGGGCGGTGCTCAACGGAGCGGGGGAGTGCACGGGTTTCATCACCGCCAACGAGTGGGGCAGCCTCGAGACGCCGGTATTCCTCACCTCCACGCTGCAGCTCGGCCGGGTGTACGACGCCGCCTGCGAGCTGTTGCTCGAGCGCGAGCCAGGCGTTGCGGAGGACTTCACCATCCCCGTCGTCGCCGAATGTGACGACTCGTTCCTCAACGACGCGAGACGGATGCAGATCGAGCGAGGCGACGTCGAACGAGCGTGGGAGCAGGCGCTGGAGTCCCGTGGGTCGGGTGCGCCGCCGGGGGAGGGAAGCGTCGGGTCGGGCACGGGCATGTCCTGTTTGGGTTCAAGGGTGGGATTGGCACGTCGTCACGGGTGACGCCCGAGGGGCACACCGTTGGTGTCGTGCTGATGACCAACTACGGCACGCGCGAACGTCTCACCGTCGACGGTGTGCCCGTCGGTCGGCTCCTGGCGGAGTCGCCTCATCCGCAGGTGTCCAAGCCGGCAGGCTCCTGCATCGGTGTCGTGGTCACCGACGCTCCGGTTCACCGTGCAGGTTGTGCACGTCTGGCCAGGCGGATCGGGCTCGGACTCGCGCGCACCGGTTCGGTGGCCTACCACGGCAGCGGGGAGATCTTCCTGGGCTGCGCTACGGGCCTGCGCATGGACCGCGAAGGGAGATTTGAGGGAACTGCATCCGTCTCGGGTCGTGCGCTCGACCCGCTGTTCGCGGCGGTCGTGGAGGCGAGTGAGGAGGCGGCCTTGAACTCCATGTTGATTGTCACCCACTCTGACCGGCCGGGGAGGGAACCTCAGTGAGGGCCTGGACCCGGATGCGGTGGTCCGCTTGTTGCTTGAGCACGGGCGGCTCTGAGAAGCAAAGGGGCATCGCGGGGGCGGTGGATGCATCTCGCCAGATGGCTAGGAGACTCCGCGTTTCGCGGTCGCGGACCGTGCCCGGCCCCCGGCTTTGCTCGACTTGAGGCGCACCCACAGCACGATGAAGTTGTTCGTGTCGGGGACCTCCTTCACCTCCACATAGGGCAGCGTGCGCACCAGCTCGCTAAGCCTCGTGAACCCGTAGTTTCGAGGGTCGAACGACGCGTGGTTCTTGCCGATGTAGCTACCGACAGATGAGAGCGAGGACCACCCACTCTCCTTGGAGGTCCCGGTGATGGCGGGAGCCAGAATCTCACGCACATCAAGCAGCTTCGGCACGAAAGGCGTGACAGCCGCGTTCGAGGTTCTGACGCTTTCCTGTGCTTCCTGCCTGTCCGGCGGAGGGCTGTCGTCGGTGCCGTCGAGCGGGTGCTCGCTGAGAACCTCAAGGAAGGTGAACTTGTCACAGGCGGAGATGAAGGCGGTCGGTGTCTTTCTCCACCCGAGCCCGTAGACCGTCTTGCCGGCCTCGCGGAGCCGGGTCGCCAGACGGGTGAAGTCGCTGTCGCTGGAGACCAGGCAGAATCCGTCCAGGTTTCCCGAGTACAGCAGGTCCATCGCGTCGATGATCAACGCGGAGTCGGTCGAGTTCTTGCCAACGGTGTAGGCGAACTGTTGGACGGGCTGGATCGCGTGCTGATGCAGTTCAGGCTTCCATCCGACGAGGTTCTGCGTCGTCCAGTCACCGTAGGCACGCTTGACGGTCAGGGTTCCATACTTCGCCAGCTCAGCGAGAATCTGCTTGGCCCACTTCGCAGAGGTGTTGTCGGAGTCGATGAGGACGGCTAGGCGCAGTCCCTCTTTTCCCGGCATCGTCTGCCCTTCAGTAGTGGTTGGCAGCGCCTCGTGGAAGCAACTGAAGGAGCCTAACGGTCGCGACGCTCCGGCGTCGCCAATGTGGCAGAAGCATGCTTCGCACAGATCCACCCAGGTGAAGAGTCCGAGCGCATCTCGCAGTCACGGTCTGCCATGTGAGAGTCCGCTTCCCACCGGAACGGAGGCTCGAAAACGATGTCGGTCTGTCGGTCCCCGGGCCGGTTCGGTTCGGTCCGGTCCTGTCGGGGTCGGTCGGGGCCGAGGCGTCGCCAGTCCATGGTCAGCGGTCCTGGCTGGCCAGGCAGCTGCGTCACAAGATGGGCTGAGGAGATGAGCCGCGGACGGGACGCCGGAAGTGCGTCGGGGCCGTCTGGCGATCTCCCGGAGCTCCTGGTAGGCCAGCCGTGCGATAGTGACTTCCCAGGTCGGGTCGCCGGCTTCGAGATGCTTGTTGAGCCGGGTGGTCTGCTTGTCGGTGAGCTGCTCGACCCCGGTCATCAGGGTGCGGCGGAACCGATAGAGCGGATCGTTCTTCTCTCCGCGTCGGTGCAGGGTCTGTTGCTGGACCCGGCGGCGGACCCCGTCGAGGGCTTGCGAGCCGAGCTTGACGATGTGGAACGCGTCCAACACAGCGAGGCGTCGGGCAGCCCGCTCGCGGATCGCGTTCGCGTAACCGCGGAACGGGTCGAGTGCGGCATACTCGACCTCCACGGTGAACTCCAGTCCCTGCTCGGCCACCCAGGTCGCGTAGGCGGTTCCGGGGCGGCCGGTCCCGGCGTCGAAAAGCCTTGCCTGCATGCGTCCTTGCTCATCACGGGTCAGATCCACCATGCCCTCATGGGATAGTGACGGGCCCGGTCGCGGCGCTGGAGCGAGACTTGGCATTTGCTGGCCAAAACAGTGGCAAGACGATGCCCAAAGGAGAAGGCCAGACACCTGGGGGCGTGTGACCTTGAGATTTGTACGCCATCCCGTACTCGACCCAGGAGCCCGCTGAAAATCATCGGGGTGTTTCTCTCGGTTCTCGGTTTGGCCCCGATATGGCCGCTGACCTGGGCGTCTGCTGCTCGGGTCGGTCTATCGTCTACCCGCGGTTTTCGGTCGTTTCGCGCTGATGGAGGTGGCGTAAACCGTGGCGTTCTGTCGGTCGTGGCTGGCACGCTGCAAAGCGGCGTGACAGGGAAAGCCGCCGGAGAACAAGGTAACTTGCCGACGTGAGCCATGGAAGGTAACTTGGAATGGCGGAGCATGACCCGGTGATTCTCGAATCGGCGAGGCGTCATGGGGTCAGTGACGAGGATGTGCAGCACGCGTTCCGAAACCCGGTGCGCACGTTTCTGGTAGGTGAGGACATGACGATGGTGATCGGAGCAGACCGGGCCTGGCCGTCTGATCGAGGTGGGTGCGGTCGAAGGTCAGGGTGACTCCGAGTTGGTCATCGCGCATGCCATGCCTGCACGTGAGAAGTTTCTCAGGAGGTGATGAGTATGCCGCGCTCGCTCGAGGAGATCATCGCCCATGCCGATGAGATCGCTGTTGCATTTGAGGAGTACGAGCCTGCTCCCGAGGATGAGGGCAAAGCCGGGCCCCTTGTCGCGCTTCGACTTGCTGCTGTTCGTCGGGCCGAGGCGGACCGGGACTTGCTGGGCGCGGTTTCAGACGCTCGCGATCATCGGGTCAGTTGGGCGGCGATCGGCAGTGTCATCGGCACCAGTGGTGAGGCCGCGCGTCAGAGGTACGGCGAGCTCGTCGCATTGAGCCATGCGTGAACTTGACAAGCTCCACGGGTGCGGAGTTCGAAGCGGATGAGCGGGGCTTGATTGACGAGCTGGCGCAGTTCGATTTTCCCGAGCAGGACGACCTGGACCTGCTGATCCTGGCCGACTTGTTTGTCGAGCCAAGATGGCGAGCGGACGACCGTGCCGGGGTGGCTTGACGAGATCCTTGAACGCTATGAGCGGCAGCATCCGGTTCATCGTGCCGTGACGCGGTCCAGGACATCCCTCGAGGAATCGGCTCGGCGTGCGGCTGCTCGAGTCGGCTACCCGATGTAGGGCTGCTCGCGTTCGTTCGACGTCACCGGGGTCCACCCACTCGACCCGCTTGCTTTCGCTGCTGGTCCGTGCCGATCCTCCGGCGCCGCCTGGCAAGGCCCAGAGATCGTTATCGGTCTTGTGGATGAGCAGGACCTTGCCCTGGTCATCCAGGACGGCAGCGACGACCGAGGGTACGACGCTGTTGGCCTTCGGTACATCAGGGTCGTCGATGTAGTCGATTCTCGCCACTCGCTGACCTTCCGACGTGTGCCCAAAGGTCTGCCTGAGCCCACATTCGCTCGAAGCTAGCCATGTAGGTGCTGAACAGCCGGCCTCCATCGAGGCGGGTGATGAGTTGGGTGGGGACTGACTCGCGGGCGCACCTTAGATGTGCTGGTTGGCCAGCAGGCGGTCGTCAAACCGAAAACATTGATGCGTAGAGCGTGCAACCGTGCCCTGTACGGGTGGCGCTGCCGGAAGTACTGCCCGCCGAGCTACCACTTGGGCAGCAAGGTCCGGCACCGCCCAAGGACAGACACCGTGAGGGCGTTTGAACTGGGGTTTTGTACGCCATCCCGGACTCGAACCGGGAACCCGCTGATTAAGAGTCAGCTGCTCTGCCAATTGAGCTAATGGCGCGTGAAGCGAAGGAAACGTTATCAGCGCCCGAGACCTAGACTGAAATCGAGTTGGCGTGACAGCTCGTGAGGGCAGGTCAGCGTCAAGTGGTGCGAGCAGCCATGGCAAAATGACGCCCCCGCCCGGCCCTCGAAGGTGCGGTCGCACGCTGGACCGAGAGGTGCTGGAGCCAGGAGGCACAAGCTCCCGCCCCCGGAGCGGTCGCTGACACATCATTGCCGCTCCGCTGGCACGTCGACTGGCAAGATGAGGGATCACCTGACAGATTCGGTGACATCCGACAGCAGCTTACTCGACCGCCGATCGCAGCAATGCCTGAGAGTCGTCCGAGAAATGGCAAGGCTCGACCAATCCACAGAGACCATTCTCACGAACCACATTCAGATGCACGACACGGCACGTCACATCAGGAGGGGTAGATGCCACCAGAACACGGGTTGCATCTGGTCCCCGCCACTGGCGGTGGCGCCGACATCGACGCATTGATGGGCAGGGTTGCACGCGGGGACAACCAAGCCTTCGATGCGCTTTACGACCAAGTCTCGTCAGCGGTCTTCGGTTTGGCGCGCCGTGTCGTGCGTGACCCGGGGAAGGCTGAAGACGTCACGCAGGAAGTGTTCTTGGAGGTGTGGCGCAAGGCGGCCCGCTTCGACCGGAACATGGGCAAGGCGAAGACGTGGATCATGACGATCGCGCACCGGCGGGCGGTGGACGCCGTACGCCGGAGTGAGTCGCATAAACGGCAGGACCAACACACCGCACCCGACCAGGTAGTCCACGACCAGCCTGCAGATGCGGTCATCCGAGCAGAAGAGCATGGAGGGGTGCGGGAGTGTCTGGAGACGCTCACGGCTCTGCAGTTCGAATCGGTACGCCTGGCGTACTTCAATGCATACACCTACGTGGAGGTGGCGAGTCTGCTCGACAAGCCGCTATCGACGATCAAGACGAGGATGAGAGACGGACTGATCCGTCTCCGCGACTGCTTGGAGGGGGCGTCATGAGTACCGATCTACACGCTCTCTCTGGTGCCTACGCACTCCATGCGCTGAGCCCAGAAGAGGCACACGAGTTCTGCGAGCACTTCGATGCCTGCCCTGCGTGCCAGCAGGAGGTGCGGGAGATGCAGGCGGCAGCCGCCCAGATGGGTGCCAGCGAAGCCGTTGCTCCGCCGGCTTACCTGAAGATGCGCGTCATGTCCGCCGTCGACATGCAGTCCCAGCTTCCGCCGCGCGTCCGCCAGCTTGTGCCTAAGGAGGACAGGGAAGTTGCCAGCGGCGGCAGGCAGGAGCGCCGCCCGAGGTGGTTTCCACTCCTCATGGCTGCGGCGGCTGCCGCGGTCCTGATCGCCGTGGCCGGCGTCGGAGTCAGCCAGCTGGGCGATGAACCGGACAGCAATCTGGCTTCCGAGGTGACGCGGGTCTTCAGCTCCGACGACGCGAGCACAAAGGCGATTTCGACGAGCAACGGCGGCAAGGTCCGGATCGCCACGTCACCCTCGTTGGGCGAGATGGCCGTCGACACCGACGAGCTGCCGGAGCTCAGCGGAGATCAGGTCTACCAGGTGTGGTCGATCACCGGTAGTACGACGGAGTCGGCAGCTGTCATCAAGGACTCGCGCACCGGTGCCGCCATGGCCATGCCGAGTGACGACGTCGAGGTCGCGATCACGATCGAACCCGGCGGCGGCTCGCAGCAGCCAACGACCGAGCCGATCATGTCGGTGGTCCCCAGCGAGATCTGAGCCAGCGGTGAGCGGTCAGCCGACCGACTGGGAGTTCAGCACTGCCTGCGCAGCGTTGTGCCCGCCGATGCCGCTGACCGCCCCGCCGCGGGTTGCCCCCGAACCGCACACCAGCACGTTGGCCACGTCGGTCGCCACGCCCCATCTCTGCGCGGCTGTCTCGAGGCGGCTCCGGTTCGACGCCCACGGCCAGGACAGGTCCCCGTGGAAGATATGTCCGCCCGGCATCGCGAGCGCTTCGTCCACGTCCTGAGGAGCCTTCGCCTCCAGGCATGGCTTCCCGCGCCCGTCCAGAGCCAGGCAACTCTCGATCGGCTCCTCGAGGTGCTCGTTGATGATGTCCAGCACGCGCTCCACGGCCTCGTCGCGCCTGTTGGCCACGTCGCCGGCGAACAGGGACGAGGGCATGTGCACACCGAAGTAGGTCAGGGTATGCATGCCCGAGTCGGCATGTCCGCCCAGGATCGACGGATCGGTGAGCGAATGACAGTAGAGCTCACCGGGTGGTGTCGTCGGTATGGTGCCGGATGCCGCCTCCTCGTACGCCGTCTGTAGCTGGCTGTAGTCCTCGCCGACGTGGAAGGTCCCGGCAAAGGCGACCGCTGGGTCCGTGCCGGAGCGCAGTCGCGGAAGCCGGTCGAGCAAGAAGTTGATCTTCAGCTGGGCCCCAACCGGCGGATCTCCCTGAGGTTTACCGAGCAGTCCCCGAAGAACCCACGGTGCAACGTTGGACAGCACCCAGTCGGTTTGCACGGACCGGTTCTTGCCCTCGTGCTGCCACGACACCTCGGCCGTCGTACCGTCGGACTCGATGCGGTCGACCATGGCATCCGTGACGATCTCGGCGCCGGCCGCTCGCGCTGCCGCTGCCAAGGTGTCGGTGACCGCACCCATCCCGCCCACGGGCACCCGCCACTCCCCGGTCCCGTTGCCGATGACGTGGAAGAGAAAGCACCGGTTCTGGATCAACGACGGGTCGTCCATCGCGGCGAACGTGCCGATCAGCGCATCCGTGGCTACGACGCCGCGCACCGTGTCGTCACCGAAGCGGTCCTCAATCACCCGCCCGAGAGGCTCTTCGACGATCGCCTCCCACAGCGCCGGGTCGACCTGCGCCTCGATCTCGCGCGCCGGCCGCAGCGGAGAGAGCAGGGTCGGCGCCACCACCTCGGCGAAGTCGCTGACCTCCCCGTAGAACGTGCGCCAGGCGTCGTACTCCTCATCGCTCCCGGTCAGGTCTCGGAACGACTCCGCGGTCAGCATGCCCTCCGGACGCTCGACCAGGAGGCCGGTGGGTCTTCCGTCGCGGACGACCGGGGTGTACGACGCGGTGACCCGCGACCTCAGGTCCAACCCCAAGCCGAGATCGTCGATGATCTGCTGCGGCATCAGGCTGACCAGGTAGGAGTAGCGCGACAGCCGCGCCTCGAGACCGTCGAAGGGTTGCGCGCTGACCGCCGCTCCGCCCGTGTGCGGCAGCCGCTCGAGCAGGAGCGTGGAGAGGCCCGAGCGCGCGAGGTACGCCGCGGCCACCAGGCCGTTGTGGCCGCCACCCACGATCACGACGTCGTGCGTGGACCGCGCTCTTCGTCTGTTCACCGCCCGCACGCTACTCCGTCCACCGCTGCGACTTCGGGTCACTGGCGGAATGTTTAATGCTCAACTACCGTTAGGTCAGCGACCACACAAGCTGAAGGAGTCGACGCCATGCCCGCCATCGCAATTGAGGACCTCACCGTGCTCCCGCGAATCTCCTCCCCGGGCCTCGGAGACATCGTGCGCCCGGTCGCCGTCGTGAACGACGCGCCACGAGGTTTCGAGGGCGAAGGCTTTCCGGTCCGTCGCGCCTTCGCGGGCATCGACCCATCACTGCTCGATCCGTTCATCCACATGGACCAGATGGGAGAGGTGGAGTACGCACCCGGCGAGCCGAAGGGAACGCCCTGGCATCCCCACCGTGGCTTCGAGACGGTCACCTACATGATCGACGGTCGGCTCGACCACCAGGACTCCACCGGCGGCGGTGGCATGATCACCAACGGCGACACCCAGTGGATGACCGCAGGTTCCGGGCTCCTTCACATCGAGGCCCCGCCGGAGTGGCTGGTCCAGAAGGGCGGCCTGTTCCACGGCGTCCAGCTCTGGGGCAACCTTCCGCGCGCACAGAAGTGGGCCGAGCCGCGCTACCAGGACCTCCGCGCCGGGCAGGTCGGGCTCGCCACGACTCCGGACGCCGGAGCACTCGTGCGGGTGATCGCCGGTGACGTCGCCGGCCAGGTGGGGCCGGGCTCGACGCACACACCGATGACGATGGTGCATGCGACCCTCACCCCCACCGCCAAGCTGGAACTGCCCTGGGACCCGAGCTTCAATGCTGTGGTCTACGTGCTCTCAGGCGAAGGCACGGTGGGGGTTGAGACCCGGCCGGTACGCCCGGGCAATATGGCCGTGCTCGGGCGTGGCGACCTCGTCAGCCTGGCCGCGAACCGTTCCCAGGACAGTAGGACACCGGCGCTCGACGTACTCATCATCGGTGGCCGGCCGATCCGCGAGCCCCTGGCCTGGGCGGGACCGTTCGTGATGAACACCAAGGCTGAGGTGATGCAGGCCTTCGACGACTTCCAGAAGGGACGAATGGGCCAGATCCCCGTGGTGCACGGCGCGCCCACCGAGATCGTGTCCCACTAGATCTGCCCGTCCCTCGGGCTCGCAACGGACGAGAACCCGGGGGCGCCACTCGCCCCCGGTTGAGATTGACGCTGGCGGCGCATATCATAATATATGGCAAATGGCATCATAACAGTCACTTGTCATCCAACGGGAGGATCACCCATGCACTGTCGCTCACTCATCGCAACGTCCGCGGCGGCTGTTCTGGCCGGGTCGACGACGTTAGCTGTCGCCGGCTCCTCGTCGGCGGTCAGCCCGACGGCGGCAGACTCGGTTCAGGCAGCGCCGTTCGGTTCGTTCGCCTACAGCGGCGAGCAGGCGGCTGACTTCCGGCTTCCTGAAGACGTCCGCAAAGTGCACACCGCCACATTTCCGGACGGTCGCACGTCGACCCGATACCAGCAGGTCATCGAGGAAGCCACGGTCTTCGGCGGGCAGATCACCCTCATCGAAGGCACGGACGGCCAGGCCGACTCGGTCGTCGGCGCCTACTTTCCGGGCCTAGAGCCGAAGAACTCCGCCGAGCTGTCCAAACGGGAGGCGAAGTCGGTCGCGGTCAGCAAGATCGGCAGGAACGGAGACTTCAGCAACGAGCTGCGGATCGACCCGGGCACCGCTCACCTCTTCTACGAGGTGGAAAGCATTCGCAGATCAGAGCGCCCCGTCCGATGGGTCGACGCCGCCACCGGCATGGTGACCAAGGCGTTCGACAAGCTCGCGCGCGGGGAGGGAACCGGCGTCAAGGGCGACACCAAACAGATCGACACCACCCAGAGCTCGAGCAGCGGTCTGTTCGAACTTCGGTCGGGCGATGACCGGCAGCTGACCTACGACCTGCAGAACCGGAAGCTCAGCCCGGTCGTGATGACGGACCAGGACGACATCTGGGACTACAACAAAGGGATTACCAGCCCGAGCCAGGCTGCCGGCGTCGACGCCCACTACTACGCCAACGTGGTCGACGACTTCTACCAGTCCACCTTCGGACGGGACAGCATCGACGGCCAAGGCATGCAGATCAAGTCGTTCGTGCACTACGGAAAACGCTACTGCAATGCATTCTGGAACGGCTCCTACATGACCTACGGCGACGGTGACGGCAAGACCTGCCTGCCCCTGTCGGGCGGTCTCGACATCGACGGACACGAGCTGACCCACGGCGTCACCGACTACACCTCGAACCTGATCTACGAGAACGAGTCCGGTGCCCTGAACGAGGCGTTCAGCGACATGATGGGAAACACCATCGAGTTCTACGCCGAGCAGAACAATCTCGACCCTGCTGCGGAGCCGGACTGGCTGATCGGTGAGGACGTGGTCAACACGCCGGGCGACACGACCCCCGGCTTCCGGAACATGGGCGACCCTGCTCAGGACGGCGACCCGGACCACGTGGTGAACAAGTACGCCGGCACCGACGACAACGGTGGCGTGCACACCAACAGCGGCATCGCCAACCATGCCTACTACCTGACGGTCAACGGGGGCCGCAACGCCGGATGTACGGCGACCGCCGAGCGCGCCGCCACGCACACCGCGGACTGCAATGTGCTGGTCCCGGCTCTCGGTCTGGCCGAGGCCACGGAGATCTACTACACCGGCTTCACCTCACTGCCGGAGTACGCCAACTTCTGTGACGCTCGGAACGCCACGAGTGCGGTCGCGCAGACGAACGCCGCCGCGATCGGCGCTGCCTGGGACGCGGTCGGCGTGCGCAACGGATGTGCTCCCGGGACCCCGCCCCCGCCGCCGTGCGTCAGCGACTCCGACGCGAAGGTCCCGTTCGAGTCTCCGCACCCCTACGGGAACAACGGTGACTGCACGTGGACCTACTCGAACGGGTCGCCCGGCTTTCAGTTCCATTTCAGCCTCCTCGACACCGAGGCCGGCTACGACTACGTGCGCGTCAAGGATGCGGACGGCAACGTGCTTGCCTCCTACGACGGCAGCTACCGTCGTGGGGCCACCTCACCGTGCATTCCCACGACGAGCGGATCCGTGCAGCTGGTGACCGATGCCGCGGTCACCGCACCCGGGTTCACCGTGGACGCGGTGCGACCCTGCTAGCTCCCGCGTAGAAAGAGAAGAAGGGCCTCCGACCGGAGGTCCTTCTTCTCTCTGGGGTGAACGACGGGACTTGAACCCGCGACATCCGCGACCACAACGCGGCGCTCTACCAGCTGAGCTACGCCCACCATGCGCGACTGCCGACAGCCGCGTCGGCCTCCCGCGACCGACGATCGTGAGAAGCCGAAGCAGCGACAAGTGTACCCGTCACTAGGGGGTGGGCTGACCCGGGTTCGCGGCCGCCGACACAGGTGGTTGCTGCTGCGCGACACCGGTGAGCGAGCCGCCGTACTTTTCTGCGAGCGTCTTCGACGCCTGCGCGTCCGGGCCGGGTGGCGGGACGAACACGGCCGCCCGGTAGTAGCGCAGCTCCTCGATACTCTCCTGGATGTCCGCAAGCGCCCGGTGGTTGCCTGACTTCGCTGGGGAGTTGTAGTAGGCGCGTGGGAACCACCGCCGCGACAGCTCCTTGATCGAGGAGACGTCGACGTTCCGGTAGTGCAGGAAGCTCTCGAGGGTTGGCATGTCTCGCACGAGGAAGGTCCTGTCGGTGGCGACCGTGTTCCCAGCCAGAGGCGGCCTGCTGCCATTGGGGCAGTGCATGCCGATATAGTCCAGCACCTGCTTCTCCGCATCGGCCATCGTGGTGCCGTTGTCGAGCTCCTCGAGCAGGCCCGAGACAGTGTGCATGTTGCGAACGAACTCGTCCATCTGCTCAAGTGCCTCCGCCGGAGGCTTGACCACGACGTCGATCCCCGTTCCGAGCACGTTGAGCTCGAAGTCGGTCACCAAGGCGGCCACCTCGATCAGAGCGTCTGCACGGAGATCGAGGCCGGTCATCTCGCAGTCGATCCACACCAGTCGTTCCTTCACGACTAGCACCCTACTTCCCGCATTCCGCTCGTGCCGACCTACAGTGACAACAGAGGACTCGCCTGGTGTCCTGAGGTGGTCGGCTCCCAGACCATCGGGGAGCTCGTCGCCTAAATCCGGAGCGCGATCGGTGCCGCTCTCGCGGGCAAGAAGGCCATGATCCTAGGCTGTCCGGGTGACCTCACCGACGCCTTCCGCGTCCCGGGACCTGATCCCGTTCCGTCAGGCGGTGAAGGCCTGGGCGGCGATCTCCCTGCAGACGTTCGGCGGACCGGCCGGCCAGATCGCCGTCATGCAGAACAAGCTGGTCGACGAGAAGCGCTGGATCGGGCAGCGTCGGTTCCTGCACGCGCTCAACTTCTGCATGCTGCTCCCCGGGCCGGAGGCGCAACAGCTGGCGATCTACACCGGCTGGCTGCTGAACGGGATCAAAGGTGGTCTCGTGGCCGGAGTGCTCTTCGTCCTGCCGGGAATGGTCGCCCTGCTCGCACTCGCCGGCATCTACGTCGCTTTCGGAGAGACGTTCCTGGTCTCGGCTCTGTTCGCCGGTCTCGCGCCCGCGGTCGTCGCGATCGTGCTCCAGGCCGTCGTACGGATCGGGAAGCGCGCCACCCGGCACGGTCTCCTGATCGGTCTGGCGGTCGCCGCATTCGTGTCGCTGGCAGTCTTCGGCGTCCCCTTCCCAGTCGTCATCCTCGTGGCCGGAGCGCTCGGCTGGCTGCTCGAACGGCGCTGGCCCGCCGCCTTCGAGGCCGGACGGCACGGCGGTGGCGGAGACGACGGGCCGCGACCGGTCATTCCCGACGACTCTCTGCACGACGTCGAGCCGTCCTGGCGGCGCGCCGGCATCGTCCTTGGCGTCGGCCTGCTCCTGTGGGTGGTCCCGCTCGGCGTGGCGTGGTGGCTGACCGGTCGGGACGGCGTGGTCACCGAACAGGGACTTTTCTTCTCCGGCACCGCGCTGGTGACCTTCGGCGGTGCGTACGCGGTGCTCGCCTACGTCGCCCAGCGCGCCGTGGAGGACTTCGCATGGGTCACCCCCGGCGAGATGGTCAGGGGGCTCGCCCTAGCTGAGACGACGCCCGGGCCGCTGATCATGGTGGTGCAGTTCGTCGCCTTTCTCGGCGCCTACGGGGATCCTGGCGAGATGAACCCGTGGATGGCTGCGGTGCTCGGTGCGCTGGTCACGACATGGGTGACGTTCGTCCCCTGCTTCGTGTTCATCTTCCTCGGGGCGCCGTACGTCGAGCGCCTGCGCGATAACCGCTCGATCTCGGCTGCCCTGGCCGGGATCACGGCCTCGGTGGTGGGAGTGATCGCGAACCTGGCCCTGTTCTTCGCGGCGCACACCCTCTTCTCCCGGACGCGCGAGGTCTCGCTCGGCTGGGCGGGACTCGAGCTACCGGTCCTGTCGAGCGTCTCGTGGACTGCCGTCGCGATCGCCGTCGTGGCGTGCGTGCTCGTCTTCCAGCTGGCCTGGTCCGTGCCTCGCGTGCTGCTGGCATGCGCCGCGTTGGGGATCCTGCTCTCGACAGTGGGCTCAGCGGTCGCCTGAGCAACGCCACGGCATAGGGTTGCAAGGTGGAGATCGTGCGGGTTCAGCGCTGGGTGATGTCTGCGCTGTTGCTGACCACGGCGACCCTGTTCTCCGGAGGGCTGGCGCTGGTCAGCCTCTTCGTCGAGGACCGCGGCGGCTCCCGGATCGGTTTACTGGTGATCGCTGCCGTTGTGGGGCTCGCTGCCATGGTCGGCGTGCGCTTCCTCAACGAGAAGCCGTGGCTGACGTCCTGGCTGCTGCTCGGTCTGCTGCCGGTCGCGGTTGCGGGCTACCTCGGTTACCTGGCCTGACCAGGCGAAGGACCTCGTTACGCGTGTGCATCGTGAGGCCGGCCGCGCCTGGTCAGGGCAGTCGGCGCTGGCTGATCGGGCCTCGACGGACCAAGCGGCCCAGCTGCCCCGCCACGGTGCGGGGTCTGAGCACCGCAGTGTCGTCGGCGGATGCCGCGCGCATCCCGGAGACGGTTTCGTCGAGCACGGACACTGCGTCGACCGTGGCTGACCAGCCGAGCTCTCGCGATGCTCGGGTGGTGTCCATCAGCGGGACGGCATAGCCAAGGTCGAGCCACCCGGGATCGACCTGTTGCAGGCGGGCATGCCACGCCAGCGACATGGCGGCTCGCAAGACGGGCGCGGGAACGTGAAAGAACCGAGCCTCGAGGCTTGCGGCGATGTGGTGGGGGGTGACCGCAGGTTCGGCCGACAAGTTGAAAGCGCCCGGCGCCTTGGCGCCGAGAGCCCGATCGATCGCGTCCGCGACGTCGTCTGCGTGGACCATCGGTATCGCCAACCGCCGGTCCAGCGGGAGGACGGGGAGCAGGTCGATCACCTTCGACGGCACTGCCGCCGGGACGCCGTAGCGCAGCAATGAGCTCCCCGCTGATCGTTGTCCGACGATGCCTGGACGCAGTCGAGTGACCACCGCGTCCGGTCTGGCCTGTTCGTGAGTGTCCAAGAGACGCTCCGCTGCCGACTTGTGTTGACTGTACGGCGACGTGGGAACACCCTCGGTCGGCCAGCTCTCGTCGACTGGATCGTTGCCCTGTTTGGGAGAGTACGCGCCAACTGAGGACATGTGCACCAGGTGTTGCACGTCTGCTGCGGTGATCGCGTCGAGGACCCGACGGGTTCCGCCGACACCGAGCTCTTCGAGGTAACGCACGTCGTGCGAGGGCTGGAAGCCCCAGGCGAGGTGGACGACGGCGTCCGCGCCTCGGAAGGTCTTCCGCAGCGTCTTCGGGCTGGCATGGTTGGTGAGGTCGAGCGGAACCCAGTGCACCTGGTCGAAGGGATGGCCGTCTGTCGGTGGGCGGCGTGCGATCCCGACGACGTCATGCTCACCTGACGAGACCAGGCGTCGCAGAAGGGAAGAGCCGACGTTGCCGCTTGCGCCGGTGACGACGATACGCATGAGACCTCCGGTGGTGCGTCTGCCTTGAGGGCAGTGGCCCGCTCCAGTGCCCGAAAGTGCCTCGTTCACACGAGCGCACACATCGCAACGACCGACTCAGCAACCCGGACAGCCGGCACAGCGCCTCACCGCGCCCCCGGCAGGACTCGAACCTGCGGCCCACAGATTAGAAGTCTGTCGCTCTATCCAGCTGAGCTACGGGGGCTCGGCCCGGCCGCCACGCGTGGTGCTCCCGCGTTGACACGAACGGCCGAATCTGTGACACAAGACTACAGACGCGCGACCGGCACCAGGCCCAGGGCGCCCGTCGTACGACGGCTGCTCAGGCCCGCAGGGCGCCCATCCACTGCTCGATGCCGTCGAGGTCGCGCGGCAGTGACTCGGACAGGTTCCGCGCCCCGTCGGAGGTGACCACAATGTCGTCCTCAATTCTGATGCCGATCCCGCGCAGCTCTGCAGGCACGAGCAGGTCGTCCTCCTGGAAGTACAGGCCCGGTTCGACGGTGAGCACCATGCCCTCCTCCAGGTCACCGCGGGGATAGATGTCGGTCGAGGTCCGGGCGCAGTCGTGCACGTCCATGCCCAGCATGTGGCTGGTGCCGTGCAGGGTCCAGCGGGCGTAGACCTTGCTGTCGGGGGAGAGCGCCTCCTGCGCCGAGACGGGAAGCAGACCCATGTCCTCCAGGCCCTCCGCGAGGACCTTCATCGCGGCGTGGTGCGCCGCCAGGAAGGCGGCACCCGGGCGGACCGCGTCGATGCCGGCCTGCTGCGCGTCGAGCACGAGTGAGTAGAGGTCACGCTGGACGGGGCTGAAGGTCCCGTCGACCGGGATCGTGCGGGTGACGTCAGCGGTGTAGAGCGTCGACGCCTCCACACCCATGTCGAGCAGCAGCAGGTCGCCGGGTGTGACCGGCCCGCTGTTGTCGGTCCAGTGCAGCGTGGTGGCATGCCTTCCGCCACCGACGATCGAGTCGTATCCGATGTCGTTGCCCATGGCGCGGGCCCTCCGCGAGAACGTGCCCTCGACCCAGCGTTCGCCGTACTTCAGCACGTTGTCCCACTCACGCACGCTGTCGGCGAACCCGAGCGTGGTGATGTCGCAGGCCTCCTGCAGCTGCTCGAGCTCCCAGGAGTCCTTGACCAGGCGCATCTCGGACAGCACGCGGGCAAGCTCCTCGTCGCGCGCCTCGTCACCGCCGACGGTGTGGTCGACCCTGGCATCCACGCCTCGCAGCAGACGGGTCTTCCCGGACCCAGCTAGGGCCGAGGGCAGCTCGTCGATGTGGCGGCAGGGCAGGCCGAGCGAGCTCGAGATCTCCTGAAGTGAGGGTCGGCGGCCGGCCCACAGCTCGCCGTACTGCCGGTCCCGGAAGAACTCGTCGGTCTCGCGCGAGGAGCGGGGGCGGGCGTAGAGCGTGGACTCACCGTCCTCGACCACGAGCACCGCGTCGCTCGTCTGGTTGCCCGACAGGTAGGTGTGCGCGGTTCCCGGCCGGAAGCGGTAGTCGGTGTCGTTGGAGCGGATCTTGAAGGTCCCCGCAGGAACGACGAGCCGTTCTCCGGGAAAAAGGTCGCCCAGACGGGCGCGGCGCCGAGCTGCCGACGGTGCGATTGGGTGCGGAGGCTGATCGAGCTCCCGCTCGCCCCACCCCTCTCGCATGAACGCGGCGTACGCCTCCGGCACGGCAGGGTCGTGGCTCTCGGTGTGCGGTGTGGTCTTCCCGTCCGAGGGATCGGTTCCCTCAGCCGGCAGAGGTGCGTCGGGCGGGACGGCGTCGGTAGTCGATGCCGAGGGCGTTGCGGTGTCGTCGCTCACGGATTCACTGTACGACCGCCCGGATAGGCTGCGTGTATGACCGGGTCGCCGCATGCTGCTTCGCTGCCGGTCCCCCTGACCACCAGCCGTCGTCGCCACGGTGGCGTCGCCTTCGCGGTGATCCTCTCCATCGCGCTGCTGCTCGGTGCCACCGTGATGGCTCTCGTACTGCTCGCCTCGGGTGCACCAGGCGCGCTCGTGATCGGGGTCGTGCTGGCGGCCCTGCCGGTGGGGCCGCTGGTCGCCTGCTTCATGTGGCTCGACCGCTACGAGCCTGAGCCGCTCAGTCTGCTCGGCTTCGCGTTCGGCTGGGGCGCCTTCGTGGCCACCTCCGTCGCGCTGGTCCTCCAGGTCCTGGAGCAGGCCACGCTCGACCTGTCCCAGGCCTGGTCGGCGGCGATCGTCGCGCCCGTCACGGAGGAGGCGACGAAGGGGGTCTTCGTGCTTCTCCTGCTGTTCGTGCGGCGCCACGAGGTCGACGGCATCCTGGACGGGATCGTGTACGCCGGGATGGTCGGCATCGGTTTCGCGTTCACCGAGAACATCGTCTACCTCGCCGGCGCCTACATGGGTGGCGACGGGCTGGGAGCAGGTGGCCTCGGTGCAGCGACGGGCACGTTCGTGGTGCGCGGCATCTTCAGCCCCTTCGCGCATCCGCTGTTCACCGTGGCAATCGGGATCGGGGTCGGCTACGCCGTGATCGCCCGGAGAGGCTTGCTGCGCTTCCTGGCGCCGCTGCTCGGCTATTTGGTCGCCGTGTTCGCCCATGCCCTTTGGAACGGCTCGGCCTCCTTCGCCGGTGGCCGGTTGTTCGCACTCACATATCTCTTCGCGATGGTGCCGGCCTTCTTGCTGATGGTCGGCTTCGCGGTATGGGCGCGCAGGCGAGAGGGCCAGATGCTGGTGAAAGCCCTCACCGACTGCGCCAACCGGGGCTTCCTCCCGCACCACGAGGTGCCGTGGCTGGCCCGGCTCGCGGGCAGGCGCGCTTCACGGAGGTTTGCGACCGCACGTGGGGGCCGGCCGGCCGCCAGAGCCATGGCCGACTACCAGCAGCAGGTGATCGAGCTGGGGTTCCTGCATGACCGGCTTCTGCGCGGCACCGCTCCGGCGGACTTCGTGGCGCGTGGCCAGTCGATGGTCGAGCACCTGTTCGCGTTACGTCCCTACGTCACGTTTCCGCCGAGCTCGCGCGGAGACTGGCCCTCCAGTGCCTATCCAGGAGGTCGAGTTTGAGCACATCCGCGACAGCGACCGACATGATCGACACGCTGGCCCGACTGCGCGAGGCCCTGCAACGCACGGACCTGCCGCTCGACCTGCCCGGCGCGAAGGATGCCCGGACCGTCCGCAGCGAGATGGTCGACCAGCTCGACGACTACGTACTGCCGCGGCTTGCGGAGATCGACGCGCCGCTGCTCACCGTCGTAGGTGGCTCGACGGGAGCGGGCAAATCCACGCTGGTCAACTCACTGGTCGGAGCCAAGGTCACCGAGACCGGAGTGCTCCGGCCGACCACTCGCTCCCCGGTCCTGGTTTACAACCCGGCCGATTCCGCGTGGTTCGACAAGGACCGGATCCTTCCCGACCTGGCGCGCACGACGGGTGCGACGGGCGACCCGGGAGCACTCCAGCTGGTGGCCGCGGAGGCGGTGCCGGTCGGCCTGGCCATCCTGGACGCACCTGACATCGACTCGGTGGAGAAGCGCAACCGCACTCTGGCCTCACAGCTTCTCGCGGCGGCGGACCTGTGGTTGTTCGTGACTTCGGCTGCCCGTTACGCCGACCAGGTTCCCTGGGACTTCCTGAAGTCAGCGGCCGAGCGCAGCACCGCGGTGGCCGTCGTACTGGACCGCACTCCTCCGGAGGCCGTGGAGGAGGTGAGTGGCCACCTTGCACGGATGCTCACTTCGCGAGGGCTCCGCGACTCGCTGCTGTTCACGGTCACCGAGGGACCCGTCACTGAAGACGGCCTGCTCCCACCCGAGTCGGTGGCCGAAGTTCGTGCATGGCTGCACTCTCTGGCCGCTGACGCGAACGCACGAGCCGCGGTGGTGAAGCAGACGCTTGACGGGGCGGTGCGGAGCCTCGTCCGCCGTACCCATGTGCTCGCGGACGCGGTTGCCGAGCAGGCGGTGATGGCTGCCCGGCTGCGGCAGGACGTCGAGAATGCCTACACACACGCGGTCGTGCGCATCGACGAGGCTTCCGCGGACGGCACCCTCCTGCGTGGCGAGGTCCTCGCCCGCTGGCAGGAGTTCGTCGGGACCGGTGAGCTGCTCAGGTCATTGGAGACCAAGGTGGGTTGGCTGCGCGACCGGATCGTAGGGACACTGCGAGGACGACCCCAGCAGGTGGAGAAGGTGAGCGTCGCCGTCGAGTCGGGGCTGGAGACGCTGATCCTCGAACACGCGGAGAACGCAGCGGAACGTGCCGAGACGTCCTGGCGTTCGTTCGAGGCCGGCCAGCACCTGCTCGAGGACTCCGGTCGCGACCTCGGTCGGGCGTCCCGGGACTTCCGCTCGAAGGCCGAACGCGCGGTCCGGGACTGGCAGCAGGGCGTGCTGGAGCTGGTGCGGTCCGAGGGTGCCGACAAGCGCTCGACGGCGCGGTTTCTTGCGTTCGGCGTCAACGGGCTCAGCGTGGCGCTGATGGTAGTCGTCTTCGCCCACACCGCCGGCGTGACTGGAGCCGAGGCCGGGATCGCCGGAGGTAGCGCGGTCGTCGGCCAGAAGGTGCTCGAGGCGGTGTTCGGGGATCAGGCAGTACGCCGGTTGGCAGCGAACGCGCGCACCGACCTGCGGCGTCGTGTCGAAGAGCTGATGGACGGGGAACGAGCGCGCTACCTCGATCTGCTGGAGGGGCTGCCGATCGGGCCGGGCACCGACGAACGCCTCCGCGCGGTCTCTCGCGACATCGACAACCTGCGGGTCGCCGACCAGGACGGCAGCCGGTGACCACGCTGCTCGAAGGGGCCAAGAAGCTGGTGGGCAAGGGGTCCTCCGACGTGGCCGTCCGGATGGGCGGGCTCCAGAAAGCCGTGGAGTCCTCGCGAGGCCGTCTCGATGATTGGCTCGTCGACGAGGCTGCCGGAGTTCTCGACCGCGCGGGCACGCGGTTGCGCCTTTCGGCCGACCACACGGTTGTCGCGCTCGCCGGGGCGACCGGCTCGGGTAAGTCCTCGACGTTCAACGCGCTGAC
Source organism: Actinomycetota bacterium (assembly GCA_030859325.1). GTDB lineage: Bacteria > Actinomycetota > Actinomycetes > Propionibacteriales > Nocardioidaceae > Nocardioides_C. Next base: position 49,140 of record JALZKI010000056.1, read on the forward strand.
CGGGCTCGAGCTGTCCGCGGTGGGTGTCCGTCGCCCCACGACGTCCTGGACGATGGCGTGCGTCTGGGGTGCCGAGGGCGCGGGTGAGCTGCTCGACTGGCTCGGCGTTCCGCAACGTCACCAGGTCGAACGAGACAGTGTGCTCGACACTCCAGCCGCCGTGCCCGGCGGGCACGGCGCACGCGGTATGCGCGGTCGGAAGGCTGGCGACGAGAGTGAGCTCGCGGGGCTGGTGCTGCTCGACCTCCCCGACCACGACTCCACCGAGGTCGCCCATCACGTCGAGGTCGACCGCCTGGTCAAGCTCGCCGACATGCTCGTGTGGGTGCTCGACCCGCAGAAGTACGCTGACGCCGCCATCCATGATCGCTATCTCGCCCCGCTGGCCTCGCACCATGAGGTCATGCTGGTCGTGCTCAACCACATCGACGAGGTCGCCCCGGAGCGACGTGAAGCGATGGTCGGCGACCTGCGAAGGCTTCTCGCGGCCGACGGCCTCGAGGACGTGCCGGTGCTTGCGACCTCCGCGCGCGATGGCGAGGGGATCTGCGAGCTGAGAAGGATGATCGCCTCCCGGGTCGCGGCCAAGAAGGCGACCCGAGCACGGCTGCTGGCCGACGTGTCCGCCGTCGCATCGCGGATGAGCGCGGCTAACGGGGACACGAAGCCTGGTGACCTGGCCCGAGCCCGCAAACATGAGCTCGTCGACTCCTTCGCGGACGCCGCTGGCGTGCCCACCGTCGTACGCGCTGTGGAGCAGGCCACCAAGACCCGTGCGCGCCGGGCGACCGGATGGCCGCTGACGTCGTGGCTCTCCAAGCTCAAGCCGGACCCGTTGAAACGGCTGCACCTCGACCTGGGCGCGTCCGGCAAGGAGCTCACCGCGGGCGCGCGGGCGTCGGTACCACAGGCATCACAGGTACAGCGGGCGCGGGTGGACACCGCGGTGCGGGCGGTGGCCGACGACGTGTCCGCCGATCTGTCCCGGCCCTGGGCGGCAGCAGTACGACGGGCGTCCGTCTCGCGCCTGCCCGACCTGAGCGATGCCCTGGACAAGGCGGTCTCGGGAACCGATCTGGGGGTCTCCCGCACACCGCTGTGGTGGCGGACGGTGCGGCTGCTCCAGTGGCTGCTCTTCCTCACCGCGGTGGCCGGGGGACTGTGGCTGGGGGTGCTCGCGGTGATGGGTTACCTCCAGCTGCCCGCTCTGGAGACACCTGACTACCGCGGTCTTCCGGTTCCCACGATCATGCTGGGCGGCGGAGTGGTCGTCGGGATACTCCTGGCGCTGCTTTCTCGGCTGCTCGCCGGGATCGGGGCACGATCCAGGGCGCGCTCTGCAGACCGACGGTTGCGAGCGGCGATCGGGGAAGTCACCGACCGTTTGGTGATCGAGCCCGTCGAGGCCGAGGTCGCCGCCTACCGCGTCACGCGAGACGCGCTCGCCATCGCTTCGAAGTAGCCGTGGGCCCAGCCAGCGCGTCGAGCCACATCTCGTACACAAGATACCGAACACCGTGCACTGTCCACAGCTTCGCCATGGTGGCTGCCGTTCCGGTTCTCGCAACGGCAGGCTTGCGTCGTACCGGCAACCCGACGCAAGGAGTTTCGACATGAGCGACACCTTCGTGACCTTCCACGGCTGGGTCGGCAACGACGTCAGCTACCGTGACCCGAATGGCGTGCGTGTGGCCAACTTCCGGGTGGCCTCCACCCCCAGGATCAAACGGAAGGGGGACTGGATGGACGGCGACACGACCTGGTACTCCGTCAGCGCCTGGAGAGGGCTCGCCGACAACGTCCGTGAGTCTGTGAAGAAGGGCGACGCGGTGATCGTGCACGGTCGCTTACGCAGTGAGACCTGGACCCGCGAGGACGGGCACGCCTCGACGACGATGGTCGTGGAGGCGAGCCTGGTGGGTCACGACCTGACCCGGGGGACCAGCGTCTTCGTGCGGTCGAGCCGACCTGAACGCAACGATTCCGACCCGCACGATGAGATCCAGGACATGGTGCACCGGGAGTCCGACGACCTGACGCCGATGGACAGCTGGGGCAACCCGAAAGTGTCGGGGCGGGGCGGGGAGCGGACCGAGGAACCCGCCGAGGAGTCGGCCGCCTGAGCCCAATCGGGTCGATTGGAGCCGAACGGTGGGTGCGCCGTAGGCTTCTCGACCATGGCTGAGTATGTGTTCACGCTGCGCAATGTGCGCAAGGCTCTTGGGGACAAGGTCGTTCTCGACAACGTCACCCTGTCGTTCCTGCACGGCGCGAAGATTGGAGTCGTCGGCCCGAACGGGACCGGCAAGTCCACCATGCTCAAGATCATGGCCGGCCTCGACCACGCCTCCAACGGTGACGCGACGATCGACCCCGACGCGACGGTCGGCATGCTCCAGCAGGAACCGCCGCTGAGCGAGGGCAAGACGGTTCTGGAGAACATCAAGGAAGCAGTGGAGGCGGTTAGTTCTAAGCTCGACCGGTTCAACCAGATCTCCGAGGAGCTCGCGGACCCCGACGCCGACTACGACACGCTTCTCACCGAGATGGGCGACCTGCAGACCGACCTCGACCACGCGAACGCGTGGGACCTCGACAGCCGCCTCGACCAGGCCATGGACGCGCTTCGCTGCCCGCCGCCGGACGCGCTGGTGGACAAGCTGTCCGGGGGCGAGCGGCGTCGCGTCGCGCTCTGCAAGCTGCTTCTGCAGCAACCGTCGCTGCTCCTGCTCGCCGAGCCGCCCAACCACCTCGACGCCGAGTCGGTGCAATGGCTCGAGGGGCACCTTGCCGGCTATCCGGGAGCGGTGCTCGCGGTGACCCACGACCGGTACTTCCTGGACAACGTGGCGAGCTGGATCCTCGAGCTCGACCGCGGCAAGGCGCATCCCTATGAGGGCAACTACTCGACGTACCTCCAGACCAAGCAGGAGCGGCTCAAGGTGGAGGGTGCCAAGGACGCCAAGCGCGCCAAAATGCTGGAGCGTGAGCTCGAGTGGGTGCGCTCGAACCCGAAGGCCCGACAGGCCAAGAGCAAGTCCCGCCTGGGCCGCTACGAGGAGATGGCCGCCGAGGCCGACCGCAACCGCAAGATCGACCTGTCCGAGATCAACATTCCGGCCGGTCCGCGGCTCGGCGACGTCGTCCTGGAGGCAGATGACCTGGGAAAGGGGTTCGGCGACCGCATCCTGATGCACGACCTTAACTTCAAGCTCCCGCGCGCAGGCATCGTCGGCGTTATCGGTCCGAACGGTGTCGGCAAGACGACGCTGTTCCGGATGATCACCGGCGAGGAGAAGCCGGACGACGGTGAGCTGAAGGTCGGTCAGACCGTGCAGATCTCCTACGTCGACCAGAGCCGTGGCGGCCTCGAGCCGAACAAGAACGTGTGGGAGGTCGTCTCCGACGGGCTCGACTTCATCAAGGTCGCGAACTTCGAGATGCCGAGCCGCGCGTACATCGCCTCCTTCGGCTTCAAGGGGCCGGACCAGCAGAAGAAGGCTGGCGTGCTCTCCGGCGGTGAGCGCAACCGGCTGAACCTTGCACTCACGCTGAAGATGGGCGGCAACATGTTGCTGCTCGACGAGCCGACCAACGACCTGGACGTCGAGACTCTGCAGTCCCTCGAGGATGCCCTGCTGGAGTTTCCGGGCTGCGCCGTGATCACCTCGCACGACCGGTGGTTCCTGGACCGTACGGCGACCCACATCTTGGCGTGGGAGGGTGACGAGGCCGAGGAGGGCAGATGGTTCTGGTTCGAGGGGAACTTCGCGGCCTACGAAGCCAACAAGGTCGAGCGACTCGGGGTCGAAGCGGCCCGTCCGCACCGTGTGACGCACCGCCGGCTCACCCGGGACTGACACCGCTGGTCAAGCGGCTCACCCGCGACTGACGTCGCGGACCAAGCACCGGGGTGACAGTGGTCGAGGTTCTGGCGGTGCCAGGCCATCATGTAGCACGGTGAGGCGCACGCACACCCGGCCCGCGACACCGAACGAGGCACGGCTCGACGAGCGGGGGGTTAGCGGATGTCGGCCCCGGGGTGGGCCTCGACGAGCTTGTCGGTCACGGCGTCGAAAACCCGTCCCACCGCCTCGAAGTCCTCGGGGCTGACTAGATCGACGAGGAACTGTTTGACTCCGGCAACGTGGGTGGGTGCGGCGAGCCGAAGGGCGGCGTACCCGTCGTCGGTCATGAACGCCTCCACGCCGCGCTTGTCATCGGTGCAGGTGAGCCGCTCGACGAAGCCACTGTGTTCGAGCCGGGAGATCGTGTGGGTGACCCGGCTTCGGGAGTAGCTGACGGAGTCGGCCAGCACAGCCATCCGTAGGCGGCGGCCGGCTGCTTCGGACAGGCGCACCAGGATCTCGTACTCCGGCAACGAGAGGTCGTGGTGCTCTCGAAGGTCGCGGTCGAGGCGTTCGGTGAGAAGCGTGATTCCCACCAGGAAAGCGCGCCACGACCGCTGCTGGTCATGGTCGAGCCAGGACATCTCGGCGGAGTCGTAAGGCATGGAACGAGTCTAGCGGAAAGACAGTTGAAGTTTCAATGAAAGGCTGCTACCTTCTAGGGAGGAAGTTGAACCATCAACTGTTGACCTTAGGAGACCACATGAGCATCGACGTAGTAACCGCCACCGGCCTCAGCGCAGGCACCTGGACCATCGACCCCAGCCACTCCGATATCGGCTTCACCGCGCGTCACCTGATGAGCAAGGTCCGCGGCTCGTTCGAGAAGTTCGAGGGCCAGATCGTCATCGGTGACGTCACCTCCGCGTCGGCCATCATCGACCTGAACTCCATCAACACCCGCGACGAGCAGCGTGACGCCCACCTACGGTCGAAGGACTTCTTCGACGTGGAGAACACCGGCCCGATGACTTCGGACCACGAAGATCGAGGAGGGCGGTAACGGCTTCACCGTCGTCGGTGACCTCACCATCGGAGGCGTCACCCGCCCGGTCACCCTCGATGTCGAGTACTTCGGGTCCGAGACCGACCCGTGGGGCGGCACCCGCGCCGGCTTCGAGGGCTCCACGGAGATCTCGCGCAAGGATTTCGACATCGACTTCAACATCCCCATGGACGGTGGCCGGTTCCTCATCGGCGACAAGGTCACCATCCTCGTAGCGGTCCAGGCGGTGCTGCAGCAGGAGCAGTGAGCCCTGGACCCCGGATGTGGGGATCGAGCCCGGGCAGCTTCTCCAGCGCAGAGGATAACGATGGCTGCGGTCAGGTCGTCGGGGCGCCGTGCGATCAGCCGAACGGGGGCGCACCGGTCGCGGAGGTGGACACACGCACGAGCATGAAGGCCGCTCTGGCAGGATCGCACCGTGCGCCACATCTACTACTGCCCGCTGAGATGGGCCGATATGGACTCGCAGGGTCACGTGAACAATGTGGTTTATGTCGACTACCTGCAGGAGGCGCGGGTCGACATGTTCGCAGTGCACGCACCTGCAAGCGGCGGGGAGGACCTCGCCGAGGGAGTCGTCGTCGTGCGGCACGAGGTCGAGTTCCTGGTGCCCCTGGTGTTCCGGTTCGAGCCCGTCCGGATCGAGTCGTGGGTCACCGAGGTCAGGGCAGCCTCCTTCACCATGAGCTACGAGATCCTTGACGAGCTGCCGGAAGGCGGTCGTCGCGTCTTCGCGAGAGCGGCCACGGTCCTGACGCCGTACGTGTTCTCCGACCAGCGGCCGCGCCGAATCCATCCCGAGGAGCGTGCCGTCCTCAAGCGGTTTCTCGAGCCGGTGCATGAGGTGTCCCGGTGAACCGGCACCACTACGACTGTCGCGTCCGGTTCTCCGACGTCGACGTCTACGGCCACGTCAACAACGTCAAGTACTTCGAGTACTACCAGGAGGCCAGGCTGGCGTTCCTGAGCTCGCTGGGCCGCGAAGCGGAGGAAAGCAGCTTCCCTCTGGTCGTCGCCCGCATCGATGTCGACTACAAGAGGCCGATCGTCTTTCGGACCGAGCCGTACGTGGTCGCCTCCTGGGTCGTTGGCGTCGGAGGCTCCTCGTTCACTCTCGAGGCCGAGATCAAGGACGGCGATGAAGTGCTCTCGCGGGCACGAACAGTGCTGGTCACCTTCGACTACAGGCAGCAGCGAGCGCGCCCCTTGAGCGAGCAGGAGCGCGCGCGGCTGGCGGCAGTGGTCAACAGCTGACCGCGGCCCGTCCTCAGTCGAGCGAGTTCACCATGAACTGAGCTGCGTGGGTCACGTAGTCCCAGAACTGGGCATCGAGGTCCGGCGGCAGGTTTGCCGCGTCGAGGCCGGCCCGAAAGTGGATCAGCCAGTGGTCGCGCGCCTCGGGATTGACCCGGAACGGCGCGTGCCGCATGCGAAGCCTCGGGTGGCCACGCCTCTGGGAGTACGTCGTCGGGCCACCCCAGTACTGCACGAGGAACATCGTGAAGCGCTCGGCCGCCGGGCCCAGGTCCTCCTCCGGGTAGAGCGGTCGGATCACCTCGTCGCCGGCGACGCCCTCGTAGAAGCGGTCGACGATCTTGGCGATCGTCGGATAGCCGCCGATCGCGTCGTAGAACGACTGCTCCTCGGGCGGTTCTCTCCGCTGCTCCTCGGGGCTCACTTGTCTATTGTCCCCATCCGGGCAAGAGTCGAGCACGCAGGCGGGCGACATCCGCCTCGCAGTAGTCCATCGAACACGGTCACCGACAGTTGAGGAGCGGCACATGGGTACCACCCGCACCGCAAGGACGAGCTGGCAGGGTTCGCTCAAGGAGGGCGCCGGCAAGGTGAGCCTGGAGTCCTCTGGGCTCGGCACCTACGACGTCTCGTGGCCCGCACGCACGGAGGAGCCGAACGGCAAGACGAGCCCCGAGGAGCTGATCGCAGCTGCGCACACCGCATGCTTCTCGATGGCGCTCTCGGGTGCGCTGAGCAAGGCCGACACCCCACCGCAAGCCCTCGATACCAGCGCCGTGGTCACCTTCCAGGCCGGCGAGGGAATCACCGAGATCCACCTGAGCGTGGTCGGTCGGGTCGAGGGCATCAGCGAGGAAGACTTCGTTGCTGCGGCCGAAGGCGCCAAGAAGAACTGTCCGGTGTCCCAGGCGCTTGCCGGGGTGAAGAGCATCACCCTCGACGCATCGCTCGGATGACCTAGGCGGTCGGACCGGAAGGTCCGCCCGAAGATCCGCTGGATGCCCCGGAGACCTCGCCGGAAGAAGCGGCCTCGGCCGGGTTATCCGCGGCGCCGGGAGCCTCCGCGGCGTTTCGGTGCCAGACGACCCTCTGGGTGAACGGGATCTCGATGCCCTCGTGGTCGAAGCGAGCCTTGATCCGCTGACGCATCTCACGTGCCACCTCCCACTGCTCGAGTGGTGCTGTCTTCAAGGTGACCCGGACGACGACCGCGTCGGCAGCCAGGGTCTCCACGCCCCAGACCTCGGGTTCCTCGATGACGACCGATCGATAGTCCTCGTCCTCCCACATAGCGTGCGCGACCTCACGCAGAACCGTCTGCACCCGTTGCAGGTCCTCGCTGTAGGCGACCGGGATGTCCAGCACGGTGCGCGCCCAGTTCTGGCTCATGTTGCCCACCCGCAGGATCTCGCCGTTGCGGACGTACCACACGGTTCCGTTCACATCGCGGAGCCGGGTCACGCGGAGACTCACCGCCTCGATCGTCCCGGTCGCCTCGCCCACGTCGACCACGTCATCCACGCCGTACTGGTCCTCGAAGATCATGAAGATTCCGGACAGGAAGTCCTTGACCAGGCTCTGGGCGCCGAAACCGAGCGCAACCCCGACGACTCCGGCGCTGGCGATCAGCGGCGCCGGGTCGTAGCCCAGTTCGGAGATCACCATGATCGCGACCATGGTGACGACGACACCTGTGACGACGCTCTTGAGTAGCGAAGCCATCGCCTTGGCCCGCTGGCCCCGCCGCTCCGCAACGGCGCCGGTCGCGGCTACCGCCCGCTCGCTGACCCGGCCGAGCCTTCCCCGCGTCATCGGGCTTGCGATCGCTCCTTCGGCCGCCCGGGTGGCGAGTCGGTCGATCAGCCGGTGAAGCAGCCACCTGGCGATGACCGCGAGCAGTAGGAGGCCCAGGATCGCCAGCGGTCTGGCGACCAGCCAGCCTGATGTGACAGCGGCGCCCTCGTTGCCGGTCAGCCGGTACACCGCGTCGCACAGGTTGCTGTCGATGTCTTCGCACACAGCTGTGTCCCTGATCAAGTCCATGGCCGGAGGCTACGAGACGGTGTCGTGGGGACCAAACGTGGTTCGATACCCTTGGTCGCGTGACCACAGACCAGAACCACCCCGGGGTACGACGGCTGGCCCGCGTCGTCGCCATGACCCCGGCGGGGCTCGTCGTGTTCTCGGCGGGACCCGCGCTCGCTGTTCCCCCGGAGCGGTGGCCGGTCTCTGAGCCGGTGTCCGCGCTCTACGCGCTGCTGATCCTCGTCGGGATCCCGGTGGCCCTGTTTGCGATCATCAGCCTGCTTGTCTATGTGCCGTCGATGGCGCGGGGGGAGAAGTACACTCCCGGACTCGCGTGGCGCAACCGGAACGAGTGGTTCGGTGGTCCGCGAGGTGGGGTAGAGGCCGCGGACTCCGTGGAGCCGCAAGCCATCGAAGGTGGAGCAGACACCGATCGGGGGGGTGCAAATGCCCGGTGGTGATGCCTTCACGGCCAACGAGCGGCATCAGATCGACAAGGCGATCCGGGACGCCGAGACGGTCTGTCGTTATGAGTTCTCGGTGTTCGTGGGCGCTTCCGAAGGGGAGACCCGCCCGTTCGCCGTCCGGCTCCACTCCACCCTGTCCGCGCCCGACCAGAGCATTCTTGTCATGGTCGACCCATCGGCCCGGATTCTCGAGATCGTCACCGGCACGGAAGTCCGCCGCGACCTCGACGACAATGAGGTCCAGCTCGCGGCGCTGAACATGCAGTCGGCGTTCGCGGTGGGCGACCTGGCCGGCGGGATCACCCGGGGGGTGCTGATGCTCGCCGAGCACGCCCGCCGACCGCGGATGCTGCACTCCGACTAGGAAGCAGCGTCCTTCGCCTGGGCGGCCAGAGCGCGCTCGATGTCGGCGCGTCCCTCACGCACGTAGCGCTTCGAGGCGGTGTTAGCCTGCGAGGAAGCCAGCCAGGCGTCGACCGCCTCGAGGGTCTCCTGGGTCGCGATTGCCCGGGGGAACAGCGCGACCAGTGCGGTCGAAGCGCGCTGGACCCCCTTGTCCTCCCAGATCGTGGTTGCGACCTGCAGGTACTTCTCGACGTAGGGGCGAAGGAGGTCGTCCTGGCCCGCGACCTGGAACGAGTAGGCGATGCTGCGCTGGGTCTCGTTGGGCACGTCGTCGCGGACGACCGCGTCGTTCCAGGCGCGTTGCTTGGCTTCCGCGGTCGGGATGACGGTCATCACGCCCGCGGCGTACTCCTGCCCGGAGATTGTGCGGTCGCGCGCTAGCTCAGCCCGCACCACGGCGCCGTCGGCACGTCCGGCGTAGGCCAGCGACTTCAGCAGGGTCCACCGGAGGTCAGTGTCGATCGCGAGTCCCTCGAGGACCGAGCTGCCGTCGTAGAGCCCCTGCACGAGGTCGAGTCCCTCCTCGCTCAGCGCGGCCGATCCGTATCCTCGTGCCAGGGCAAGCTGGTGGTCGCTGCCCGGCTCGGCTGCCTCGAGGAGCCGGCGCAGGCCCCGCTCCCAGGTGGCCTTCAGCGTCTCGCGTTTCTTGGCAGCCGAGTAGGTGTCGACTGCTTGCTTGGCATAGCGCAACAGTGCGCCCACGGCAGTCAGGTCGGACTCGGTCCCGAGCCCACGGAGCACGAGCGCCACGAAGTCGGTGGTGGACATCTCGGCGTCGCGCGTCATGTCCCAGGCCGCTCCCCAGCACAAGGCCCGGGCGAGCGAGTCGTCGAGACTGTCGATCGAGGAGACCAGGGTGGCCATGGAGCGCTCGTCGAGGCGGATCTTGGTGTAGCTGAGGTCGCCGTCGTTGACGAGCACGAGATCAGGTTGCCGCTGGCCGACCAGCTCCGCGATCGTCGTCCGCTCGCCGGTGATGTCGGTCTCCACCGACGTGCGCAGCACCAGCCGGTCGTTGCCGTGGACGTCGGTTACCGCATCGTAGAGGCCGACAGCGATCCGGTGACGACGGATCGTCGGAAACTCCGGATGCGCGGACTGGGCGACGTGGAAAGCCGAGAAGTTGCCGTCTGGACCGACCACGAAGTCCGGCCTCAGCGTGCTCACGCCCGAGGTCTGGAGCCATTCCTGCGCCCAGGAGTGCAGGTCACGCCCGGAGGCTTCCTCGAGGGCGCCGAGCAGATCCTTGAGCTCGCTGCTTGCGAAGGCATGTTGCTTGAAGTAGGCGCGCAGGCCTTGCAGAAAGTCGTCCTCCCCGACCCAGGCGACCAGCTGCTTGAGTGCCGAGGCGCCCTTGGCGTAGGTGATCCCGTCGAAGTTCACCTCGACGGCTGTGAGGTCGTAGTTGTCTGCCGCGATCGGGTGCGTGGAGGGCAGCTGGTCCTGGCGGTAGGCCCAGTTCTTGCGCGCGTTGGTGAAACCGGTCCACGCCTCGTCGTACTTGGTCGCCTTCACCGACGCATGGTGCGAGGCCCACTCGGCAAACGACTCGTTGAGCCAGAGGTCGTCCCACCACTTCATGGTGACCAGGTCGCCGAACCACATGTGCGCCATCTCGTGCAGGATCGTGTTGGCGCGCTGCTCGTAGAACGAGCAGGTCTGGCGGCTTCGCGGCAGGTAGTCGTCGCGGAAGGTCACGCAGCCTGCGTTCTCCATTGCACCCATGTTGTACTCGGGAACGAAGAGCTGGTCGTACTTGCCGAACGGATAGGGATAGTCGAACGCGTCCTCGAAGAAGCTGAAGCCCTGTTTCGTCAGCTCGACCAGCTCGTCGGTGTCGAGATGCTCGACCATGGACTGTCGGCAGTAGTAGCCCAGCGGGATGTCCCCGTGCTTGCCACGGTAGGTGTCGCGCGCCTCGTGGTACTCGCCGGCCACCAGGGCGGTGATGTAGGTCGATATCCGCTCCGTGGGCGGGAAGCTCCAGGTCGCAATGCCCTCGTCCGCGTGGACCGGAGCCGGTGTCGCTGCGTTGGAGATGACCTTCCAGCCTTCGGGGGCGGTCACCGTGAACGTGAAGACCGACTTGAGGTCCGGCTGCTCGAAGGTGGCGTACATGCGGCGCGCGTCCGGGACCTCGAACTGGGTGTAGGTGTAGACCCGGTCGTCGGCCGGGTCGACGAAGCGGTGGAGCCCCTCACCGGTGCGGCTGTAGGGGCATTCGGCGACCACGCGCAGCTCGTTGTCCTCGACGAGGTCGTCGAGCTGGATCCGGTTGTCCTGGCAGACATCAGCCGGATCAAGTGATTTTCCGTTCAGGTTGACCTCGGAGACCGTGGCATCGACGAGGTCGGCGAAGGTGGACGCGCCGGGCTGCGTGCATGAGAACCGGATCACGGTCGTCGAGCCGAAGGTGCAATCGGGCTGGGAGGTACCGACGAGGTCGAGCTCGATGGTGTACGACTCGACACGAAGGATCGCGGCGCGCGTTCGCGCCTCTTCACGGGTGAGGTTGGCTCCAGGCATGCGTGCATCCTTGCACCGCCTTCTCATCGGGCCGTGCGGCGGATCTGCACCGGCCAGTGGGACCACCGGGAATAAGGCGGACATTCGCGGGCATTGGCAACGCTAAGGCTGACGACCATCCAGGGAGCGATTTCATGACCGTGACCACCGAGCGCACCCCTGTCGACTTCTGGTTCGACCCGCTCTGCCCCTGGGCATGGATGAGCTCTCGCTGGCTGCTCGAGGTCGAGAAGGTTCGGCCGATCGCGGCGTGCTTCCACGTGATGAGCCTGGGCTACCTCAACGAGGACAAGGAACGCCGGTCAGAGAAACACCCGAAGACGTCGTGGGGACCGGCGCGTGTGTGTATCGCTGCGGCCGAGTCCGAGGGCGACGACGTGCTGCTACCGCTGTACACAGCGCTCGGCAACCGGATTCACCCGCAGGGACGTCAGCCGGACCGTGACGTGATCGTGGAGGCGCTGAAGGAGGTTGGCTTGCCCAAGCATCTGGCAGACGCCATGGACAGCCCGGACTACGACGAGGCGCTGAAGAAGTCTCACCACCGGGGAATGGACCAGGTCGGCATGGAGGTGGGCACGCCGGTGCTCAGCGTCGACGGGGTTGCTTTCTTCGGGCCCGTGGTGACTCCTGCGCCCAAGGCGGAGTCAGCCGGCAGGCTCTGGGACGGGACGCTCCTCGTCGCCGGCACATCCGGCTTCTACGAGCTCAAGCGAAGCCGTGAGAAGCGTCCCGACTTCTCCTGACCGCTTCTGGCGGCAATCCCTGTTGCCTCAGCTTCACCAAGGTATGTCGCTGAACCTGCACTTACCACGGTGAGCTCGTCGTGGGAAGCGCAGGTTCGTCGTGGGAAGTCTCGCTGGTCGCCATGAGGCGTCTGATCCGGGATGCGGTCTGGAAAGGCCGGTAAAGGTCGCTCCACGTCAAGCGGACCATGGGCCAGCCGGTGGTCTCGCGTAGCAGATCTTCACGGACCTTCTCGCGAAACACGGCGTCGCCCGGTTCCTCGCCGGGCTTGAGCAGGCGACCGTACTTGATCTTCCCGTCGAACTCGCCAAGCAGCCGGAGGTGAGGCCACGCGAAGTCGGTGACGCCGACGAGCGTGCCCCGCTCGTCGCACACCCGGAACTGCAGTTCGGGCGCGGGCAGACCTTGTGCCCAGCACAGATGACGCGACCGGGACTCGCCGACCGACTCGGAGCGCCCATCGGCGAGTCCGATGACGAGGTGAAGTGTGCGCGTGCGAGGCCACCGCTCCATGGCACGGAAGGTTCGCGCCAGCCCGTCGCGGTCGATGAGACCGAGGTGCAGGGCCGAGTCGGTGGTCACGGTGCCTGACTCGACCGACGTCAACGTCGCTGTCTCGACGACGGATCGTGGGGGATTCATCACGAGCATGCCATTCTTCTCGACGATTTCGTCGTCGAGGCAGAAACCTTCATGGTGGACGACGTCCTTCTCGGTGCGACCCGCTCCGCCGTCAAGTCGGGTGACGTGGACCCGAGTCAGATCCACCCCCCAGGTAGCGCACTCGTGCTCCAGGACCGCGCTGGTGTGGCTCAGCGCGACGCTGTCCCCGAGGGAACGCATTACGGCGCGGCTCAGGATCCGGTGCCGGCCGACCGGGTCACTGCCCTCCCAGGTGTCATTGAAGGTATAAGCGCCGCGGCGTACGCGGACCCACATCTTCGCGCGGAGGGCGGCGGCGCACGCCTTGTCGTCGTAACCCAGGTCGCGGGCTTCACTGCGCAGGAAGACGCCCTTCTTTTGCGCGATGGCTCTCAACGGGTCCATGCCGTCAGGCTGACCAACAGCTAGGGGAAGGGCCGGCCTGACGTGAGAATCTGGGGAGAACCGGGCCCGTAGCGGAGTATGTGGACGCTTCCTGGCCGGGTACGTCGAGTCGTCGACCGTGTCCGCGTCTTCAGGCAGTCGGCTTCTCTTCCCACGATGAACCTGCACTTCCCACGGTCAACTCGTCATGGGATGTGCAGGTTCATCGACATACCTTGGGGAAGCTGTGGCACGAGGGGAGCCAGCGGGAGGGGGGGCACCGGCCGCGGTAAGCCGTTGGGATGCTGCATAGGATTCGCGGTATGAGCAAGGTGCTGTCCGCCGTCGCATGGCCCTATGCCAACGGCCCACGCCACATCGGCCACGTGGCCGGCTTCGGCGTACCCTCCGACGTTTTCAGCAGGTACATGCGGATGGCCGGACACGACGTGCTCATGGTCTCCGGGACAGACGAGCACGGCACACCCATTCTCGTGGCCGCCGACGCTGAGGGCGTGTCCGCGCGGGAGATCGCCGACCGCAACAACCGGGTCATCGTCGACGACCTCGCCAAGCTTGGCCTCAGCTATGACCTGTTCACCCGCACCACGACGCGTAACCACTTCGCCGTCGCCCAGGAGATGTTCAGCACCGTTCATCGCAACGGCTACATGATCGAGCGGACCACCCGTGGTGCGATCTCTCCCTCGACGGGCAGGACGCTACCCGACCGCTACATCGAGGGTGTGTGCCCGATCTGCGGATACGACGGAGCGCGTGGTGACCAGTGTGACAACTGCGGCAACCAGCTGGACCCGACGGACCTGCTCCACCCGCGAAGCCGGATCAACGGCGAGGTGCCCGACTTCGTGGAGACCCAGCATTTCTTTCTGGACCTGCCGGCCCTCGCCGGAGCTCTCAAGGAGTGGCTCGACGAGCGTGAGGCCTCCGGCACGTGGCGGCCCAACGTGATCAAGTTCAGCCAGAACATTCTCCAGGACATCCGGCCCCGAGCGATGACCCGGGACATCGACTGGGGCATCCCGATCCCACTCGAAGGCTGGCGTGAGCAGCCCAGCAAGCGGCTCTACGTCTGGTTCGACGCGGTCATCGGCTACCTCTCCGCGTCCATCGAGTGGGCCCGACGTCTCGGCGAGCCGGATCGGTGGCGCGAGTGGTGGAACGACGAGAAGGCGCTGTCCTACTACTTCATGGGCAAGGACAACATCACCTTCCACAGCCAGATTTGGCCCGCAGAGCTCCTGGCGTACGACGGACGGGGCGAGCGTGGTGGCGAGCCCGGCCCGTACGGCCGCCTGAACCTGCCCACCGAGGTGGTGTCCTCGGAGTTCCTGACAATGGAGGGCCGCAAGTTCTCCTCAAGCAAAGCCGTGGTGATCTACGTCCGCGACGTGCTTGAGCGCTACCAGCCCGACGCGCTGCGCTACTTCATCTGCGCTGCGGGCCCGGAGAACCAGGACAGCGACTTCACCTGGGCGGAGTTCGTACGGCGCACCAACGACGAGCTCGTCGCGGGCTGGGGAAACCTGGTCAACCGCACCGCGAACATGATCGCCAAGAACTTCGGCGAGATCCCGGCGGCCGGTCGGCTCACGCGCGAGGACGAGGCGATCCTCGCCTCCGTGCAGACCGGTTTCGCCACTGTCGGGGACCTGATCGAACGACATCGGCAGAAGCAGGCGATCGCCGAGGCGATGAAGGTCGTTGCGGAGGTGAACAAGTATCTCTCCGACACGGCTCCTTGGAAGCTGGCCAAGACCGAGGAGGACGCCGAGCGGCTCGCCACGATCCTGCACGTGACCGCGCAGGTGGTCACCGACTGCAATTTGATCTTGTCGCCGTTCCTCCCGCACAGCGCCAACGCCGTCGACCGTGTGCTCGGTGGCGCCGGACGGGTCGCACCACTGCCGGTGGTCGAGGAGGTCCGTGACCTGGATGCGGGCCCCGACGACACGTCCACCTACCCGATTCTGACCGGGGACTACTCGCAGGTTCCTGCCTGGCAGCGTGAACCCGTCATCGTGGGCACACCGATCGAGAAGCCGACACCGGTGTTCACCAAGCTCGACACCGCGGTTGTCGAGGAGGAGCTCGCGAGGCTCGGCTCGTGACCGGGGCGCGGTCGAGGTCGCCCACCTGATGACCCTGCACCCGCAGGCGGCTGCCGCCATCGCACTCTGGTCCCGGGGACCTGCCGTCACCGACCCGGGCTTCGGGGCGAGGGAGATCGACGAGCGGCGACGCCTCGCGGTCGAGGAAGCCGCCGCAGAGCCCAAGGAGCCCGTCGACCACGTCGAGATGCTCGAGGCGGGCGGGGTGCCGTGCCGCCTCTACCGTCCCCGTGCTGCCACGGGGGTCATCGTCTTCCTGCACGGCGGCGGCTTCGTCTTCGGTGACATCGAGACCTACGACGCACAGTCGCGCCGGATCGCGAACCGTACCGGCTTCGCGGTGCTCGCCATCGACTACCGAAGGCCCCCTGAGCATCGGTTCCCCGCGGCGCCCGATGACGTGGACACAGTGACCGGATGGCTGCGGGCCGACGGGACGGGCATCGGTCTCGACGTCACCAGGCTCGTCGCGCTCGGTGACAGCGCCGGTGGCAACCTCGCGCTGGTCGCTGCGCTGCGCAACCGTGCCGCCTTCGCGGCGACCGTGCTGGTCTACCCCTTCATCGACCCCCGGATGCGCTTCCCGTCCTACGGTGACACCTCCGGCGCCCTGAAGCCCGAGGAGGCGGCATGGTGCTGGCAGCAGTACGCCGCCACGGCGGACGACTTCGGCAATCCCGACCTCGGCCCGATCGACTCGGCCGCGCTCGGCAGCCTGCCGCCGACCCTGGTGATCGCCGCGGAGCACGACATCCTCCTCGACGAGAACCGGGAGCTCGCGCGCCGCATCGAGAAGGCCGGTGGCACGGTACAGGAGGTCACCTACCCCGGCATGGTCCATGGCTTCTGGCGGCATCCCACGTTGTTCGACGCGGCCGAGAGGTCCTTGTCCGAGACCGCCGCCTTCCTCCGTCGTCATGTGCCGTAGGGCGTTCTGAGAGACTCTGCTCATGCGCGTCCATCTCGGCAGCGACCATGCCGGCCTCGAGCTCAAGGAGCATCTCGTCGCCTGGCTGGAGAGCCATGGCCACGAGGTGGTCGACCATGGGCCGTTCCAGTACGACGCCCTCGACGACTACCCGCCGTTCTGCCTTCGGGCGGCCGAAGGGGTGTCCGAGGACCACGAGACGGGCAGACCCAGCTTCGGCGTCGTGATCGGCGGGTCCGGCAACGGCGAGCAAATGGCCGCGAACAAGGTCAAAGCAGTGCGGGCAGCGTTGGTGTGGAGTGACCAGACCGCCACCTTGGCCAGGAAGCACAACGACGCGAACGTCATCTCCCTCGGTGGCCGGATGCACACCGTGGAGGAGACGACGCGGTTTCTCGAGGTGTTCCTCGCGACGCCGTACGGCGACGAGGAGAGGCACACCCGCCGGATCCAGATGATCGGCGACTACGAGTCCACCAGGCTGCTCCCGCCTTTGCCACCCTCCGCCCTCGCACCGCCGGCCCGGCCTGGCGCCTGAGATGCCCGAAGGTCACACCCTTCACCGGCTTGCACAGTCGCTCGGGCAGCGGTTCGGCGGACAGGACGTCGAGGTCTCTAGCCCGCAGGGCCGGTTCGTTTCTGCAGCAGCATTGATCGACGGCACCGAGCTGCTCGGCGCCGAGGCTTGGGGCAAGCACCTGTTCATCGCTTTCGCCGGTCAGCGTTACGTCCACGTGCACCTCGGTCTCTACGGCAGGTTCGACGTGCGCGACGTGAACGACGGCGCGCCGCCGGCACCGGTCGGCCAGGTGCGCCTCCGGATCGTTGGCCAGGGCGCGTACGCCGACCTGCGTGGCGCGACCGCGTGCGACCTGCTCACCGAGACCGAGCGCACCACCGTCGTGGACCGGCTGGGCCCCGACCCTCTGCGTGACGACGCGGACTTCGAGAAGGTGTGGACCCGGTTGAGCGCCAGCAGGACGTCGATAGGCGCACTGCTGATGGACCAGACGGTGCTCGCGGGTGTCGGCAACGTCTACCGCGCCGAGGTGCTCTTCCGACACCGAATCCACCCGCTGCGACCCGGTAGGAGCCTGCGCCGGGGGCAGGTCCTGGCCATGTGGGAGGACCTGGTGGAGCTCATGCACCACGGCGTCGAGGTCGGGCGCATCTACTCCATCCGTCCCCAGCACACCGAGGTGGCCGGGAGCCGGGAGCGTCTCCCGGACGACCACGGGGGTGTTTACGTCTATCGGCGTGCTGCCCGACCCTGTCACGTGTGCGGCAGCAAGGTTCGCACCGAGGTCCTGGCGGGGCGCAACCTTTTCTGGTGCCCCACATGTCAACCCAAGTTTCGTTCACGCGCGAGAACTCGGTGACCGGTACTCTCGTCTGCATTTTGTCAAAGGACCGACGCTGCCCTTCCGACAACATTAAGGTCAACCTGTGGTGGCTGCCGTGAGTTCGGGCCGGTCGATGCGGGTACCCGTGCGTCGGTTGTTGAGTCGTCGCTGGACTCGTGTCATGCGCCGTACCAGTGAGGGAGACCTGGCGTGGTTCGTCATTCTCGCCGCCTCTGCTGCGGTGATCGGGTACGCCATGCTGATGTGGCACACGGAGGTCACATCGAGCGCGCTCATCGTCCCCATGGCCATCGCGAACCTGGTCCTCGGACCCCGCTCGTTGCCCTGGTTCGTCGTCCTCTCGATAAGCGTGCTGGTCGTCGCGGTCAGTGTGGAACCTGATCCGGACGGCCGCCGCGTCGGCGCCATCGTGGTGACCTTCCTGGTGGGGCTGATCATCCTGGTCTCCTCCTTCCGCCGGTCCAGTCTCGGCGTGGCGGGAGCACGTGGGGAGTCGATGCTGGTCGATCTCCGGGACCGGATCTCCAAGCAGAGCCACATCCCCGCCCTCCCGGAGCAGTGGTACGCCGAGGGGGTGATGCGGTCGGCAGGAGGGTCGTCGTTCGCAGGTGACTTCATGGTGGCCAGCAGAGCCCACGATGGACGAGTCCTCGAGGTCGCGGTGATCGACGTCTCGGGCAAGGGCGAGCAGGCAGGCACGCGTTCACTGCTCCTGTCCGGGGCGTTCGGCGGGCTTCTGGGAGCGCTGCCCGCGGGCGAGTTCCTGCCGGCGGCCAACGAATACCTGTTGCGCCAGGACTGGAGCGAGGGTTTCGCGACCGCGGTCCATCTCTCGCTGGACCTCGAGTCCGGTGCTTTCGAGATCCGGTCGGCGGGCCATCCGCCCGCCGTCCAGCTGCTCGCCGGGTCGGGCAGGTGGGCAACGCACGAGGCCGAGGGGCCGGTTCTCGGTCTCATGGAGGAGGCGGAGTTTGCTCTGGTCACCGGCCATCTGCGCGTCGGCGACGCGCTGCTGCTCTACACAGACGGCCTCGTGGAGACCCCTCAGCGCGATATCTCATTGGGGATCGACAAGCTGGTCGGTCGCGCTGAGCGCCTGCTGACCCACGGGTTCGACCTTGGTGCCAGGCGGATTCTGGATGAGCTGGGTTCGGCCAACGACGACCAGGCGCTGTTCCTCCTGCACCGGCGGTAAATCCGCGACGATGTGCCCGCGAACGTCGTTGGACGGTGATTAGGCCGCTCCGTGGCGACGGGGTAATAATGCCCCTTCTACGTCTGTGAGAAGGGAGACCTTATATGCGTCCAGACGTGCGGAAGTGGTTCGATAACAGGACTTCGCTGAGCCAGGACTGGTCCAGACAACGTCTGGCGGCGCTGAAGGGGAACACCCGAGTCAGTGTCGTGCTCCCGGCGCGGGACGAGGCCGTCACGGTGGGAGACATCGTCGCGACCATCCGAGGGGAGCTGGTTCACAAGGTTCCGCTGGTCGACGAGATCCTGGTCATCGACTCGGGCTCTGTGGACGCCACCGCAGCGGTCGCCCGCAGGGCTGGCGCCCGCGTAGTCCGCCAAGCCGACGTACTGCCAGGGCTCGGTGACCGGCCGGGCAAGGGCGAGGCGCTGTGGAAGTCGCTGCTCCTCACCAGTGGAGATCTCGTGGTGTTCGTGGACGCCGATCTGCGCGAGTTCGACGAGCAGTTCGTGGTCGGGCTTCTCGGGCCGCTCCTCACCGACCCCAGCGTGGCCTTCGTCAAGGCTTTCTACGACCGTCCGCTCGCCAACGGCGACCAGGTGCTCCCGGCCGGTGGTGGCCGGGTCACCGAGCTGGTCGCCAGGCCGTTGCTGAACCTGCATTGGCCTGATGCTGCCGGCTTCGTACAACCACTGGCCGGGGAGTACGCGGGTCGCCGCGCGCTGTTGGAGAGGCTGCCGTTCGTGTCCGGGTACGGCGTGGAGATCGGCATGCTGATCGACGTGCTCGAGGAGTCCGGACTCGACACGATGGCTCAGGTCGACCTGGGTCAAAGACGTCACCGCAACTCCTCCGACGCGGCGTTGGGCCGGATGGCCGCCCAGGTTCACCTTGCGGTGCTCTCTCGGCTGCACCGCCACGGCAGAGCCCTGGTCACCGACGAGCCCGCGATGTCGATGACCCAGTTCGAGCGCCAGGGTGCTGAGTTCGCGACCACGACGAGCTACGTCGGGGTGACGGAACGGCCGCCCATGATCGAGCTGGAGGAGTACCGGCTTCGGATGGCGGCCGAACGTGCATGAGGCAGCGCCGCAATAGCGCGCCTCACCGCCGAGTGCTTCGCCGCCGGATGTTCCACATCCAGGTTGCCCCTGCGCCAGATGCCGGGGTCTGACGTGGGTCTGACGGTGCTCATGAACGCCGGACCGTGGCTGCCGGTGCCACCGCAGGGGTACGGCGGAATCGAGAACGTAGTGGCCACATTGGTCCCTGAGCTGCGACGCGCAGGCGTGCGCGTGATCCTGGCGACCGTCGGCGGCAGCGCTTTGGCGGCCGATGGGTATGTCCGCCCGCTCGACGAGCCGCGCTTCGCCTCCGTGGCCGCGCCCTACAACCAGGTTTCGGGGATTGCCCACGCTCACATGCATGCGGTGGTGCATGCGATACGCGAGGACAGCTCCATCGACCTGGTCCACGACCATCTCGAGGTGGTCGGCCCGGCCATGCTCGCGTCGATGGGCCCCACCGGTACACCCGCGTTGCAGACTCTGCACTGGGACCTGCGAAAGCACGCGGACTTCTACTCCACCTTCGACGGCGGGGGCCGGGTGTCGTTCGCGGCGGTGTCGCAGTCCCAGCTCGACCGGGCTCCGGCCCGTCTGCAGGCGCAGACCGTGGGCGTCGTACCCCTGGCCGTGCCGCCGCCACCGGAGGTGGAGTTCGAACGGGGCGACCACGTTCTCGTCCTGGCCAGGATCACGTCGGACAAGGGGCAGGACATCGCCGCCCGGGTCTGCCGTCGAGCGGGGGTCCCACTGGTGCTCGCGGGTCCGGTCGCCGGCATCGAGCGGCCAGAGGAGCTCCACCGACGGCTTTCCGAGGGCGACGACACACTCGCCCGACACCCCGACGTGCGCTTCTACCTCGACCGGGTCGCCCCGTTGCTGGACGGGACGCATGTTCGCTGGGTAGGGGGGGTCTCCGGGTACGCCAAGGAGCGGCTCCTGCAGTCGGCCCGCGCGCTGCTGGCTCCGCTTCGCTGGGCGGAGCCGGGGGCGACCGGCGTGGTGGAGGCGCTGGCCCGTGGCGTCCCGGTCGTGGGTACGCCGTTGGGGGTGCTGCCCTCACTCGTGGTGCACGGGACGACTGGGTATCTGACGGCCAACGAGAACGACTTCGCCGGCTACCTGCACGAGCTGGACCGGATCGACCCGGCCGTGTGCCGCGCCGCTGTGCAGACGTGGACACCGGAGGCGATGGCTCGCCGTTACCTTGACCTGTACGTCAAAGTGCTCGAGGAGGCCCGATGAGCTCGACCCGGATCGCGATGGTGGGAGCCGGATCGGTGGCGCGACGTCATGTCGGGGTGCTCAGCGGGTTGCCCGACACGCGCGTGGTGGCGGTGTGCGACCCTGTGGAGGAAGCTGCGGCCGACCTGGCGCGGGAGTGCGACGCGCGGGCTTTCACCGACACCGAGCAGGCGCTGGAATATCCCGACCTCGACGCGGTCTACATCTGCGTGCCGCCCTTCGCCCATGGGATGCCGGAGAAGGCGGTGCTGGCCCGCGGACTCGCGATGTTCGTGGAGAAACCCGTGGCGGTGGATCTGGCTGTCGCGGAGGAGCTGGGCGCGAGGGTCGCCGAGGCCGGCGTGGTGACCGGCACGGGTTACCACTGGCGTTGCCTGGACGTGCTACCCCACGCCCAGGACCTGCTTGAGGCGTCACCTCCGCTGCTGGCCAGCGGGTACTGGCTCGACAAGCGGCCTCCGGTGGCCTGGTGGGGCCGCGCCGACCGGTCCGGGGGGCAGGTGATCGAACAGCTCACCCATGTACTGGACCTGACGCGGATGCTGCTCGGTGAGGTCAGCGAGGTGTACGCCGCCGGTGCGCGACAGCACCTGCCGGCAGCCCCGGACGGCACGAGATCGGACCAGTCGGCCGAGGACCTGGGAGACGTCGACGACGCGACGGCGGCCACCGTCCGGTTCGCTTCCGGCGTCGTGGCGACGCTCGCCGCGACTTCGCTGCTCGACGCCAAACACCGCGCCGCGCTGCACACGATGAGCCGCGGTCTGGTCCTGGAGCTCTCCGAGACCGGCATGGTCGTCGACGACGGCAGATCGCGCACCGAGCACACGCCCCAGGAGGACCCGCGTACGGCGGTCGACCGGGACTTCGTGGCGGCGGTGCGCGGCGAGCTCGCGCAGACCCGGGCGCCGTACGCCGAAGCGTTGCGCAGCCACCGCGTGGGATGTGCTGTCGCGGAGTCCGCGCGCACCGGCCGCCCGGTGACCCTGGCGGCCCGATGAGCACGCCGGCGGTCCGAACAGTCGGTGCGGTCGTCGGAGGGGCGGTCAGGCGACACAACCTCGTCGTCCAGGAGCCGGGGCGCGTGGAGCTCGTAGAGGAGGACCTGCCGGCCGTCCCCGAGGGCGGCCTCCTGCTGCAGACGCTGACCACCGGACTGTCCGCGGGCACGGAGCTGACCTTCGTCAAGGGGGACAATCCGGGTCTGCGGTCACGCCTGGATCCGGAGCTTGGCCTTTTCGTCCCGGATGACCAGCCGGATGACCGACTGCCGGGTTACCCGGTGCGCCGGCTCGGATATATGGAGGTCGCACGGGTCGTCGAAAGCCGCACTCAGGCGTTCTCCGTAGGCGACCGGGTGGCTTCGGCGTACGGACATGCCACCGCCCACGTGTCGGACCCCGTGCGTGAGCACGTCGTCCCGCTCCCCGACGACCTCGACCCGGTCCTCGGCGTGTACGTCGCCCATCTCGGTCCAATCTGTGCGAACGGCCTGCTGCACGCGGCGGCGGATGTGAGCGCGGGGCCCGTCGCCTCGCTGGGCGTCGGCGTCGAAGGCAGGCGGGTGCTCGTCACCGGTGCGGGGCCGATCGGGCTACTCACTGCGCTGTTCGCATCCGTGCACGGCGCAGACGAGGTGGCGGTCGTCGATGCCGACCCGAGGCGCCGTGAGCTCGCACAGGCACTCGGCCTGCTCGCTCTGGATGCCGCGGGGGACCCTGCGCTGACCTTGAAGACCCGGTGGCGCCATGGTGCCGGTGACCATGGCGCCGACCTCGTCTTCCAGTGCCGTGGGCGCCCGCACGCCCTGGCCACGGCTTTGCGCGCGCTGCGGCCGCAGGGGACCGTGGTGGACCTGGCCTTCTACACCGACGGCGCCGACGAGGTCAGGTTGGGCGAGGAGTTCCACCACAACGGACTCACACTGCGATGCGCGCAGATCGGCAGGGTTCCCAGAGGCCTGGCATCCACCTGGGACCGCCACCGGCTCTCCGCGGAGACGGTGCGCCTGCTTCAGGAGCGGGGGGTGGACATCCGTCGTCACCTGGTCACCGATGTCCTGGACCTGAGCCAGGCTCCGGCGCTGCTGAACGACGTCGCAGCGCGTCGACGCCATGTGCTCACCGCGGTGTTCACCACCGGCATCGGCTTCTGAGCTCTCGACTCACAGGTCCTCCATGCCCGTGCGTGCCCGGACCGGTGCAAGCGCGAAGGGGTCCCCGCGGTCGGTGATACCGGAGCTGCTCACGGTGATCGCTCGGGCGGCAGTGTGGGGTACTCCGGTGCTCAGGTCGCTGCCGCAGACCCGTGCCAGCACCCGGAAGACTCCACCGTGTACGACCACCAGGAGGCGATCGCCGAGCGCCGCGGCGGCGTGCAGGCCATCTATTACGCGTTCGGCGAACGGCTCGTACGGCTCACTGTCGCCCGGAAGATCAGTCGAGTGGCCGTCTCGCCAGGCAGCCAACCGGCCGGCGTACCTCTCCTCGATCTCGTCCTGGGTCAAACCGGTCAGCGTCCGGCTCCACCGCTCGCGCAGGTTCGGCAGGCGCGCGGGGGAGGGCAACCGGAGCGCGTCGGCGACGACCGTGGCCGTCTCGAAGGCGCGCACGAGGTCTGAGGCGGCAACTGCATGGACGTCGAGCTCGCGGCAACGAGCAGCGAGCTCGGCTGCCTGGGTCCGTCCGAGCTCGGTCAGAGGCGGGTCGGCCTGGCCTTGGAACAGATGGTCGCGGTTCCACGTCGACTCGCCATGGCGTACGACGATCAGCTCGCTGCTCATGGAGCGGATGACGGGAATCGAACCCGCGTAGTCAGTTTGGAAGACTGAGGCTCTACCATTGAGCTACATCCGCGCGTCCCGGTCCTGAGGTCCCGAGTGCGGCTCAATGGTGCCACAGGGCGGACCCGGGGACCCAATCGACGCGGTCCTTGTCGTGACCCGGCTTTTCACGGCGTGCACCGTCTCGATCGCCGTCCCGATGCTCGATCCAGGCTGCAAGATTGCAGGGAGTAAGGCGTCGTCCACTAGACTTTCCGGGTCGTCTCACCGGGGCGTAGCGTAGTGGCTAGCGCGCCTGCTTTGGGAGCAGGAGACCGCAGGTTCGAGTCCTGTCGCCCCGACCATCCCCGGTCCGTGACCGGAGGCTGATCGTGCAGACCATTGCCACCACCTGAGACTGAGGAGAAACCAGTGAAGAGCGCCGTCGAGACGTTGAGCCCTACCAGGGCCAAGCTCACCATCGAGGTGCCCTTCGAGGAGCTCAAGCCGAGCCTCGACGCGGCGTACAAGAAGATCGCCCACCAGATCAACGTGCCGGGATTCCGTAAGGGCAAGGTCCCACCGATGGTCATCGACCGTCAGGTCGGCCGCAACGTGGTGCTTGACGAGGCGATCAACGAGGCGCTGCCCCAGCTGTACGTGCGGGCTCTGCAGGACAACGACGTCCAGCCGCTCGCCCAGCCCGAGATCGACATCACCAACTTCGAGGACAACGAGTCTCTCGAGTTCACCGCGGAGGTCGATGTCCGCCCCGAGATCGACCTGCCCGACTACGACGGAATCGAGGTCACCGTCGACGACGTCACGGTCACCGACCAGGACGTCGAGGAGCAGGTACAGACCCTGCGCGAGCGGTTCGCCACCCTCACCGAGGTCGACCGGCCAGCCGAGGACGGTGACTTCGTGGTCATCGACCTCACGGCCTCGCGCGGCGGGGAGGTCGTGGAAGGAGCCGATGTCTCCGGCATGAGCTACCAGCTCGGCCGCGGCGGGATGCTGGAGGGGCTCGACGAGGCGCTGGCCGGCATGCCGGCCGGAAGTCAGAAGACCTTCACCTCACAACTCGTCGGTGGTGACCAGGTGGGCACCGACGTGGACGTCGAGGTCAAGGTCGGCGCGGTCAAGGAACAGGAGCTTCCGGCGCTCGACGACGACTTCGCACAGTCGGCCTCGGAGTTCGACACCATCGAGGAGCTCACCGAGGACGTCAGGGTCAGGCTGTCCCGCGGCAAGCGGCTCGAGCAGGCTGCCGGTGCCCGTGACTCGGTGCTCGAGCAGCTGCTGGACCGGGTCACGGTCCCTCTGCCCGACACCGTCGTGGACAGCGAGCTTCAGGCGCGCCGGGAGAACATCGAGCAGCAGCTGACCCAGGCCGGGATGACGATGGAGCAGTACCTCGACGCCGAGGAGCAGACCGTCGACGAGTTCGAGGCCGACCTGGACAAGCGCGTGCGCGACGCCGTCGCCGCGCAGTTCATCCTCGACGAGGTGGCCAAGAAGGAGGAGATCGGCGTCGACCAGTCCGAGCTCTCCGAGCACATCTTCCGTCGCGCCCAGCAGTCGGGGCAGAACCCCGATGACTTCGCGCGACACATGGTCGAGCACAACCACGTCCCCGAGATGGTGTCCGAGGTCGTGCGCGGCAAGGCGCTCGCCAGCATCGTCGAGAGCGCCAAGGTGACTGATGAGTCCGGCAACCACGTCGAGCTCAAGCTGCTGCAGTCCGATGGCACCATCGGCGACCCGACGACTGAGGGCGCCGAGGCCGACGGTTCCACGGAGGCTGGCACAGACTCCGTCGAGGGCTCGGACTCCGACGAGCAGGCGTGATCCTCGCCGGTTGCTCGACGACTTGGTCACCGCCTGGCCGACGGAGGTACGACGGAGACGCTGGTCGGGCACTTGGGGTCCGTCGGGCATGACAGGACGGCTCCAAGCAAGCGAAACGCAAACGCACCGCGCGGACGCTTGTGTTTCGGTTCACAGAATGTGACGGTGTGCACGCTGTCATCCAGACGCGCTCGGGCCGAACGGTAACAGGTTCTCCCGCGTGCACACATCGTTGGCGACCCGATCGCCACAGGAGGGAACGATCAGGTGCGCAAAACCTCAGCCGGGCTTATGAGCCTGGCCCTTGCCGCCGGGCTGGGGACGTCCTTCGGGTCACCCGCCATTTCGGCCACACCGACCGCCGCGTCGTCGGAGGCGCCGGGCGACGGCCCCGAAGCCGACGCCGTGGGCCGGCATGACAAGCCCAACCCGCTCGAGGAGAAACGACGAGCGCTCCGTGAGGAGGCGCTGACGCAGGTGCTCAACGGGGACGCCAAGGTGCAGCAGCGCGGCCCCAGCACCGTCGTCAAAGTAGGCAACGAAAAAGCCCCTGCCGCCGTGAACCGCCGCGGACGCCAGGTCGCCTCGAGCTCCGCAAAGGCGCAGTACGTCGAGCTCAGCCGCGAGGCCACCGACCGGATCTTCGTGGTGGTTGCCGAGTTCGGCGACGAGCGGCACCCCGACTACCCCGACAAGGACATCGAACCCAGCACGACCGGTCCGGTTACGTGGGACGGTCCGCTGCACAACGCCATCCCCAAGCCCGACCGCAGCGAGGACAACTCGACGGTCTGGCAGCCCAACTACGACCAGCAGCACTTCCAGGACATCTACTTCGGTCAGGGCGACGCTCCAGGCTCCGGCGGCGACGTCGAGTCGGTTCGGCAGTACTACGAACGCCAGTCCTCGGGCCGCTACAGCGTCGACGGCACGGTGACCGACTGGGTCAAGGTCGACTTCAACGAAGCTCGCTACGGCCGATCGAGCGATGACCCCGACACCAACGGCGACGACCCGAAGGTGTGCGCCAGCGTTGTCTGCAGCAACACCTGGAACCTCGTCGACGACGCTGTCGACGAGTGGGTCAAGAACCAGAGAGCCGCGGGTATGACCCGGCGCGAGATCCGACAAGAGCTGCGCACCTTCGACGTGTGGGACCGCTACGACTACGACGGTGACGGCGACTTCAACGAGCCGGACGGCTACATCGACCACTTCCAGGTCGTGCACGCAGGCGGGGACGAGGCCGACGGTGACCCGATCCAGGGCGAGGACGCCATCTGGTCACACCGCTGGTACACCCAGACCACCCGGTTCGGTGCGGGAGGTCCTCATAACTTCGGCGGCAGCCAGCTCGGTGGCACCGGCTTCTGGGTCGGCGACTACACGATTCAGCCCGAGAACGGCGGGATGAGCGTTTTCGCGCACGAGTACGGCCACGACCTCGGTCTGCCGGACCTCTACGACACCTCTGGGGGCGGGTCCAACAGCGTGGAGTTCTGGTCGATGATGGCGCAGAGCCGCGAGTCGGACGAGAACGACCAAGGCATCGGCACCCGCGGCGCTGACCTCGGAGCCTGGGAGAAGCTGCAGCTCGGCTGGCTCGACTATGAGATCGTGCGTTCGGACCAGGAGCGTCGGCTCAGGCTCGGCCCACACGAGTACAACTCCCCGAACGCGCAAGGTGCAGTAGTCGTACTGCCCAAGAAGCAGGTGACCACCGAACTCGTGGCGCCGTTCGCGGGTGAGACGTCGTGGTGGAGCGGAACCGGCGACGACCTCGACAACTCCATGTCGCGCGAAATCACCCTGCCGTCGGGCCCAGCGACGCTGAACATGCAGGCAAACTATGACATCGAGACGGATTACGACTATGCCTACGTAGAGGTCGACGACGGCAGCGGATGGGCAGCGATTCCCGGTTCCATCACCTCCTCCGACTCGGAGGAGAACAACGGCATCGAGGGCACCAGTGACGGCTGGGTGCCGGCAAGATTTGACCTCTCAGCCTACGTCGGCAAAACGATCGGGCTGCGTCTGCGCTACCGGACCGACGGCGCAGTGGCCGGCAACGTCGCGGAACGTCCCGACGGATTCTTCGCCGACGACATCACCGTGACCTCGGGTGGCGAGACGTTGTTCGAGTCGGGTGCGGAAGCGGCTCCCGAGGGGTGGACGCTGAACGGGTTTTCCGCAGCGGGCGCAACATTCACGGAGGAGTACGACAACTACTACCTCGCCTCACACCGCGACTATGTGTCGTTCGACAAGTATCTCCAAAGCGGGCCGTACAACTTCGGCTTCCTTGACTCGCAACCGAACCGGGTTGAGCACTTCCCCTACCAGGACGGTCTGCTGATCAGCTACTGGGACACCTTCTACAACGACAACAACACCAGCCAGCATCCCGGCGAAGGCATGATCCTGCCGGTGGACGCGAACCCGCGCCCGATCGTCAGGCTCGACGGAGAGTTCTGGCGGTCTCGTGTGGCCGGCTACGACGCTCCGTTCTCGCGGGAGAAGTCGGACTCGTTCACGTTGCACGTGGACAGCGAGCCGAGCTACATCCGTGGTCAGGCCGCCCAGCCGCTGTTCCGGGACAACAAGAAGTACTGGTACGCCGAGACACCGACCGCCAACGTGAAGGTGCCGGACAACGGCGTCAACATCAAGGTGGTCCGGGTACGGGGTACCAACATGGACATCCGGATCTGGAACCGCAACTGATCCGCGGATGACTCCAGCTGCCTCGAGGCAGTGAACAACACTGGCGGGCCGAG
>JALZKI010000061.1 GCA_030859325.1 Actinomycetota bacterium
GACCTCGTCGATGGCGAGCAGACTCTTCCCGGTTCTGGTCGAGGAACCCCGGGGGATCAGCCCCGCCGCTTGCCGCGTCAGGTTGTCGTCGAGCGTGACGAACCGGCCACCGAGTTGATGCACGACCTGGTTGACCAGAGTCGTCTTGCCGACTTGACTCGCCGATGCTTCACAGGTGGATCGCCGATTCTCCGTCGTGGGACTGGACTTCACAGGCTACGATCCTCCGCGGACGAAACTGGCTCTGCGATTAGGGCCCTTGAGGTGGGCGGCCAGGGTTGGCACGGACGGCGATATCGCGGTCGGCTTGTTCGGGGTTGTCGTCAGGACACGCAGGTCGTCCGGCCGCTCGGGGATCGCGACGGCGCGAGGTGAAATTGAGATGACGTCAGGTAACCTCCGGCATGAGCGTGTCAGAGGGTGGTGGAAGACGGGAAGGCGGCGGGGCGACCGATGGACGGACTTGAGGCAGCACTTGCGGCGACGGAGGAACGTGTTAATGCAGCCCTCAAGGCAACCGCGGCTGTCACGCGCGAACTGAAGAAGGCCAAGACTGGTGCCGAGCGCGGGCAGTTGCGCGAGTTGCGTCGCGCGCTGGGCAATGCGGTCTCGCTTGCCGCGGATGCCACACGCGCCGCAGAGGTCGCCGGAGTGTCGTTCGACCTCGACGAGAAGGACTACCTTGAGTCTGGCTCCTTCGCCAAGGAGCTGCTCGAGGCGGCGGTCTCCCAGGACTTGGCGATGTTCGAGGCAGACGATCGGTTGCTGTGCTATCCGTCCCTGGTCAAAGTGCTTCCCGGAGACGCTGCGGTCGAGATCGACCGACGTCGAGAGAAGCGGCTGCGCCCGTCGGTGCTGGTGAGTCTGCTTGCGGCCACGCAGGCACGCCCGCCGCGGTTCCGGCCCCAGCCGTTCCTGGAGAGTGTGGAACGTGGGTACGACCTGGTGAGATCCCAGGGCAACCAGCGCGACGCCGCGGTCGTTCGCTTGGTCGACGTGTGGAACGTGTTGACCCTCCTGCCTGGTCAACAGCGCGACTACACCCGCCCGGAGTTCGCCCGCGACTTGTATCTGCTGGACTCCAGCGGCGAGGCGACCGCGAGGTCGGGCCGGGTGCTGCGGTGGCACGCCAGCTCGGGAACCCGGGGGTCGGGCACGTTGGCGACCGTGGCCAAGACGGGGCAGCAGCAGCTGTACTGGGGCATCTCCTTCACGGACGGCTCATGACTTCTCAGGTCGGGCTGGCCGCCGCCGTGCTCGGTGGCGGTGTGATGAGCTCCGATTCCTACGCGGCGTTTCTGGGAGAGGAGTACCTCGCTTCCTACCTACCGGCCGGGGGAGGGGCGGTGAAACTGGCGGTGACCGGGAACGCCGACGTCGCCGACCGGTTCGAGCGGTCCCTGCGCACTGCCGCGGACCACCAGCGCTGCCAGATGGTGTCATTATCTGCCGAGACGACCAAGGCGAACATGATCGACCAGGTGTTCATCGCCGTGGCGCGAGAGATCGACTGGGACCAGATAGCGACGGCCGTCGTGGACACGGCGTACGACGACATCTCGGTCCCCGCGGCGCCTGGCCGGCTGACCGTGGCCGAGGTGGCTGCCGACCACGACCTCGACCCGCGCGAACTGTACCGAAGCGTACGACGACAGCTCGAGCACCTCCTGCTCGCCGACTCCAGCCTGCCCCGCGAGCTGCGCCGAGCCCTGCTGCGGCTGGCTCACGCGCACCTGGGCAGCGGGGACGTCCATGCCGGTGAGGCCGCCGTCGTCCTGGGCTGGCTCACAGGCGAGAAGGTCGGGTTGCGCGAGCTCCGCGAGGCGATGATCTACGCGCGCATCGGGCGTCACAACGCCAGGACGTTGCTCACCTCGGTCGGGCGTCTCTTGCTGCGAGCCGGACACCGCGGACTGGTGCTACACGTCGACCTGACACGGCTTGCCGAGGCGCGTCGCCCCCCGGTGCCCGAGCGCACCGGCATCTACTACAGCAAGGCCGCCGTGCTGGATGCCTACGAACTGCTCCGCCAGTTGATCGACGCGACCGACGACCTGGACGGGATGCTGGTCCTAGCCGTGATCCCGCCCGAGCTGGTCAGCGATGAGAAGCGGGGGCTGCCGTCCTACGCGGCCCTGCAGCTCAGGGTCGCCGACGAGGTACGAGATCGACGCCGCGCCAACCCGTTCGCCTCCCTGGTCCGTCTCGACGTGCGGCTGGAGGCAGTGCCGTGAGCCAGCAGCGCCAGTGGGACGCGGACCGGCTCGCCAGCCGGCGCGCGGTCGAGGCGCTGCGCAGCGGCGTACCCAGCCGGGACGCGGTCATCGCCCTCGGCTCGGGGCAAAGCGACATCGAGGACCGATTCACCGGGCTGCTCGAAGCCATGGAGGCGCCGCGCCACGGCCACGAACGCGCCTCGATGCTGCTCGGAGCCGGCTTCGGGGAGGGCAAGAGCCACCTGCTCACCCACCTCGGTCACCTGGCGACTTCGGCCGGCTTCGTGGTCAGCACCGTGGTGATCAGCAAGGAGACCCCGCTCCACGACCCCGCGAAGGTGCTGCGGGCCATGGTGGAGTCCGCGGTCGACCCCGACGGCGCCCGCGACGTTGTCGCGGAGGCAGCGGCGGCGCTGGACACCGACAGCCCCGGCTACGCAGAACTCTTGCGATGGCTGCGCGGACCCGGTCGGGACATGAGCGAGCTTTTCGACGCGACCCTCCTGCTGCACCAGCGGCTCGGCGGCGACGCGCCCGGCGCTGATGAGGAATTCCTCGACACCATCATCCGGTTCTGGTCCGGTGACCGGATGCTGATGCCGGAGCTGCGCCGTCAGCTCAAGGCCATAGGCGAGGCCAAGACGTTCGATTTCTCCCCGGTCAAGGTCCGCGACCTCGCCCGCCAGAGGCTACGGTTCCTGCCTCGGCTGTTGCGCGCAGCGGGCAGAGCCGGATGGTTGGTGCTCCTCGACGAGGTGGAGCTGATCGGCCGCTACTCGGTGCTGCAACGTGGCCGGTCCTACGCCGAGCTGGCGCGCTGGCTCGACGGCAGCCCCGGTGGCGAAGCAGAACCGCTGCTGGTCGTCGCCGCAATCACCGACGACTTCGACGCGGCGGTCCTGACGGGCAAGAAGGACCGGCAGAACCTGCCCACCCGACTGCGGGACAAGCAGACCGAAGAGTACGCCGAGATGGCCGGCCTCGCAGAAACCGGGATGCGGCACATCGAGCGTGACATTCTCCACCTGGCCCCACCCGACGCGGCCGAGCTCGAGTGCGCATACCTCGCCGTGCGCCGATTGCACGGGAACGCCTACGGCTGGGAGCCGCCCGATGTCCCGGGTCTCGAGCAGCTCGGCGCGACCAGGATGCGCCAGCACGTACGCGCGTGGATCAACGAGTGGGACCTCGTCCGACTTGAACCGGACTACCAGCCCAGCACGGAGACGGTCGACGTGGTGGGAGACTACCGAGAGATTGATGAGTTGAGCGACGACACATCCTGATCAACGAGTCCTGCTGCTCGACCTGCGTTTCGTCACGTCAGTTGGCCCATTATCGCCGCGCATCTTGGCTCCGGCAGGTGTGGGGGTTTTCTGGTTGCGAGGGACCTGCGTGTCGGACCGGCGGTCGTGGTCGCGGCGCCGCTGCGCGCCGGTTGTGGCCCGGATGGGTGTTCGCCGCGGGCTCGATAGCCCCTGGCGACAGGTTGGGGAGCAGACGAGCTGGGGGCGGCCTGCGCCGGAAATCGGCCCGCGGTAGTCGGTGTCCGCGCTGCTCGCGCATTGGCTTGGTTCAGAGCGAAACGCGCTAATTCGGGCGACCACAGCGATCGACTTCCCCGTCCCGGCGACGATCCGAACCGCGCCAGCGCGGAACTCCTCGTCGTTACCTCGTGCGCTTCTCCGGCATGACTACTCCTTGTAGCCGATACCTCCACGCTCTCGAGGGAACCTCGGCTGACAGGTCGTAGCCGGCCATCATGTGTCGCATTCCGTGCGGCCGCTTGTAGTTCGCGCGTCGCCGGCTCGGCCGGGGTGGGGTGCAGGTTCAACGGTCCGAACTCGTCCATGCAGATCGCCACCGTCGGGTCGCCCTCACCGGGCTCGGTCTTGCCGTTCGCGATCGCGTAGAGCTCCAGGACCCGGTTCTTCTTTGGCCTCGTAGTCGGGGTCAGTGCTGGTCTTTCAGGTCTTGACGGCCAGTCAGCTTCGACAGGCTCCAGGTCGAGAACGTTAGACCGTGGTCGACCGGACGACCCAGCGCGACCTTCTTGATCTGCGCCCGCTGCTTGGCATCGAACTTGCGTGGACGACCGCCGGCGTACTTCGGCCGCAGCGAGTCGAACCCATCAGCGTTGAAGTTGTGCAGCACGTCGCGGACCCAGTCCGGGCTGGTCAACCTCACCCGCGCGGTCAGCCCCCGGCGCGAGGGGAGCCGGGGCCCGCACATCGCCACGTCCATACCTTGCGCGGACAGCAACGCCATCTGCGCCCGTCGCCAGGTCGCTACAGAACCGGAGCTGCGACGCACGATCCGCAGCAGCCGATTCCCCTCGTCGCTATCGATCTCTTGGACACGTACACGCTCGGCCATCGGCACTCCTCGGGGGAAGACAGGACCCAACGACACGAGCCTGAGGTCACAGCACCCGACAGTCGCGCACCCCGCCCGGTGTGTCACCCGACGAAGCGAACCTTCCCGGCCGCGCCCACGAGTTGGGCTGGGGCTTTGCCGCTGCGCGGACACACGAGTTTGGTGCATCGCTCTGGTACGCCAGACGGGAGCCGAAATGACTCGGCTATCGCACTGTGCCGCACAAGTTTCCGAAGCTGCTGTCCGGCGCTCGAGGCGCGATCGAAGTAGGCCGCAGCGTTTTGCTGTGTCAACGTCGGTAGTCGAGCGCGATCTCGAGAGCACCGCAGATTTGATGCATGCGCGAGTCTGCCAATCGACCGAGTCGCGTGACGAGCAGCGAGACCGAGACGCTTTCCACGGAGTCCAGGTTAACGGCGGAGCGGCGAGGGACCGGGTCGTCGCCTGGCTCGAGGACGACTTCGCTGGGAAGCCCTCTAATCGTCGTTGTGCAGGGCGCGACGAGTGCTCGCCCCAGTCGTGGGATCGCCGCGTCACGTGACAGGACGACGACAGGGCGTCGGCCGATCTCGGCAATCTCGCACCACCAGAGCTCGCCTCGCGCCGGTAGTGCGCTCACAATGCCGCGGCGGCTTGCCGGAACGACGCCAGGTCACCCCACTCGTCAGGCTCCTCGAGCGGGTGGTCGACGTAGGCGGCGTAGCTTGCGTCCACTTCGGCGGCACGGTGGCGAGCGAGAAAAGCTTCGAGGGCCGCGTCGATGAGAGCGGCATCGGTGACGCCAAAGCGCACCCGCCGGGCGTCTTCCAGTAGTTCTGCATTCACCGTTGTGCTCAAACGTGTGCGAGCCATGCCACAATCATGCCACACAAGTTCTGGCGCCGACAACCTTGCTCGCTCCACGGCGACTAAGCGATGAAGGTCTTCGGAGTGTGAAGGTCTCTCCGTTGGAGTCATCCCGGCTATGAGGCGATACACTAAGGCTTGCATCCGAGCTTCGGGATCAAATGTCTCCGTGCGACTCGGCGGGCGCTATCATGGAGTCGACACCGACCGCCGCAGTGCCGCTCGTCGAGCGAGAGTTTCTGCTCTGTGGTCGTTTGACGCGGCATCCGAAAGATGGTCTCAGAGCCACATGGTGGGCGTTTGGGTTCACCGCGTTGACGTGTTCGCAGATTGCCATGTGTCGCGTCGTGGAGTGGCCACTAGCCGGGTGCGGTGTTGCCATACCGCCATGGCCGGCGGGCCGGCCATTTCAAAGGAGGAGCTCTTGGCACGACGAGGCCAGCGCCAGTCTGGCGCTACACGTACCGCTCCCCGAAACCAGCGGAGTGTCCGTGACCTCGACAATGACGGCATCATCCCGGTGCTCGCCCGCGCCGTGCGCGAGGTCGAGGCGGGTGCCCAGCGCGGACCTGTAACGTCCTCGGGACGCACCAAGTTCCTGGCCGTCGCCCTGCTGGTGCGCGAGGAGCGTGCCCGCGTCAAGGCCGACGAGACCATCAGTGATGCCAACCGCGCCGAGCAGCTCAAGCGCCTCGACGGGGTCGCGACGATCCTCGCGAAGACCGCCGCCCGCGACACCTCGCTCCTCGCGGTGCTCGCCGACGAGGCCGTCGTCTCTGACGCGGCTCGGTCGCTCAAGCGCGACATGCAGATGGCCGCGGGTGTCGAGCCGACCCCCGATGAGGTCACCACTACCGAGTCCGTGGCCACCTCCGCCGCGACCGAGCGCCAGGTCGTGCCGCAGTCGGTGATTTCGCGGCAGCTCGCCAATCCTTTCCTCGCCCCCGACTTCGGGTCCGCCGAGTACCGCGAGCCCGCCCCTCGGCGCCTGGCCGCCTGGGAGTTGCTCGGCCCGCTGCTGAAGTCGTTCGAGTACGCCGCCGGTGGGGCCTCGTCGTGCATGGACCTGCCCGAGCCGTCCTCCCTGCGAGCGCCGGGTGGCCTGGAGCTGATGCGGCACCAAGCGCGGCTGGTCGCCGCCGCTGAGTCCGGGCACAGGACGTTCCTGCTCGCCGACGAGCCGGGATTGGGTAAGACGGCTCAGGCGTTGCTCGCCGCGCAGGCTGCGGGCGCCTACCCGCTGCTCGTGGTCGTACCGAACGTCGTCAAGACCAACTGGGCACGCGAGGCAGGACTCTGGACACCCGACCACCCCGCCACCGTGATCCACGGCGACGGTGACACGATCGACGGCTTCGCCGACATCGTCATCGTCAACTACGAGGTGCTCGACCGTCACGTCGGCTGGCTCGGCGACCTCGGCTTCCGCGGCATGGTTGTCGACGAGGCGCACTTCATCAAGAACAAGAAGTCGCAGCGCTCCCAGCACGTGCTGCAGCTCTCCGAGCGCATCCGGGCCCGCACCGCGCGCTCTCTGCTGATGGCGCTCACCGGCACCCCGCTGATCAACGACATTGAGGACTTCAGAGCCATCTGGCAGTTCCTCGGCTGGATCGACGAGACGAAACCCCGCGCTGCGCTGATGGAGGCTCTCGAGGAGAGCGGCCGGACGCCGGCCGACCCCGGCTTCTACGCCTCCGCACGCGGTGCCGTGGTCGAGCTCGGCATCGTCCGTCGTCGCAAGCTTGACGTGGCTGCCGATATCCCAGCTCGCCGTATCGCCGACCTCCCCGTCGAGCTCGACGGCGAGGTCGGGCGCTCAATCCGGGAGGCCGAGCGCGCGCTCGCGCACCGCCTCGTGTCGCGTTACGAGAACGCGCTCGCGACGCGTCTCTCCGGCGTCGTCGTCGAGGGCATCGACCATGACCTCGTGCGCCGGGTCGCCGCGTGGGAGCGGTCGGATACGACCACGGCGAAGACCGACGAGAACGTGTTCAGCATGATGCGCCGCATCGGCCAGGCAAAGGCCGGCCTCGCCGCCGACTACACCGCGCAGCTCGCGCGCAGTGTCGGCAAAGTTGTCTTCTTCGCCAAGCACATCGACGTGATGGACGTCGCCGAGGAGACCTTCGCCAAGCGCGGCATCCGCTACTCGTCGATTCGCGGCGACCAGACCCCGAAGTCGCGCCAGAGGAACATCGACGCGTTCGTGAACGATCCCGACGTCTCGGTCGTGGTCTGCTCGCTGACTGCGGCCGGCGTGGGGCTCAACCTGCAGGCCGCCTCCAACGTCGTGCTCGCCGAGCTCTCCTGGACCGACGCTGAGCAGACGCAAGCCATCGACCGCATCCACCGCATTGGTCAGGAGGAGCCGGTCACCGCCTGGCGCATCATCGCCGCGCAAACTATCGACACAAAGATCGCTGAACTCATCGACAGAAAGGCTGGGCTCGCCGCCAGGGCGCTCGACGGTTCGGACACCGAGGTGTCGTCGTCGGTCGACGTGCAGCTCGAGGCTCTCGTCGCGCTGTTGACGGACGCATTGTCGGTGTCGCCGTAGCCGCGCACCCTCAAGGCACGCCGCGAACTTGAATGTCGGTGACACCGATGGCCTCCCGGAGGTCTCCAGGGCCACTCCGGACAAGCCGCCCACCTCCTGCATCACCAAGCGAGTCAATCAACCGTCGGTACCGGTGGATGGAGACGTACCGGTGGATGGAGACTCAGCTCAGGATGGAGTGCCAAGGCCATCGAGTGCCGCCATGTCGTCGGCGGACAGCTCGAAGCCGGCGACGTCGGCGTTGGAGCGGATGCGCTCCGGGTTGCGCGACTTCGGGATGACGATCACGCCGTGTTGGAGGTGCCAGCGGATGATGACCTGGCCCGGCGTACGGCCTGCGCGATCTGCAATTCCCCGAATAATCGGGTGATCCAGCGTCCCACCGCGCAGGGCGCTGTAGCCCTCAAGCGCCACCTCGCGTGCGCGATGCTCCTCGAGAACCCTCGCGTCGAAGAGCAGCGGGCTCCACTTGATCTGGTTGACGACTGGTGGGCTACCCGTGGCAGCCGTGATCTCGTCGATCATCTCGACCCCGAAGTTGCTCACCCCGATATCCCGGGCAAGCCCCGACTTCCGCGCTTCAACGTACGCGCGCCACATGTCGGTGTTGGCACCGTTCTCGGCAGGCGCGTGGATCAACCAGAGATCGACGTAGTCGGTTCCGAGCAGATCCAGGCTCCGTCTCAGGGTGTCAAGCTCCTGCCCCACCAGGCTGGGCGGGCACTTGGTGGTCACGAAGACGTCCTCGCGAGCGACAGCACTGTTCTTCAGCGCTTGCCCGACCTCGGCTTCGTTCCCGTAGACCGTCGCGGTGTCGATGTGGCGGTACCCCGCCTCTAGCGCAGCCGCTGTCGCCGTTACGGCCTCTTGGCCCTCGATCTGCCAGGTGCCGAAGCCCAGCAACGGGATCTCGGCACCAGTGGCGAACGGCGCGGTGTCGTTTGGCAGGGCAGGCATGTGTGGAGTTTCGCTCATGGCGCGATGTTAGTTGGCTCTGTCCTGCAACTGCCCGGCGGCATCGGAAACGCTCACCTCGCATCGCGTTGAGAACTCTCAACGCGTCAAGCCATCGAAGATCTCGTTTCAGTCGGAGACGACGAGAAGGGCGAGGAGCGGCTCACGTTCGACCTCGGGAAGGTAGCCGGCGTAGTAGTCGTAGAGGTTTCGCCGAGAGATTTGGGCCGCCGCTGCCCCATCCCGCTTCCGGATGGCTTCGAGAACCTCCTCATGATGGTGGAGGGACTTCCGCATCAGCGCCTTGCCGTTCCGGGCCCGGCTGACCTTGTCAGAGATCAGTGACAGCACGACTCCGCGAACTACCTGGTTGCACACCTGGATCAGCGAGTTACGGCTGGCTACGGCGATCGCGTCGTGAAACGCCATGTCGGCCTCACTGAACGCCGCGTACCCCTCTTCGATGGCGTGCGCCATGACGGCGATGGTCGCCTCCATCACTGCCAGCTCCTTCGCCGATCGCAGCCGGGCCGCCAGCATGTTGGACGACCCGTCCAGAATCATCCGGAACGAGATGAGCTCAGCCAGGCTGAGCTCATCGACCTGCGCCAGCCGGGTCATCTGCTTGGCAAGGACGGTCGTCGAGAACGGAAGGATCTCCGGACCGTTCGGGTCGCCGGGACGTGAGCGCACCACCCCGCTGCTCTCCAGCACGCGCAACGCTTCGCGGACAGTGGATCGGCTTGCGCCGAACTGCGTCACGAGCTCCCGCTCACTGGGCAGTCGTTGCCCCGGCCTCAGCTCCCCGCTCGTCAGCGCATCCTCGATCTGCTCGACGATGTGCTGGTAGAGCCGAACTGACCGGACCTGTTGGAACTGCGCCCCATCGCTCACGGTCTTCCCTCTCGTCGTGGTGCGGCCGTGCCCGCTATGGCCCGACCCGCCCCGCACTGGGTGAATCCGGCCATGTGGGCACGGCCGTGACCGGTCGGCGCCGTTCGTACCATGCAGTGGCACGCAGTACGCCGAGATCGTCGAAGCGTCGCCCCGAGATCTGCACCCCGAGGGGACGGCCGTCCGCGGTGAAACCACAGTTCACCGTCGCTGCCGGCTGACCCGACATGTTGTAGGGGGCTGTGAAGCCGATGTGTGCCATCGTCTTGCCGCCTTCCATGAATGGCATGGGCTGCTCGGCCGGAAACGCCGCCACCGGAGCGACCGGCGACAGTACGACGTCGAAAGGCAACGTCGCCGCCACCGTCTGTGCTTGGATCCGCATGATCTGTTGCTGGCACTGCAGCACCTTGGTCCCTGGCACGTCCGCTCCGCCGTGGCACCACTCGATGATGTACGGAAGAACCTTCAACTTCCGCTCCGGCGTCAACGAGTGATAGTCGTTCCATGACCGCACCCTCCAGAACAGGTCGAGGGCGTCCAGCAAGTCTTGGGACATGAAAGGCTCCAGCGGGTCGACGATGGCACCGGCCGCCTCGAAGACCGCGGCTGCCGTTCTCACGGCGCGAACAACCTCACGGTCGAGCGCCCCACCGCAGCCGGCGTCCACCTGCAACCCGACACGCAAACCGGCAACGTCGAGGTCGAGCGCCGACCAGTCGAGGGTTTCGGGCGGCAGACTCGTCCAGTCACGCTGATCCGGCTGGCTCAACAGCCGCATGAAGAGGGCTGAGTCACTCACCGACCGGGTCATGGGGCCGGCGCAACGACCAAGGTACGGTGCCTCGAGGGGAACACGTCCATAGCTGGGCTTCAGCGTGACGAGGCCGAGCCATGTCCCCGGGAGCCGAAGCGAGCCACCGATGTCTGTGCCGACATGCAGAGGGCCGTAGCCGCCGGCGGCCGCCGCGCCAGCACCGGAGCTCGAACCGCCGGTGGTCCAGGCAGGGTTCCAGGGACTGCGGGAGATGCCGTGCAGGCTCGAAACGCCGGAGGACAGCATCCCCCAGTCCGGCATCACGGTCGAGCCCAGCACCACTCCACCCGACTCCAGGACTCGAGCGGTGATCGGCGCGTCTGCCTCTGCGACGACTGCCTCGACACCGGCGTTGCCCGAAGGCATCGGAACGCCCTTTCGGGCGATGTTCTCCTTGAGCGTCACGGGCACACCGTCGATCGGACCCAGAGGCTCGCCGATGTTCCAGCGAGCCTCACTGGCGAGGGCCGACTTCCGTGACGCCTCCGCGTCTCTCACCCAGAATGCATTGAGCACGGGTTCGCGGGCTTCGATGACCGTCTGCACGGCATCATGGACCTCGACCGGAGAGATGGATCGCTCAGCGAACCGGGCAAGCATGTCGACTGCTGTCATCGTGGCCAGGTCTGGTCTCTCGGACATCTGCTCTCCTTCGATCCACGGGGGCACGCGGCAGTACCTGTAACCATTGACAACCATCGGTTGAGACGAAAGGGTAACGTCTATTGCTGCGAAGTCCACTGGCCAGACCAGCTGGTCCCATGGAAGGTTGAGGATGTCGCCATCGGCGAACACCGTTCGCGTCGCAGTGATCCCGGGTGACGGGGTCGGTCCCGAAGTGGTCGGTGCGACCGTTCCGGTGCTCGAGGCCGCCATGAGAAGTCAGGGCGGCCAGGTCGAGACCACCGAGCTCGACTGGGGCGGCGAGCGGTTCCTCCGCGTAGGCGCGGCTATGCCGGCCGACGGCGCGGAGATCGTCAAGCAGGCCGATGCCGTGCTCTTCGGCGCGGTGGGACGCCCCGATGTCCCGGACCACGAGCTAGTCTGGGGACTCATCATCGCTCTGCGCCAACGGCTCGACCTCGCCGTCAACATCCGCCCGATCCAAGCGTTCCCCGGTGTTCCGACGGCGGTGCGGGAGACCGCAGGTGTGGATCTGGTGATCGTTCGGGAGAACACCGAGGGCGAGTACGTCGGAGCAGGGGGACTCGCGCACGCCGGCACTGGCCATGACCTGGGGATCGAGGTCGCCGTGCACTCCCGGCGCGTGATCGAGCGGGCCGCAGAGCACGCCTTCGCTTTGGCAGCCAGACGTTCAGGCCGGCTGTGTCTGGTGACGAAGTCGAACGCGATGCGTTACGGCTACCCACTCTGGGACAGAGTGGTGCGGGAGGTTGGCGAGCAACATCCAGGCGTGGAGCTCGAGACTGTGCTTGTCGATGCCATGGCCGCCCGGATGATCCAGGCGCCGAGATCGCTCGACGTGCTGCTGGCCGGCAACCTTTTCGGCGATATCCTCTCCGACCTTGCGGCGGTGCTCGCCGGCGGAATGGGCATGGCGCCCAGCGCGAACATCCTGCCAGGTGCGGACGTTCCGGGCGTCTACGAGCCGGTTCATGGCTCGGCTCCCGACATCGCCGGCAAGGGTCTGGCCAACCCTGTCGCGTGCATGCTCTCGGGAGCCCTCCTGCTCGAAGACCTCGGCCACTCCCGCGCTGCCGGCCGCATACGCGGCGCGGTGGCCGGCACCTTGCAAGATTCGACGTACCACACCCCCGACCTCGGCGGCGACGCCACCACAGCGGATCTTGCATCTGCTGTCCTGCACAGGATGGAGACCTAAGGTGAGTCATCGGATCAAGAAGGTGGCGGTGGCCGCGGTTGCGTCATTGCTGCTTGCATCCTGCTCCGCAGGTTCTGACAGCACCGGCCAGGCGAGTGACGAGAAGCTGAGTGTCGGTCTCGTCGCCGAGCCGGCCAACCTGGACTTCACCAAGACCGACGGTGCGGCGATTCCGCAGGCTCTCCTCTACAACGTCTACGAGGGACTTGTGAAGCTGGACCAGGAGGGGGAGATCGTTCCCGCCCTCGCCAAGTCGTGGGAGGTGTCGGCTGACCGGACGACCTATACGTTCGACCTGGTGGATGGCGCCAAGTTCACCAACGGAGAGCCGTTCACCGCCGATGACGCCAAGTTCTCCATCGAACGGGTCAAGACCGACTGGACCGTTTCGTTGAAGGCGGCGATGGACGTGGTCGACAAGGTCGAGGCTGTCTCACCCACCGAGCTCAAAGTCACTCTCGCGCAGCCGAGCAACGGCTGGCTATACAAGATGACGACTCGAATCGGCGCGATGTTCAGTCAGACCGGCGTCGACAAGCTCGCCACCGAGCCGGTGGGGACGGGTCCGTACAAGCTTGGCAAGTGGACCCGAGGTGACTCGATCAGCCTGGTGAGCAACAAGGACTACTGGGGCGAAAAGCCGTACTTCCCGACGGTGACGCTCAAGTACTTCAAGGACCCGACAGCCCTCAACAACGCGCTGCTCTCTGGCACCATCAATGTCATCGGAACGGTCCAGACGCCTGAGTCCCTCGACCAGTTCGAGAGCGACTCCAAGTATCAGGTGATCGAGGGGGTCACCAACGGGGAGGTGGTCTTGTCCTTCAACAACGGGGAGGGACCGCTGGAGGACAAGAAGGTCCGCCAGGCCGTCCGCTACGCCATCGACCACCAAGCGCTCGTGGACACCTGCTGGGCAGGGCGTGGCACCCTCATCGGCAGCATGGTTCCGCCCACCGACCCGTGGTATGAGGACCTCACCGGTCTCTACCCGTACGACGTGGACAAGGCCAAGGCACTTCTCCAGGAGTCCGGTCAGGGCGACGAGACGCTGCGCCTTCGCATTCCGACACTGCCCTATGCAGTTGCCTGCGGAACCGTGGTGAAGAGCCAGCTCGAACAGGCCGGCTTCAAGGTGGAGCTCGACCAGCTGGAGTTCCCAGCCGCTTGGTTGACCACGGTCTTCACCGACGCCGACTACGACATGTCCATCGTCGCGCACGTCGAGCCGAGAGACATGCCGGCTGTCTTCGGGGACAAGACCTACTACACGCGCTATGACAACCCCGACTTCACCGCGCTGCTGGCGCAGGCGGACGCGGGCACCGAACAGGAGCAAGTCGCGGACATGAAGGCGGCGGCCAAGATGCTGTCGGAGGATGCGGCAGCCGACTGGCTGTTCCTCCTACCGAACCTCATCGTCGCTGACGCGGACATCACCGGCCTACCCAAGAACGCCATCTCCGAGTCCTTCGACCTGACTGGACTGGCCCGGTCCTGACCGAAGGGCTGAACCCATGATCCTCCGACTCATGCAGCGGGTTGCGATCCTGCTGGTCAGCCTCGCCGTGAGCTCCGTGATCGTCTTCGGGTTCATGGCGGTGCTGCCCGGGGATCCGGCCCGGGTTGCCCTTGGTGTCAGCTCATCGGAAGAAGCGGTAACCCAGCTCCGCGAGGAGTTCGGTCTCGACCGGTCTGTGCCCGCCCAGTACTTCAGCTGGGTTCATGGATTGGTGACCTTCGACCCGGGGAGCTCCTACATCTCACGGGCGCCGATCGGTCCGCAGATCGCCGACCGGCTCCAGGTGACCTTGTGGCTCGTGGCCACGGCCATGATCTTGGCGTTCGTGCTGGCCATCCCGATCGGAACGCTCATGGCGGTGCGGCACCGCAAGGTCTCCGGACTGCTGTTGTCGGGGATCTCGCAGGTTGGGGTCGCCGTACCAGCGTTTCTCGCGGGAATCCTGCTCATCACCGTGTTCGCGGTCGGTCTCGGCTGGCTACCGGCGAACGGCTGGACGCCGCCTGCACAGGACCCAGTGATGTTCGCCAGCCAGCTCGTCCTTCCTTGTCTGTCCCTCGGCGTCGTGCAGGCAGCGGTGCTGACGCGATACGTCCGCAGCGCCGTGCTCGACGTCTTGAGGGAGGACTACCTGCGAACCGCGCGGGCCAAAGGGCTGCAGCCGATGCAGGCATTGTTCAAACATGGACTGCGCAACGCGTCGGTGCCGGTGGTCACAGTCCTCGGACTTCAGCTGGCCACTCTGCTGGTCGGCGCGGTCGTCGTGGAACGCGTTTTCGTCATCCCGGGGCTTGGCAGCCTACTTCTCGACAGTGTCTCCAACCGCGACCTCATCATGGTCCAGGACGTCGTCATGGTCCTAGTGGTGGCGGTCCTGTTGGTGAACTTTCTCGTCGACCTCCTCTACCTTGCGATCGACCCCCGGCTCCGGGCAGGCGCGCGATGAGTGCTCTGGACCCGCAGCCGCTCGAGCCGCCTTCGACGGAGAGTCGGACCGTCCGCCGTCTCAACCCCAGCCTGGTCGTGGGCGGGCTCCTGGTATCCGCCGTTCTCGGCATGGCCCTGCTCTCGTTCGTCTGGACGCCCCACGATCCGACGCTCGTCAACTCCTCGGCGCGTCTGCAGAAACCCTCGCTAGAGTACTGGTTCGGCACCGATAAGTTCGGCCGGGACGTGTTCAGCCAGATCCTGGTCGGCTCACGCACGACGCTGTTCGTCGGCTTTGTGGCGGTCGGCCTGGCAGCGCTGATCGGGGTGCCGCTCGGCGTTCTCGCCGGCATGGCACCGCGCTGGTTCGGCGAGCTGCTGATGCGATGCAACGACCTGTTGCTCGCCTTCCCAGCACTCCTGCTCGCCATCATGTTCGCCGCCGTGTACGGCGCCAGCACGTTCGTCGCGATGATCGCCATCGGTATCGCGACGGTCCCGAACTTCGCCCGGCTGATCCGTAGCGGCACGTTGCAGGTGATGAAGACGGAGTACGTCACCGCAGCGCGCGCCGCGGGCCGAAGCTCCTTCGCCGTCGGGCTGAGGCACGTGCTGCCCAACGTGAGCAGTCTGGTCACCGTGCAGGCCTCGGTGGGCTTCGCCATCGCCGTGCTCGCCGAAGCCGCGCTGTCCTTTCTCGGCTTCGGCACGCCGCCTCCCACGCCGTCTTGGGGGAGGATGCTGCAGGAGAGCCAGGAGCTCCTGTGGTCCGCCCCGCGGCTAGCCATCTTCCCTGGGGTGGCGATCGCGCTTGCAGTGCTGGGATTCAACCTGCTCGGAGACGGTCTGCGTGACCGCTTCGACCCCAAGCTCGAGGACCGTCGATGACCGTCGCGGATATGTATGCCAAGACGAAGTCTGACGTCTTGACTGTCGGAGGGCTCGACGTCACGGTCCGCGGTCAGAAGCTCGTCGAGGATGTTGCTTTCACCATCAGATCCGGGGAACGGGTAGGCCTGATCGGGGAGTCAGGTTCCGGCAAGTCGCTCACTGCCCTGAGCATCATGGGCTTGCTCCCGGAAGGTCTCGCAGCAGCCGGCTCCGTGC
Organism: Actinomycetota bacterium; assembly: GCA_030859325.1. Lineage (GTDB taxonomy): Bacteria > Actinomycetota > Actinomycetes > Propionibacteriales > Nocardioidaceae > Nocardioides_C. Next base: position 16,063 of record JALZKI010000061.1, read on the forward strand.
GCGTCGCCGGCGTCGACCACGACCTGGTCGGAGCCAGCGAGGGACAGCTGTCCCGTGTGCGTGGCGCCGACATCGCGATGGTCTTCCAGGAGCCGATGACCGCACTCAACCCCACGATGCGGATCGGGGACCAGGTTGCGGAGTCGATGCTGATCCACGACACCGAGCCGAACCGCAGGGCCGCCCGGGCTGCCGCCGTGGCGCTGCTCGACCAGGTAGGGCTGCCCGACCCCGAAGATGCGGCCCGCGCCTACCCGCATCAGCTCTCCGGGGGGCAGCGCCAACGGGTGGTGCTCGCCATCGCACTCGCCAACGACCCGGTCCTCCTGATCTGCGACGAACCGACTACCGCGCTGGACGTGACGGTTCAAGCCCTCATCCTCGACCTGATCGTTCGAGGCGTTCAGGACCGGCATGCCGCGATGCTGTTCATCACCCACGACCTTGCCGTCGTCGCCACCGCTTGCGAGCGGGTCCTCGTCATGTACGGCGGACGCGTGGTCGAGGCCGGCATCGTCGAGGAGGTCTTCACTCGGCCTCGTCACCGCTACACACAAGGATTGATCGGCGCCTCGGACCTCGCGGTCGTCGACGACCGGGGCCGGCTCGCCACCATCGACGGCTCCGTCCCTGCCGCGGGCCGTTTCCCCGCCGGATGTGTGTTTCGGAACCGGTGCCCGCACGCGACCGATGTGTGCGCTGCTAGACCGGACTGGACCGAGACCACACCCGACGGCGGCTATGCCTGCTACCACCCGGTGCCGGCGAGTGACGAGAAAGCGTCATGACGGAGCAACCGGTCAACGCCGTCACAGTGGACACCGGAGCAAGTTCCGGCGAGGGGCCGACGATCAGTGTCCGTAACCTCACCCGCGATTATCGGCGGCCCCGCACCTCGCTGTTCAAGGCGAGTACACCCGTGCACGCCCTGAGAGGCGTTAGCTTCGACGTCGCTCCCGGTGAGCACTTCGGGATCGTGGGCGAGTCCGGTTGCGGCAAGTCCACGCTTCTTCGGATTCTCGCTGGGCTCGACCGGGCGACCAGCGGCAGTGTCACGATCGAAGGCCGCGACATCACCCGTATGCGCGAACGACAGCTTCGGTTCCTACGCGAGCGCCTCCAGCTCGTCTTCCAGGATCCGATGAGCTCACTGGACCCACGGATGCGGGTGCGGGACATAGTCGCCGAACCGCTCGTCGCCCAGGGACATGGCGACCGTCGTGAACAGGTCGGAGTGCTGCTGGAGGCCGTCGGGCTTCGTCCTGATGCAGCCGATCGGTACCCGCACCAGTTCTCGGGGGGCCAGAGGCAGCGCATCTCCATCGCTCGTGCCCTGGCGCCGCGACCGCAGATCCTGGTGGCCGACGAGCCGGTCAGCGCGCTCGACGTATCTGTGCGCGCGCAGGTTCTGAACCTCATCGCCGACCTCGTCGACGACCTGTCGCTCACCCTCGTGTTCGTCTCCCATGACCTGTCCGTTGTCCGCCACGTCTGCGAGCGCGTCGCGGTCATGCACGAGGGGCTGATCGTTGAGATGGGACCGACCAGCCAGGTGTACGACGATCCTCAGCACCCCTACACGCGCAGGCTGATCGCGGCGATCCCCACTCTGGAGAAGGCGCTGTCCGGTGTGACCGCGGCCGAGCTCAACAAGGAGCCGCAACCGTGACCCTCCGTGCCGGAGCCGCCAACAGCCTGACCGGCGCTGCCGGCATATGGGTAGCTGGTGCGGTGATCTTCGATCTCGGCCGTGGCGGAGAACTCCCAGCGTGTCCCGACAGGTCAGCGTGTCCCCACAGGTCGTTCGGAGCAGGACGTGAGCGTTGCGGCATCGGTTGTCGGCATGGATGAGTTCGTGCAGCAGTTCCCTGACGGCCTCCCGGTCGGCGACAGCTGGGTGCCGACTCGGGCGACCGAGCAGGTCACCTTCCCCTACGACGGCTCGCTGGTCTCTCAGGCACCGCTGGGAGACGTCGAGCTGGCTGCACGGGCAGTGGAGGCGGCCCTGGAAGTGCGTGACGCGGCCTCGCGGATGCCGTCGCATGTGCGGCGTACGGCGCTCTTCGGGGCACATGCGGCACTCCTCGACCGCCGAGCTGACTTCGAGCGGCTCCTCGTCCTGGAGACCGGGAAACCACTGGTGGACTGCCGCGTAGAGGTGGAGAGGACACTGCTGACGCTGCAGACTGCCGCCGAGGAGGTGGCCCGGCTGCATGGTGAGACGGTGCCCCTCGATCTGCTGCCGAGCGGTGAGGGGCTGATGGGCTTCTGGGTGCGCAAGCCCATCGGGGTCGTCGTCGGCATCGCGGGCTTCAACTACCCCCTCCTGCTCGCCACGCACAAGATCGCACCGTCGCTCGCGGCCGGCTGCCCGATCATCGCCAAGCCGGCTCCGCAGACACCACTGGCCACGCTCTGGCTTGTCCACCTCGTCCGTGAGGTGCTCGTGGCCGCCGGTGGCCCGGCCGCCGCGGTGCAGCTGGTCACCGGAGGCCCCGAGGTGGGTGTCGCTCTGACCACCGATCGCCGCATCGGAGCGGTGTCCTTCACCGGCTCAGCCGCCGTTGGACATCAGATCGCCAAGGACGCGGCACCGACCAAGGTGCTTCTCGAGCTCGGGTCCAATGCGGCGCTGGTCGTGGCGTCCGACGCAGACCTGGACGCGGCGGCGGACGCGGTAGTGCGAGGCGGGTACTACGCGTCGGGTCAGGCGTGCATCAGTGTGCAGCGTGTCGTCGTTGTGGAGTCGGCGCGTGAGGACTTCTTGACCCTGCTCTCGGACAGGATGGGACAGGTAGCGATCGGTGATCCGAGAGAGCCGTCGACACGGGTCTCGGCCCTCATCGACGATCGGTCCACCACGCGCGTGCAGACGTGGTTGGCAGAGGCCGTCAAGGCCGGCGCGACACTGGTCTGCGGTGGTGGCGTCATCGACGGCGTTCTCGAACCAACTGTGCTGCTAGATGTGCCGAGCGGTCAGTCCGCCTGGGACGAGGAGATCTTTGGACCCGTGGTCGCGGTGCAGTCCGTGGTCGACCTCGCCGCCGCCTTCGACGTCGTCAACGACTCGCGCTACGGGCTGCACGCGAGCGTCTATACCGCGTCTCTGGAGTCGGCGTTCATGGCTATCGACCGGCTCGAGGTGGGCGGGGTCGTCGTCAACGAGGTCCCTGGCTTCCGTTCCGATGTCATGCCCTATGGCGGAGTGAAGGACTCCGGCGCCGGACGTGAGGGACCGCGTTTCGCTATCGACGAGCTGACAGTGACCCGGATGGCGGTCATCCGGCCGACGACGAGGAAAGGCTGAACCGAACCTTGACTTCTGCGGACGAGACGGAGAGCGGCGCTTCCGTGAACTACTCCAAGCTTTTCCGGCTCGACGGTCGTAAGGCCGTCGTGGTGGGCGCGGGCAGTGGTATCGGGCGTGAGAGTGCGTTGGGGCTGGCGGCACATGGGGCCGAGGTCGTGTGCGTGGACCGAGACATCAGCGGTGCCGAAGCGACAGTGTCCATGGGGACCGGGCTCGCAGCCTACGAGCTCGACGTGCTCGATGGGAAGGCGATCGACGGCGCTGCGCAGGGCCTCGGGGAGGTCGACGTACTCGTGTTCACGGCAGCGATGAACGTGCGCAAGCGGCTGCTCGACTACTCGGGGGAGGAGTTCGACCGAGTCGTGGCGCTCAACCTCCGGGCGTCGTTCGACCTGGTGCGGGCGTTCGGCGTAGGCATGGCCCAGCGTGGGCGTGGCAGCATCATCGGGTTCAGCTCGATCCGTGCCGTGGCGGTCGAGCCGGGTCAGGGCGTGTATGCCGCCACTAAGGCAGGGCTTGTGCAGTTGTTGCGGACGGCTGCGGCCGAGCTGGGGCCCTCGGGGGTGAGAGTCAACGCGATCGCCCCCGGTATCGTCGACACGCCGCTGACCGCGCAGATCCACGCGGTCCCGGAATGGTCGCAGGCGTATGCCGACAAGAGCGCGCTGGGGCGCTGGTCGCGCCCAGACGAGCTGGTCGGCGCAGTGGTCTATCTGGCCTCGGACGCATCCTCTTTCGTCACGGGCAGCCAACTGTTCGTGGACGGAGGTTGGACAGCGATAGACGGGCGGTACACGCCACCGGCCTGATGCGTCACGCTGTCAGAGACCGTTTCGCCGCCTCCTCCTTCGGGACTGGCATCTCGAACCGGGCGAGCTCCTCGCCTGACGGCCTGTCGTCGGAACGACTTCGAGGAGCTAACCGACAGTGCCGCAGCTCCGCAGGATGCTGAGCACGAGGACCCGGGTGACGGTGAGCAGCTCAGAGATGGGCACCGACTCGTCCGGGCCGTGTGCGAGGCGTACGTCGCCCGGCCCGTAGTGGAGCGTCGGAATGTTCCTGGCCTGGTAGAGGCGCAGGTCGCTGCCGTAGGGCGCCCCGCGTTCGCGTGGCCGGGCGGTGGCCGTTGCGTCGGCACATGCACCGGCAACCACGTCGAGAAACGGGTGACCGGATGGCAGGTGGCCCCCGGTGAACTGTCCACCAGACCAGGTGACCTCGGGAGGGTGGTCGCTGAGGAACGGGTCCTGAGCGCTGATGGCCGCCACCTGTTGCTCGAGCTCGGCCCTGGCGGTGCTCGGGTCCTCGGTGATGCGAATTCCGATGCGTCCCTCGGCGACGAGCAGGTCAGGGACACTGCTGGACCAGTCACCGGCGCGAAGCCGTCCCACGGAGATCGGGTAGGCGACTGGATACTCAAACATCAGTGGCTCGACGAAACGGTTTCGCCGTTCCTGGAGCTCGAAGAGACCGCGGTGGATGGCGACGTAGGCGTCGATGGCGCTGTATCCGGCGTAGGACGTGCTGGCGTGGGTTGCGAGCCCTGGCACCTTGATGGTGAAAGTCAACGCTCCCGCGTTCGCCGTGGTCAGCGTTCCGCTGGTGGGTTCGGTGATGATGCACGCTCGTCCCGTGTGTCCGCGCTCCAGGGTGCCGAACGTCCCCAGACCGCCGTCCTCTTCGCCGATCACGAGATGGAGTGCGAACGCGTCGCGCAAGACGATCCCTGCCTTCTTGATGGCAGCAAGGGCGGCAAGGTTTGCCGCGACACCGGCCTTCATGTCACAGGCGCCGCGGGCATGAACGCGGTCGGCTGTGACCTTCGGTTCGAACGGTGGGCCAGACCATCGGTCGAGGTCGCCGGGTGGCACTACGTCCACATGCCCTTGCACGACCAGGGAGGGGTCAGGAGTCTCGCCAGGACTGGTCCCCACAAGGCCCCATGCCTCGCTCCGAGCGCTCTCCACGCCGGGAAAGCCAGATGTTCGGCTGAGTGATGCGAGCTCTAATGGCCAGAGGTCGACATCGAGTTCGAAGGCATCGAGCTTCTTGGCCAGAACGTGCTGGATCTCCGACTCCGCGTCGGAGCCGCTGATACTGGGAACCCTCAGAAGCTCCGTGAGCAACGCTACGGCGTCGGAGGCGTCGATGGCCTGCAGCGCGCGCTCCTCGGCGCGGGTGAGGTTGTGCATCAGGGGCTCCGTCGAAGTTCTTCGGCAGTCAGATCGAGTTCCAGCCTACGAGAACAATGACTAAGGATCTATTGCGATTGTTTGCGGGTCCCCGTAGAAAGTTTGCTCTATAGCCGTCTAGACGCAATAAAGCTACTCTACAAGCATGGACCAACTGGATCACGCGATCGTGGAGTGCCTGCTGGCAGACGGCCGGGCGACGTACGCGAAGGTGGGAAGCAAGATAGGACTGTCGGTCGCGGCAACGAAGCGACGCATCGACCGCCTGGTTTCGACGGATGTGATCAGGGGGTTCACCGCGGTCGTCGACCCGCAGGTGATGGGCTGGAACTTGGAGGCACACGTCGAGCTGTTCACCAAGGGAACCGTGCCGTTCTCCACGATGCGACAGGACCTCGAGGCTCTGCCGGAGGTGGTGGAAGCGTTCACCGTCGCAGGCCCGGCCGACGCCCTGTTGCGCGTGGTTGCCGGCGACATGATCCATCTCGAGCGCGTCCTCAGCCAAGTGCGAGGACTCGCCTATGTGCAACAGACGGCTACGACCCTGCTGCTCTCCCGGTTACTGCACCGTCCGATGGCTGATCCCGCGTCGTCCTCGCCGACCAGCTCGTGGTCCGAGGAACGCCACCTTGAGCGGGCTGATGGGTGACATGGTGGATGACCATTCCACCCCCACTCAGCCGGACGGTCCGAAGCGGCGAAGTCAGCGGACGTCGGTCGCGGTCATCGCAGCCTCAGCGGGAACGGCATGCACCGCAGCGTCCACGGCGGTAATGATGTGGTCGATAACCCGCTGGACACCGGCGGAGACTGCTATCAGCTCGACGGCACCTGTCCTGTCGGCCGCGGAGACATCTGCATCGCGGGGCAGGACGCCGAGGAGTGGAAGCCCCGCTGACCTCAGCGCGGAGAAGAAGAACTGGTCGTCCTCCTCGCCACCCGACTTGTTGCCCACTGCCAACACGCTGCCGATCCCCAGCTCTTCGGCCAGCGTGGCGGTCCGCGCGGCGGTCAGCACCGACTTGCGGGTGGGCTCACACACGACGAGGAGCACGTCGGCGTAGGCAAGCGTGCCACCTGAACGGCTCAGGTGCTCCAGGCCTGCTTCCATATCGACAATGGCCACGTCGACACCGGCCAGGAAGTCCGCAAGCAGGCTTCGGACCGTGGCGTGGCCGCCGCACGTGCAGCCGGCACCGGCCTCGGTCACCTTGATCGCCGACAGCAATGTCGGACCAGCGGGTGTCGCGCGACCGTAGTCGCTGAGGAGCTGGGCTGCATCGCCGGCGCCCGGGGAGCCGACCATCACATTGCGTGGCAGGGGCGGAACCGCTTCGGTCTCCTCCGACGAAAGCCCCAGTGACAGGCCCAGGTTCGGGTTCGAGTCGGTGTCGATAGCCACGACTTGCCGCCCGCGAGCGGCGTACTCCCTTGCGAGCAGTCCGGCGACGGTTGTCTTGCCGACGCCGCCCTTGCCGACGATTCCTATCTTGATCCCTGGCATGGAGACCCCCTTCGGCATCGAAGATACCTTGCGCAAGGCTCGAGCAAGCGACGGCGGCGCAGGAATCGGCCAACTCAGAGTCATCCCCTAGCCAAACCGATTGCCGCGGGGGAGACTGGAAAAACACCGGCCTCGACGCGACGAAGGAGGGCCATGGTGATGCTGTGGACGATGAGTGCGATCGGACTACTCGTGGTCGCACCGCTCGTCGTCGTCCTCGCCACACGTGTCGTCGCAGCGGCGCGTGAGTGCAGCCGCTACGCCGACGACATCCTGGTTCACGGCGTGGGGATCACGGCTGCTCTCGAGCCGGTGCCTGCGCTGCTGGAGACCCGCCGCGCCGCGAGCGAGGTTGCCGACAATGCCACCGCCTATGTCGCTGCCTTGAAGCGGCTCGCCTGATCGACTTGCCCGGGAGGGTGTCATGTCCGCTGCTGCCATTGTCGCCGTCGTCGTCACCGGAGTGCTCATCGCTGCGCTGGCCTTCTACCTGATCTGGGTCGTGGTCATCCTGCGCGGGCTCGTCGACACCCTTGGCAAGGTCACCTTCGGCGTAGGAGCGATCGCGCACCGGCTCGAACCCGTGGGACCGGTCATCGCGGAGATCAACGCAAACCTCGGCCCGGTGGCTGACGCCATGGAGGGCCTGGCGGCCGATCTCGACCCGCAGGCGAAGGCTCTGTCATGAGCGGACACCAAGGAGAGCGTCTGGAGTTCCGATGCGCGGACGTGGGCGTTGCTTGCCGTAACGTGGCCCGCGCCGAGTCCGAGAAGGAGCTCCTCGCGGCCGTGGCCGAACACGCTTCCCAGGCTCACCGGGTAGAGCTCAACGAGACTTTGGTCGACTACGCGCGGAGCAAGGTCCGAACTGGCGGGCAGGCCTCGCAGGACCGGCCCGGCCCGTGACCGAGCAGAACCCACAGCTCGAGGACCTTCTGGACCGGATGGAAGAGCTTCTGGCGGCTGCCGATGGCTTCGAGCCGGAGGTGCGCGATCAGGTGTTCGAGCTGCTTGACGGCGTGGACGCGGTGCACCGGCACGCCCTCACGCGTCTCGGCGCCGCCTTGGGTGACCAGCTCGACCCGATCCGGGCTGCGGACCCCGCAACCGACTGGCTCTTCAGGGCCTATGGCGTAGGCGTCGAGGACCTGCAAGCAGCGTCAGAGGCGTTGGAAGACATCCGTCCCTACATTCATGAGCACGGCGGTGAGGTGGAGGCCCTGTCCATCGAGAACGGCATCGTGCAAGTCCAGCTCAGCGGCGCCTGCTCGGGATGCACGTCCTCCGCGGTGACCCTTCGTGAGGGTGTCGAGCAGGCGTTGCGAGACGGTCTGCCGGGGTTCGTCGCGATGGAGGTGGTCGAAGCGGAGCCGGATGCCGCCCCGCATCCGCCACCCGGGCCGACCCTGCTGCAGATCCAGCCGCGGCCCGCCTGAGGTGGCCCCAGAGACTCAGCGGCGATCAGTCAGTCGACTCCGTGAAGTCGGAGACGATCCGCCGTACCTGCCCGACAGCCGCTCGGACCGCGCCCGCTGTTCTCGTCGACAGGCCCTCCCCGACACGTTCGGTGTCGGTGGTCTGCACGCCGACCAGCAATGTGGTGGACGGGAGTACGCCGAGGCCGCGGGCAAGCATCAACGCACGCTCCGGCGTTGCGAAGTGCATGTCTGCGAGCTCGTCACGCCGCTCGCTGTTCGGCAGCAGACCGACGTCGGCGACGTCGGGTCGCTGGACGACGACGGTGCCGGGTGCGAGCCCGAGGTCGACCGCATCGACGACGACCAGGAGGTCCACGCCGCGCATGAGCTCCTGCACCAGGTGGATCCCGCCGATTCCGACGTCCATCACCTCCACCCCGGAGGGCAGGGGCTCAGCCAACAACACCTCCGACACGGCCGTGCCGAACCCGTCGTCACCACGGAGCACGTTGCCGAAACACGCGACGAGCATGGTCATCGGCCCAGCCTAGGATGTTGAGCCCATGACATCGGAGGTCGAGGAACTGCTTTCGAAGCTGGACCGCTACCCGGCGGACCGGTATCCCGCCCAGCACGCCACCGCGCAGTTCCATCTCGGGAGTGCACTGCTGCAGGCCGGCGCCACCGACGGGGCGCTGGACGCGCTCGGGGTGGCCGAGAAGATCTTCGGCGGGCTGGGGATGCGGATCGAGCACGCCAAGTCGAGGATGATGATCGGTGCTGGTTGTCGCGCTGCCGGGCGACTCCGCGAGGCGATGGAGCAGTTCGCCGCCGCTGCGGAGATCTTCACCGCCCTGGAGAAGCCGGGCGAGGAGGCGGCGGCGCACTACAACACGGGCCTGGTCCTGGTGGAGTCCGACGATCTCGCCGGGGCGGTCGATGCCTTCACCGCCGCGCAGGACATCTTCCGCTCCGCCGGTCATCTCACCTGGGCTGCCGCGGCCGCGCGGGAACGCGGGACCGCGCTCTTCAACCACGGTGAGGCGGGTGCCGCGGTTCCGCTTCTCGAGGAGGCCCTCGAGCTGGCCAGTGAAGCCGATCCGGCTGGTGCGGGCGCGGCCGCCAACGTCCTGGGCCTGGCCCGCCTGGCAATCAGCGATGCAGCATCGGCCGTGGAGGCCTTCCACATCGCACTGGCGTGGCATCCGCGAAGTGTGCGTCCCGCCGAGCATGCCATGGTCAAGGCCAACCTGGCGCTCGCATATGAGGCGGCCGGTGCATCTGCCCAGGCCCGGGTCACCGCACGGCAGGCACTCAGCGTGCCCCAGGCTCCCAGTGAGGTGCAGGTGCTCGCCCACGAGGTGCTGGAGCGGCTCCCCGGGGGAAGCGGAGCGGACCTGTTCACGGTCCTTGACCAGGCGCCGGCCGAACGCCGGGAGATCCTGGTCAGGGACGAGCTGCTGCGCTGGGCCGAGGCGGACCCGCAGTCCCGGATCCGGGAGGCAGCGAGCTGGGTCCACGAGCAGGTAGCCCGTGGCGCGGAAGGCATGGACTATGCCCAGACGCTGTTCGGGGCGCTGCTCGAGCTGCCGCCCGCGACGTACAACCTCGTCATCGTGGCCCTGGTGCAGGCGAACGGGCTGGGTGACGAGGACGAGGCGGAACGGTTCCAAGCCGTCACCCGCTCCGCGATGGCTCGCTTTCCGATGCCGCAGTGGCAGCGGATGGCTGCCAGCTTCACCGCAGCGGCCGAGCAGGCGGGACATCGTCAGCAGTGGAAATGAGCTCGGACGTCAGCGAGGCCGACCTGACCGAGGCGATGCCCGGCCGGCCGGTGCGCGCCTACCCGGCACTGCTCTCCACCGAGGCGGAGGCGACGGCGTGGGCCCGAGCCGGCGCCTCGGCGGGCTCGGTCGTGGTCGCCGGCTACCAGGTGTCGCCGCGAGGGCGAGGAGGCACCCCCTGGCAGGTCCGGCTCGGACAGGGCCTCGGCTTCTCGCTGGTGATGCGTCCGGACCTCACCGCCGAGCGTGAGGGCTGGCCCTACGTCGTGGCCTCCTTGGGCATCAGCGACGCGTTAGGCGGCCACGCCACGACGCTGCACTGGCCCGACGAGGTGACGCATGCCAACGGTGACCGGCTGGCAGCGCTCGGGCTGACCGTCCAGCTCGGCCCTCAGCGCACCGACTGGGCCGTGGCTACAGTTCTGGTCGAGGCGGCGCTGCCGCCGCGCGCGCCGCTGCTGGCCGCGGTCACAGCGGCCATCGAGCGGCGTGCTGCCCAACCGCCTGCCGGCGTGATCGAGGACTACCGATCCCGATGTGCCACGTTGGGGCAGAAGGTGCTGGCCCGGATGATCCCACTCGGACCGGCCGGACCCCAGGTCGCTGGCACGGCCGTCGACGTGCTCGACGACGGTGCCCTCGTCCTGCTCACCGAACGAGAGAACCGGGTCGCGGTGCGCCCGCAGAACCTCGGGCTTCTCGAACCGGCGGAGCAGCGGAACGGTGTCCACGAGCTGTAGGCGACACCTCGCCCCTCAGCGAACCTCGGCTGCCTGGAGCCTGTCCACCTCTTCGATCAGGGCCCACCACAGGGCCCAGTCCTGCTGGTCCATTGCTTCGCTGGTGCGGCCCGCGGCAACGGCGAGCCGGAGGTCGTCGCGCCGGGCGAAGACGTGATCCCAGTGTGCATCGTGCTCGAGGACGACCAGCCCGTCGAGCAGGGCACTCATCGCACTGTCGGCGACCGAGCCTTTGATCCGTTCCGCGGTACGGCGGGCGCGAAGATCATCGGCGAGCTCGAGCAGCGGCATGCGGTCCACCTCGCGCCGGAGCAGCTCCAGCACGACCTCGAGTCCTTCTGCGGCCGACTCGCTGAGTCCTTCGCCGGGATCCACCGACTCGGGCTCCAGCTCGATGGTCACGGTGCGGGCGGGCAGCATCCCGAACCCGCTGGCCACCTCGATGACCAGGTCGACGCCGACGTATCCGGTGACCGCGTCTCCCACGGCCGCCTGGAGCTCGTTGTGAGTAAGTGCAGGAACGTCGATCCAGCGACGATGCACCGAACCCACGGGTCGGCCTCGCCGGACCGCGCCGAGAAGGATGAGCGCACTCGGTCTCAGGTCCTGGATGCGTTGGGTGACCGCGACCGCACCGTAGTGCAGCTCTTCGACCACCACGTCGGCACCGGGCCGACCGAGGCCGCGGGGCTCTTCCAGCAGGCGCTCGACGGCCAACCGCCCCAGATCCAAGTCGCCTTGAAAGAGCTCCCCGACACCGCCCACGAATACCGTCATCGCCTGGCGGGGCCGGTTCAGTCGGCGCCGCAGGAGCAGGTGTTCACCTCGCGGACCACCGTGCCTTCGCCGGTGTGCACATGGGTGGTGCAGGGCATGCACGGGTCGAAGCTGCGGATCGCGCGAAGCATGTCGATCCCGGTGAACCGGCTGGGGTCCGAGACGTCCTCGATGATGGGTGTGTTCATCACGGCCTCCTCGTAGGGACCGGGCTGCCCCCAGGGGTCGCGAGGCGAGGCATTGATGGTCGATGGGGTGCAGATCTGGTAGTTCACGATCTTGCCTTTGTCCATGACCATGTGGTGGGTCAGGAATCCGCGGCCCGCTCCCCACCAGCCGACGCTGCGGCGCTCGTCGTCGGGTATGGCCTTCTCGATCTCGGCCGGCGTCAGCGCGGCAACGCGGTGCTCGCCTTCCTTGAACAGCTTGTAGGCCTCCATCAGGCTGTTCAGGCCGACCAGCTGGCTGAACAGGTAGTGGTAGGCGCGGCCGCGGTTGCGCTCGAAGGCGTTCCACTTGTCCGGCACGTGCCACTCCACCTCGCGCTCGCCGCGCTCCCCCTTGGGGACCAGGAAGCGCATGCTGTGGCCGGTGGACTCCATGTAGTCGCTCTGCGGCATCTTCTGCGCGAGCGCGGTCGTGAGCAGCCGGGTGTAGCAGCCGGCCTCGACGACCTGGCGGTCCCAGCGCGGGGCGCAGGCCCAGGTGTACTTGTCCTTCCAGTCACGCGCGCCCGGCTTGGGCAGCGTGCGCTTGTTCCACGGGTGATAGGGCGAGATCGGGTTGCCGATCGGGTCGGTCGCGTAGCGCGAGGACTTGGACTCCTCGTAGTAGGCGTGCTCGACGAACTCCTCCCAGCCGATGTTGATGTCGGTGAGGCGGGTCGTGACGAGCTTGCCGTCGAGCACGACTCCCGGTGTGCTCCAGCGCTTCTCGCCCCAGGAGTTGCAGTTCTCGTACTTCGCGTCGTAGGCGTAGGGGTCATCCCAGTAGCCGGGGTCGATCTGGTTGGTCGGCCGGTAGCCGACCATCTGGTAGCGCTCGTCGGCCTCGTAGAAGAAGGTCGGGATGTCGTCCCAGACGGCCATCATCTTCTGCGCGTAGTCGAACAGCCGGCCGAGCTTGGAGTGGTACTCGTTCAGCGTCTGCAGGGTCAGCGTGGTGGACACCCCGCCCGGCACGACGTTCTGCGGGTGGGGGTACTTGCCGGTCAGGATGACGACCATCTCGCGTGACAGCCGGGTGAACTCCAGCCCCTCCCGGTAGAGCGTCCCGGACAGCGGGTTGAGCGCGGTCATCAGCTCGGCCATCGTCTTGAAGCCGTGGATGTGCTCGCTCGGGCACGGCCACGCCTCGGCCTTGGGCCACAGCTCGGGGTTCGAGGACCGGATGACCGTCTCGGAGTAGTCGGGACCGGCCAGCAGGTAGAGGTGCAGCGGGTTGTCGTAGCCCATCTCGGCGGCCTCGGTCATGTTGCGCACCACGGTGCCGAGCGGCGGCGGCGCGATGCCCATGGCCTGCTCGATGGCGTA
>JALZKI010000026.1 GCA_030859325.1 Actinomycetota bacterium
CGCAGCACCCTCGATCTCGTCCGCGCAGGCCGCGTCTACGGTGGCCGAGACAGGAAGTGCCCGGGTTCGCATCGCCACGTACAACACCGAGTACGGTCGCACGCCGGAAGCGGTGGCCCAGGACATCAAGAACCTGAGCGCGGCGGGTGCCGACATCATTGCTCTCCAGGAGATGGGCACCCGGGCCCGACGAGACGCTGTGCGCTCGCAGCTCGTGGACTGCCCCACCTGCGAGTTCGACGACTTCATGCCCGACAGTGCAGAAGAGAACGCCACGCCCATCCTCTACAAGTGGGCGAAGTACCGTCTGCTCGGCACCGGAACCGTGAAGGTCTCCGAGCGGACCTACGTAGGGTCCAGCGGCGCAGGTCCGAGCACGCTGAAGGCGAAGTTCATCAACTACGTGTCGCTGCGCCACCGGGTGACCGGTCAGGAGCTCTACGTACTGAACAACCACGCCGTGCCCAGCGTCCAAGGTGACGGGGGCGGACGAAACCTCGACCACCCGGAACGTCTCGAGCTGTACCGCCAGCACATGGAGGGCCTCCGGTCGCTGATCACTCAGCTCAAAGAGACCGGCGCAGCGATCTTCGTCACCGGTGACTTCAACGTGAACTACCGCAGGGACGTGATCGTCCAGGACAAACTGTTCCCTTACTACAACATGGGCGAGGTGAGCGTCTACGCCAGTTACAAGACTCTCGGGATGCCCGAGATCGGGACTCACGTGTCCGGCAGCAACGACACCCGATTGATCGACTACGTTTTCAGTCTCAGGCACGACGCCGTCACCCCGCGGTCGCAGGACATCCTGCGCGGATACGGCTCGGACCACCGACCCGTCCTGGTGAGGTACTCGCTCGTTGGATGAGCCGGCACGCCGCTGGGCACACTCGCTGCCGGGCCCCTCTGCCCGAGTTGGGTCAGCGCGCAGCGGTGGCCGAGGCCGGCGCGGAACCGCCTGCCGGCGCCCGTGCCATGAGCCGGGTGATCGCGGCCGCGTGCCCGGCGGACACCGCCCCCCATCCAGGCTCGTAGGAGTACTCCTGCCTCAACGGGACGGCCCTGCCGGCTCCGTAGAGAATCTCGATGTCCTCGGCGTCGATCAGCGACGGGTGCGCGGCTCCGCAGGACTCCGCCACCTTGAGCAGATCCCGCCGCAGGGTCTTGATGTAGTTGGCGGCACGGACCGACTTCAGCGCTGGGTCGAGCCCGTGTGAGAGCCATGGGTCCTGCGTGGCCACCCCGGTCGGGCACTTGTCGGTGTGGCACTTCTGGGCCTGGATGCAGCCGATGGCGAGCATCGCCTCACGCCCGACGCTTATCATGTCCACGCCGAGGGCGAGCGCGACGATCGCGTTGTCCGGGAGACCGAGCTTGCCGGCGCCGATGAACGTCACCTCGTCGGCGAGTCCGGCAGCGGCGAAGAGCTTGTAGATGCGGCTGAACCCGATTCGGAACGGCAGGGCGACCGCATCGGTGAACACCAGCGGAGCGGCGCCCGTACCCCCCTCTCCGCCGTCGACGTTGACGAAGTCGATGCCCCGGTCGCCCTTGGACATCTGGGCCACGAGGTCCTCCCAGAAACCGAGATCTCCCACCGCGGACTTGATGCCAACCGGCAGGCCGGTCTCGTCGGCGAGCAGCTCCGCCCAGTCCAGCAGGCTGTCGACGTCTGAGAACTCAGCGTGCCGGGAGGGGCTCACACAGTCGACGCCCTCCCGGATCCCGCGGATCTCAGCGATCTGGGGGGTGACCTTCGCGCCAGGAAGGAGCCCGCCGAGTCCCGGCTTCGCGCCTTGCGAGAGCTTGATCTCGAGGGCGCGGACCGGTGTGCTCTGCGTCAGGTCCTTCAGACGGGCGAGGTCGAACTTGCCTTCCTCATCCCGGCAACCGAAGTAGGCGGTGCCGATCTGAAAGATCAGGTCGCCGCCGTTGCGGTGGTACGGCGAAAGGCCACCCTCACCGGTGTTCTGCAGGCACCCGGCCAGCGCGGCTCCCCGGTTGAGAGCCTCGATCGCCTGCGCCGACAGGGAACCGAAGCTCATCGCGGAGATGTTGACCATTGAGTTCGGGCGGAACTTCGCGACCCGGTCGCGAGACTCTCCGAGGACTTTCGCCGACGGCAGTGGCTGCTCCTCACCCGCGTGCGTGTGTGAGGAGGGCACGATGTCGCTGAACGTGCGGTGCTTGATGATCGGATAGCCGGCCGTGTGCTCGATGTCGTTGTCGGTGCCGAAGCCGAAGTAGTTGTTCTCCAGCTTCGAGGAGGCATAGACCCAGCGCCTCTGGTCGCGGCTGAACGGCCGCTCAGCGTCGTTGCCGGTCACGATGTACTGCCGGAGCTCGGGCCCGATCGCCTCGAGCAGGTAGCGGCCGTGACCGATGACCGGGAAGTTGCGCAACAGGGCATGCTTCTTCTGCATCAGGTCATGGGCGGCAACACCGACCGCGCCTGCCACGGGGAGCGCCCCGAGGACGCGAGTCCATCTCATGCTCGTGTGGTACCCCGCGGGATGGCTGGTTAAGCACGTCGCGGGACGGGCCGCCCCCCCGGCCACTTGCTGCGGCGCTGGTAGTTTCCACAGCATGGATGCGATCCCGAAGCCGGACTCGGTCGTCTCCGCCGCCAACGACCTCGCGCACAGATTCTTGATCTGCGGTCTCCCCGATCTCCGTCCAGTGCCACAGACCGGCTGGAAAGCATGACGTGGCAATGACCAGGGTCACCGCCTGGGTGGCGGCGGCGACCCTCCTGCTGACCGGTTGCGCAGGCACGTCGCAGGAGACCGACGCGAGCAGCCTCCCGTCCGGCGGTACGACGAACGACTCGCCGTCTCTGCAGCACTATGTCGCGCTGGGTGACTCCTTCACCGCCGCGCCGTACGTTCCCACCACAGATCTGGCCGAGGGCTGCCTGCGCTCGGACGGCAATTACCCGTCGCTGGTTGCCGAGCGGCTCGGCATCGCGGACTTCACCGACGTGTCCTGCAGCGCTGCGGAGATCCGCGACCTCCACCGGCCGCAGCAGACCTTCCGCCGGAGCACGGTGTCGGCACAGCTTGCTGCGCTGACCAAGCGGACCGACCTGGTCACGATGAGCATCGGCGGCAACGACTTCAATCTCTTCGGCAACCTGCTGCAGACATGCACGAAACTGCGCGCCCTCGACCCGGAGGGGGCGCCCTGCACCGACAAGCTGGCGCTCGACGGCATCGATCCTGACCGGCAGGTCACTGGAATCGGCACCCGGCTGCGACGAGCCGTCGATGACGTGGCGCGGCGCTCGCCCGAAGCTCGGATCCTCGTCGTCGGCTATCCACGGATCGCTCCTGCCGACGGGACATGCCCGCGTCTGCTTCCGTTGGCCACGGGCGACACCCGGACGGCCTTCCGGATCGCCGAGGGGCTGCGCCGCGCCATGGAGCAAGCGGCCCGGGCGACGGGTGCCGAGTTCGTCGACATGCATTCGGCCTCGCGCAGGCATGACGTCTGCGCGAGGACCCCGTGGGTGAACGGGCGGTTCACCGACCGCAGCGCTGCGCTCGCGTTCCACCCGTTGGCCGCGGGCATGCGCGCGGTCGCCGCCCGCATCGTCACCCGGATACAGCGTCGTACCTGAATGGAGGGCCATGAGTGCGCTTGAAGGTCTGGTCGAGCGAGGACTCGTCGCACCGGACTGGGCGGAGGCGCTCGCACCGGTCGACGCGGCCATCGCGGACATGGGCGAGTTCTTGCGAGCGGAGGTCGGTGCGGGGCGCACCTACCTGCCGCGCGGGGACCAGATCTTCCGCGCCTTCAGCCGTCCGCTGTCCGCGGTCAAGGTGCTCGTCGTCGGACAGGATCCCTATCCGACGCCGGGGCACGCGGTTGGTCTCTCGTTCTCGGTCGGCGCAGACGTGCGCCCCGTGCCCCGAAGCCTGGCCAACATCTTCGTGGAGCTGCAGAGCGACCTCGGGGTGTCACCACCGACGAGCGGAGATCTCACTTCCTGGGCGGACCAGGGCATCCTGTTGCTGAACCGCGTGCTCACGGTGAGCCCGGGCAGCGCCGGGTCGCATCGCGGACGCGGCTGGGAGGAGGTCACCGAACAGAGCGTCACCGCTCTCGCCGGACGGGGTGGACCGCTTGTCGCGGTGCTGTGGGGCCGCGACGCGCAGAGCCTGGAACCGCTTCTCGGCAGCGTCCCCTCGGTCGCGTCGGTGCATCCCAGCCCGCTCTCCGTGTCACGCGGTTTCTTCGGCTCCCGCCCGTTCAGCCGGGTCAACACCCTGCTGCAACAGCAGGGCGGAGGCGTCGTCGACTGGCGGCTTCCCTGATCCACTCACCGGGCTACACCGGCCGATCAGGCGTCGCGGTCGGTGACCATGCCTACGGACTCGATGCGACCCACGATGCGGCCGGCGAGCATGCCCAGGGCCGCGACCTGCTCATCGGTGAGACCGTCGAAGACCAGGGCTTGAACCGTCTCGACGTGGCCTGGCGCGGCTTCCTCCAGTACCTGCCACCCCTCTTCACGCAGCGAGATCATCGTGACCCGCCGGCTGTCCTCGCACGGAGAGCGAGAGACCCAGTTCCGCCCCTCGAGCTTCTTGACCACGTGCGAGAGCCGGGACAGCGACGAGTTCACCCGGGCGGCCAGCTCGTTCATCCGAAGAGTCCGCCCGTCGCTCTCGGACAGCATCGCCAGGCACAGATACTCGAAGTGGGTCAGGTCAGAATCCCGCTGCAGCTGTGAGTCCAAGGCGGGCGCCAGCTTGAGCATCACCCCGGCCAGCTTGAGCCACGCCTGTTGCTCGTCCCGGGTCAGCCATCGCGTCACAACGGCAGGCTACCCAATCTCACTTGAGCCTTCAACTGTTCTGGTCTATGCTGGTCGTCGTGTCCTCCACCTCCGAAAAGACCATTTCCCCGTCTGTGTACGACGCCCGGATGCCCGCGCTCTACATCGGGCACGGCGCTCCCCCGCTGCTCGACGACCCGCTGTGGAGCTCACAGCTGAGCGCCTGGGCACGCGACCTGCCCCGCCCGAAGGCCATCCTTATCGTCTCCGCGCACTGGGAGTCTGCGCCGGTCAGCTTGAGCGCAACCGCATCCGGGACACCACTTGTCTATGACTTCGGCGGCTTCGAACAGAAGTACTACGAGATGACCTACGAAACCCCCGATGCGCGTTCTCTCGCGACCAGGGTGGCCGCGATGATGCCCGACACCGAGCCGATGCATCAGCACTCCAGTCGTGGGCTCGACCACGGCGCCTGGGTGCCGCTCAAGATCATGTATCCGGCCGCCGACATCCCCGTACTGCAGATGTCGCTGCCCACGCAGGACCCTTACCGCCTGCTCGAGCTCGGCCGGCGGCTCGCGCCGTTGCGCGACGAGGGCGTGCTGATCGTCGGCTCCGGCTTCCTCACGCACGGCCTGCCTTTCCTGCGCGAGTCTCGCATCGAAGCCGACGCACCGGGCTGGTCGCGGGAGTTCGACGCGTGGGCCGCGGAGGCGCTGACACGCGGAGACGTCGACGAGCTGGCGGCATACCGCTCCAAAGCACCCGGAATGCCGTATGCACACCCCACCGTCGAGCACTACACCCCGCTGTTCATCACCCTGGGCACGGCCGGTGATCCGTCGAGCCCGAGCGACCAGCGTGTCGACGGGTATTGGATGGGCCTGTCCAAGCGCTCCATCCAGGTCGCCTGAGTTACTCCGGACCACGATAGTGACCAACATCTTGTCCATCCAGTCGTCGGTCGCCTACGGGCACGCAGGAAACAGCGCCGCGGTCTTTCCCCTGCAACGTTTGGGGGTCGAAGTGTGGCCCGTGCTGACCGTGCACTTCTCCAACAACACCTCCTACGGCGAGACTCGGGGGCCCCTTCTGCGTTCGGAGGACATCGCCGAGGTGGTCGGCGGCATCGAGGACCGCGGGGTTCTGCCGACCTGCGACGCGGTGCTCTCGGGCTACCAGGGCGCCGAGAAGGTGGGTGCGGTCATCCTCGACGCCGTAGCGAGAGTGAAGCTTCACAACCCAGATGCGCTTTACTGCTGTGACCCGGTGCTCGGCGACGTGGGCCGCGGGTTCTTCGTGCGTCCGGAGATCCCGGAGTTCATGCGCGACCACGTGGTGCCTGCCGCGGACATCGTCACGCCCAACCACTTCGAGCTCGACTTCCTCACCGGCACCACGACCAGGACGCTCGATGGGGTGCTCGCTGCCGTCGACCAGATCCGTGAGCGGGGGCCCGAGACGGTGCTGGTGACCAGCGTCCTCCGGGACGACGCCCCCGCAGGCACCCTGGAGATGCTCGCGGTCTCCGGCCAGGGCGCCTGGTCCGTCACCACTCCGCAGCTGCCGATCTCCGCAACGGGCACCGGTGACGTGACCGCGGCTCTCTTCCTGGCTCACGTCCTGGACAGCGGGAGCCTCGAGACCTCGCTCGGGCGCACCGCCTCGAGCGTGTTCGGTGTCCTGGAGACGACGATCGCCCTCGGCCGCCGTGAGCTCGCTCTGGTCGCGGCACAGGAGGCGATCGCCCACCCCACTATGCAGTTCGCCGTCCACCGGGTGCGGTGACCTCCACACGTCAGCGCCCTTCTCCGCCGGTATCTGGATGCCAGGCTCCATATCATGAGGCGCCTGGTGAACCCGTTGTTCTGGGTCTCGATGTCCTTGGCGCTCGCACTGGCCTACGTCGCGGCGTTCCCCGTCAACCGGTATTTGCTCACCAGGGAAAGGGCACGCCCTGACTCATCAGTACCACCACGCCGGTCATGACACCGGCGACCAGCAAGAGACGCTCGAACACGCACTCCACTGACCATCGAGCCGCGAAGGCGGCCTCGGGACGATCTCGGAGGAAGATTTGTCATGGACACCAAGACACTCGCTTCGGCGATCATCGGCTTCCTGCTCGGCGGGCTCGTCGTGTCGATCGCCGCAACACAACTGGACACGGACACGGCCACGGGCGACTCGGACATGTCCATGGGTCAGAGCGCGGACCTACGGGACAAGAGCGGCGACGCGTACGACGCCGCGTTCATCGCCGGCATGATCGAGCATCACGACGGCGCGATCGCCATGGCCGAGCTGTCAGCGACGCGCGCGGAGCACACGGAGGTCAAACGGCTGTCGAAGGACATCATCGCCGCTCAGGAACGAGAGATCCTGGAGATGAAGCGCTGGCAGCAACAATGGGGATATGACGCCAGCGGCGAGCAGCAACACTCGATGAACTGACTCGAGTCGGCGTCGGCACAACGCACCTGCAAACAGAGGAGACATGCTTGCGCCTCTCGCGTCCTGTGATCGTCGTGGTCACCGGGCTCGAGTTCGCCACAGAGATGATCCAGCATCACGCCCAAGCGATGGAGATGGTCGACCTCACCATGGACCGCGATCTCGACCCTGACGTGGCGAGTCTTGCTGAAGACATCCGCCACCGAGGCACCCGAGATAGAGAAGTTGGTCGGTTTCCTCGACGAGTGGGACCACCAACCCATCCTTGCGGGCCGAGGGCGCAAGTTTCGAGGCCATGTGGCTAGCGGAAAAGATGAAGCACCACGAGGGCGCGGTTGCCATGGCCGAGGACGAGCAGAAGCACGGCGAGGACGAAGAGGCGCTCGCTCTGGCTGAGCGCATCGCCGATGAGCAAGCTCGCGAGATCGGCGTCCTCCGCAGGTTGCTGGGGCAATGAGCACTGGCCGAGCTCTCCAACGAGGGGCCTCACCCTCGAGTGGTAAGATGCAATTGATCCTCCGGAGTTGAGCCAACAGCTCCATGACGGGCGAAGACCTCAGCCGCCGCGTGTCTCGATGAGCGTTCCGTCTGTCGTTATGACAGCATCATGCGCGGAGAACCTGTTGAGTGAACAAGGTGTCGCGTCGGCGATTGCACAGGCGGCCAGGACAATCAACGCTCCGCGAACACTCGACGAAACCCTCGTCGCGATCGCGTACGCTGCTAAGCAGTCGGTGCCCGGCATCGACGCCGCGGGGATATCCGTGGTGCATCACGGCGGCAGGATCGAAACCAAAGCCGCGACGGATCCACTCGTGTGGACCTTGGACGCCCTGCAGTACGACCTCGACGAAGGCCCCTGTCTCGACGCCATGCGGGAGCAGCCGGTGGTCCGGGTCGAGAACGCCCGCCAGGAACAGAGGTGGCCCCGCTACATCCCTCGGGCGGTCGAGGCGGGTCTACGTTCCCAGATCGGCGTGCAGCTGTACGTCGACGAGGAGACGCTGGGTGGGCTGAACCTGTACTCCACCAGTAGCGACACTCTCGACGAGAGCTCCGAGCACGTCGCAGAGCTGTTCGCCACACATGCCGCGCTCGCCTTGGGGCATGCCCGCCATGCGGAGAACCTGAGCACCGCGATCTCGAGCCGGAAGTCGATCGGCCAAGCCATCGGAATACTGATGGAGCGATACGAGATGGACGAGGATCGCGCCTTTCAGTTTCTGGTCAGGGTCTCGACCACCGGAAACATCAAGCTGCGCGATGTGGCCCAGGAACTGGTCGACCAGGCCAACACCAAGTTGCCCTCGCGAGACTGACGACGGGCGAAATAGTTGGCCCTTGGTTCATACTGTCGTCCTCAAGGGCGCTGTCGTCGTGCTTCCCTACCCTGTTGCGGACCGGCCGAGGTGCGTGCACGCACCTGGCCGACCCTGGCCCGTGGAGAGCTTGCAGGTTGAACTCTCGGTCGGCCTGAAAGCACTGTTCCCCCTTCGGTGCGCATGATGCGCCCCGCAGGGACCCGCTCATGCTCTGATCCCGGGCTGTTCGTCTCGACTGTTGTCCCCGCGCTGACCGTTCCGCACGCTGCCGATTTCCACGGGGATTACGGCATACTGCTCGCCATGCGCAATACAGGTTTGGGGGAGCAGTTCGCTACGGTTGCCCGAGCACTGAGCGAGGAGGATGTGAGCAGCACCCTGGAGACATCGGTGACCCTCGCCACAGAGGTCCTCCGGGGCTGTGATGAAGCCAGCGTCACGCTGGTCTACCGAAACAGGAAGATCGAGACCCCTGTTTCGACCAGTGACATCCCGGCACGCGGTGACCAGCTCCAGAGCGAGCTCGAAGAGGGGCCTTGCCTCGACGTGGTTTGGGAACACGAGACGGTCTCGAGTCCTGATCTGGCCAAGGAGAAGCGGTGGCCTACCTGGGGTCCGCGGGTCGTGGAGGAGCTCGGGGTGCGCAGCATGCTGTGTTTCCAGCTCTTCACCCGGGATGACAGCCTCGGCGCGCTGAACTTGTACTCCACCCGCGCCGACGCGTTCACCGAGGAGGACTACCTGGAGGGCGCCGCGTTGGCGGCTCAGGTCGCTGTGGCGCTGGTCGCCGCACGCGAGATCGAGCATCTCAACATTGCGGTGGCCGGCCGCACCGTCATCGGCCAGGCGCAGGGCATCTTGATGGAGCGCTTCGGCATCGATGCCGACCGAGCGTTCGCTGTCTTGCAGAGGGTCTCCTCACACAGCAACAGGAAGTTGTATCGGGTCGCAGATGAGCTAGTGACTACGCGCAGGACGCCGGACGCCATCGGATGACCGTCTGGCGCACGCTCTCGTCATTGTTCAACGGCGAGTGGAAGGTGACAGCGGCTGGTTGCACACCACTGCCCGTTCGGCCGTTCGACTGTGCCTTGGAAGGAGGGTGAGCGGTGCGTACGAGTTTCTTCGCGGTCATCTTCTTCGTGACCTTGATTGGGCAGGCTTTCGCCGGCCATGCCGACTACAACAACCAGCTGCTGGCGGACGGTCTCCAGCCAGTCTCCCTGGCGAGGTAAAGGGTCGCCGGAGTCAAAACCGCTCTCGGACATCGGTACCGCGTCCGACGAGGATCAGTATGGAGGGTTGAGTGTCGCAGTCCCCTGATGCCTCTGCATCGATATGAGAGCTGATGACGACTTGGGACCTCACCGGTCGTAGATGTCGCGACGGTGCCCAAGCGTTACGCCGACGACCAGGAGCACGTCGTCGGCCACGGAGTAGATGATGCGGTAGTCCCCGACCCGGACTCGAAGGCCGGACCGTCCCTGCAAAGCGCGAGCCCCTGGTGGCCGCGGGTCTTGTGCCAGCAGAGCGATGGCACCTTGGACGCGGTGACGAATCTGCGGATCAAGCTTGCGCAGGGCCCTGGCCGCGGCTGGGCGAAGCTCGATGCGGTACTCGCTCACGCCCAGCCGAGGTCAGCCTTGACCTGAGCCCAAGGGATGTTCGGGCCTTCCTCGTTCATCGCTGCGTCGAAGGCTGCGACATCCTCGGCGTCTTCAAAGGCGGCCATCAGCTGCTCATAGCGCTCGGGGCTGACCAGCACACCCGCCGGGTGCCCGTAACGCTCCAAGAACACCGCTTCGGTACGGGCCTTCTCGACCGCATCGGGCAAGTTGTCCCGCGCTGCGCTGATGTTCATCGTCACCATACCCCGAAGTGTACAACTGGTCGCTAGTCTCGTACAACTTGGTCTGCAAGGCGCGGCCGACGCGTGATGTCAGTACGGTTTCACCGGCATACCTTCAAGCCGATGTCGGGCCCCGACCGGGGGAGAAGGGAAACTCACCTACTGCAGATGAATGTCGTGCGAGAGCCGGCCAGGGGACTCGAACCCCTAACCCCTTCATTACAAGTGAAGTGCGCTGCCAGTTGCGCCAGGCCGGCGGGCAGCCGCGCCGAACCGACTGCGAACGCCATGGTAAACCGGCTGCCAACACCTGCACGATCCCCGGTTCGGCTTGAACCTCCGTTCAGGCATGACCCGGCGCGGGACTGGGTAGGAAACGACATCCCGACCAAGGAGGACCGCATGGGCAACGAGGACAAGATGAAGAACAAGGGCGAGGGCGCCCTCGGTAAGGGCAAGGAGAAGCTCGGCAGCGCCACGGACGACAAGTCCTTGGAGAACGAAGGGCGCAAGGACCAGAGCAAGTCGGACATGAAGCAGGCCGGCGAGAAGGTCAAGGACGCCTTCAAGAAGTAGGCCACCTGGCCGAGACAGGGCGGACCGATTGACCGGCCGCCCTGTTTGGCATGTCCGCCCCTGACCTAGGATGACTCGGGGAAGAAGGTGGACCGGTCGCGTGATCAAGTACCTCGGCTCCAAGCGGACCCTTCTGCCTGTCCTCGGCGATATCGCGGTCGCTATCGGTGCACGTACGGCGCTCGACCTGTTCACCGGAACGACCCGTGTGGCCCAGGAGTTCAAACGCCGTGGCCTCGTGGTCACAGCGGCCGACATCGCGTCGTACTCCAAGGTTCTCGCCGACTGCTATGTCGCCACCGACGCCGAGACGTTCGACCTCGATGCGCTGGGCGACGCGGTCGCTCGCCTCGACTCGGTGACCGGCTACGACGGTTACTTCACCGAGACGTTCTGCGTGCAGTCGCGCTACTTCCAACCGAAGAACGGCGCGAGGGTCGACGCCGTTCGTGACCGCATCGAGAACGATCATGCAGGGACGCCCCTGCACCCCGTGCTGCTCACCTCGCTGATGCTGGCGGCCGACCGGGTCGACTCCACGGCCGGCGTCCAGATGGCCTACCTCAAGGGCTGGTCGGCTCGCGCTCACAACGATCTACGACTGCGGGTCCCGGAGCTGCTTCCCGGTGGCGGCGAGGCGGTGCTGGGAGATGCGAGCACGCTCATTGACCAGGTTCCCGAGGTCGACCTGGCGTACCTCGACCCGCCGTACAACCAGCACCGTTACTTCACGAACTACCATATCTGGGAGACGCTCGTCCGATGGGACGCTCCGGAGCCGTACGGCATCGCTCGCAAGCGGATCGACTCCCGTGACGAGGCCACCAAGTCGGTTTTCAACCGGCGTCGGGAGATGGCGCCGGCTCTGCGCTCGGTCATCGCCCGCACTCGTGCCGAGACGGTCGTCGTCTCTTACAACAACGAAGCGTGGATCTCTCCCGAGGAGATGACCGCCGCCCTCGTCTCGGCCGGTCACGAGGAGGTGCGGATGCTCGCTTTCGACTCCAAGCGGTACGTCGGTGCGCAGATCGGCATCCACAGCCCGAGCGGTCACAAGGTCGGCCGAGTCAGCCACCTTCGCAACCTGGAGTACCTCTTTGTCGCGGGTCCGTCGGAGAAGGTTCGCGCCGCGGTGACAGCAGCGCCGGCCCAGGCAGACATCGGGGAGCTGGTCTGAGGATGGCAGTGCGAATGGTGGCGACCAGGCCCAACCCGGCTCTGGTCACGCTGCCGTGGCAGTCCTCACTCGAGGACTGGGGAGACGACTTCGTGGTGCCGCTCCCGCGTGGAATCTCGCGCCACGTCGTTCGCATCGTCCGGCTCGGCGCCGACGTCTACGCGGTCAAGGAGACGCGGGAGGCGATGGCCTTCCGGGAGTACCGCATGCTTCGGGACCTCAACCGGCTCGGGCTTCCGACCGTGCAGCCAGTCGCGGTGATCTGTGGAAGGGAGTCGGCCGACGGCAAGGAGATCGAGCCCGCTCTGGTCACCCGGCACCTGACGTACTCGCTTCCCTACCGGTCGCTGTTCTCGCACGGCCTACGCTCAGACAGCGTTCCCCGGCTGATCGACGCCCTCGCCGTGCTGCTGGTGCGGCTGCACCTGAGTGGCTTCTTCTGGGGTGACGTCTCGCTGTCGAACGTGCTGTTCCGGCGCAGTGCCGGCGAGTTCGCGGCGTACCTCGTGGATGCTGAGACCGGCGAGCTACATCCCGGGCTCACCGAGGGGCAGCGCAACTACGACCTGACCGTCGGCTACGAGAACTTATACGGCGAGCTGCTCGACCTGCAGGCCGGTGAGCTGCTCGACCAGCATGTCGACCCTGAACAGACCGTCGAACAGATCAAGACCAGGTACGACGCGCTGTGGCAGGAGCTGACCGGCACCGATGAGTTCACCACGAACGAGATGTGGCGCATCGAGAAACGCATCTCACGGCTCAACGACCTGGGCTTCGACGTCGACGAGCTCGACATCGTCACCGACTGGGACGGCTCTACCGTGCGACTGCAGCCGCGGGTCGTCGAGGCAGGGCACCACTCACGTGAGCTCCAGGGCCTGACAGGACTCGATGTCGAGGACAACCAGGCGCGTCGGCTGCTCAACGACCTTGCCGCGTTCACCGCGCACCTCGGCCTCGGCGGCGAAGATCGCAGGATCGTCGCCCAGCGATGGCTCACCAGCGTCTACGAGCCGATCATGAGAATGGTGCCGGCGAGGTTACGCGGAAAGCTGGAACCGGCCGAGATCTTTCACGAGCTCCTGGAGCATCGGTGGTACCTATCGGAGCGGAGCGGGTCAGAGGCGGGCATCGTCGACGCCGCGAGGTCCTACATCGACGATGTACTGAGTCAGCGGCCCGAGGAGCTGATCACGGCCGACGACGACCCTGACCTGCTCATGCCACGAGTACGGGATTGACCACGCGGACTTCCCCCGCGAGTCCGCGCGGCGATCCCTGATCTGGTCATCCTGCGGCCCCTCACGCCCAAGAACCCAGAGCGGAGCGGGATGCCCGACACAAGTACAACGACGCAGTGGCGGTCAGGTAACGCATCCGACGCCGGCCTTCCCCGAGGCCAGCCTCGAGCAGCACGACACAGCCCCCTGCGAAGGGAGGCTAGAAAGTGCCGCGCTTCTCCGCGATCGCGTACAGCGCCACGGATGCAGCCACCCCGGCGTTGAGCGACTCGAGTGAGTTGGCCATCGGAATGGACACCAGCTGGTCACACGTCTCCGCGACGAGACGCGACAGTCCTTTGCCTTCGGAGCCGACCACGACCACCAAGGGACTGTCGGCCAGTTCCAGCGAAGACAGGGACACGTCGCCGTCTGCGGCAAGGCCGATAACCATACAGCCAGCGTCCTGGTACGCCTTCAGCTGGCGCACCAGGTTGGTCGCCTGAGCCACCGGTAACCGAGCGGCGGCACCGGCTGAGGTCTTCCACGCAGAAGCTGTCATCCCAGCCGCGCGACGTTCGGGGACGAGCACCCCGTGGGCTCCGAGGCCTGCCGCGGAGCGGACGACAGCACCTAGGTTTCGCGGGTCGGTGACCGAGTCGAGAGCGACGATCAGCGGAAGCTCCTTGGCGTCGGCGGCACGCTCGAGCAGATCGTCGGGATGGGCGTAGTCATAGGCCGGAACCTTCGCCGCCAGGCCCTGATGGAACGCACCCTGGGTCAACCGGTCCATCTCGTTGCGCGGCACCTCGAGCACAGACACACCTCGTTCGGCCACTACCCGGAACACCTCGCGGAGCCGGCCGTCGCGTTCGGCGCCCTCGGCGACATAGACAGTCGTCACCGGCAGGCCGGCTCGCAGGGCCTCGACCACCGAGTTTCGTCCCGCAATCCACTCCGAGTCGCCGGATTTGTGCGCGGACTGGCCACCCGGGCGCCCGTCGGCGGCTCGCGTCTTCTGGCGCCGCTTGTAGGCCACGTGGCCCTCTCGGTCCTTCGCCTTCGGCGTCGGTCCCTTCCCCTCGAGGCCACGACGCACCCTGCCCCCCGACCCAGCGGTCGGGTTGCCCTTGCCCGTTCTCTTCACCGCGCCGCGACGCGAGGAGTTGCCTGCCATCTCACTGCCTCACCTGTAAGGAACGCCGGAGTCGACCGACGCAAGAACCATCTCGACGCCGGAGAGGTTCACCCGAGGGACCACTTGGGGCCCTGGGGGGTGTCCTCGAGCTCTATCCCGGCACTCTTGAGCCGGTCGCGGATCGTGTCGGCCGCCGCGAAGTCCTTCTGCGCACGAGCCTGTGCCCGCTGCTCGAGCAGTCCACTCACGAGTGCGGACACCGCAGCCGACAGTCTCTCGTCCGAGGACGACGCTCGTGCAGCCCAGTGAGGGTCGAACGGGTCGATTCCGAGGACGGCCAGCATGGCGCGAACCGAGGACGCCAGCATCCGGACCTCGTCCTCCGCACCCTCCGTGATCGCCTTGTTGCCTTCGCGAACGGCGTCGTAGAGCACACCGACCGCGGTCGACGTACCCAGATCGTCGTTCATCGCCTCGACGAACCCTGTCGGCCACGAGCCCACGTCCACCGAGCCGACCAGGGCGACTGCCCGGGACAGGAATCCCTCGATCCGGCCGAACCCGGCGGCTGCCTCCTCGAGCGCATCGTAGGAGAACTCGACGTGCGAACGGTAGTGCGCGGCGACGATGTAGAAGCGCAGCTCGATCGCCCGGACCCGCTCGAGCACGATCGGCACCACCAACGAGTTGCCGAGTGACTTGCTCATCTTCTCCCCGGCCGTGGTGATCCAGGCGTTGTGCATCCAGTAGTTCGCGAAACCGCAGCCGGCCGCACGCGACTGGGCCTGCTCGTTCTCGTGATGCGGGAAGCGCAGGTCGACCCCGCCGCCATGGACGTCGAAGCTGGTGCCCAGATACTTCAGCGCCATTGCCGAGCACTCGATGTGCCACCCGGGTCGCCCGCGGCCCCACGGGGATGGCCACGCCGCGGTCGCCGGCTCGGCCTCCTTGTGGCCCTTCCACAGGGCGAAGTCACGCGGGTCGCGCTTGCCGCGCGGATCGGCGTCCTCGGCCGCGGCCATCTCGTCGACCCGTTGACCCGACAGCTCGCCGTACGACGGCCAGGACCCGACGTCGAAGTAGACGTCCCCCGATCCGTCCACGGCCGGATAGGCGTGCCCACGGTCGATCAGCGTCGAGATCAGCTCGACCATCTCGGGAATGTGGCCGGTGGCGGCCGGCTCGTAGGTAGGCGCCAGCACGTTGAGCGCGTCGTAGGCCTCGTCGAGCTTCCGCTTCATCAGGTAGCCGAGGTTGTACCAGGGACGACCCTGCTCGGCTGACTTGACCAGGATCTTGTCATCGATGTCGGTGATGTTGCGGATGAACGTGACGTCGTACCCGTTCGCAACCATCCACCGGCGGAGCACGTCGAAGTTGACCCCAGAGCGGACGTGCCCGACGTGCGGCTCAGACTGCACGGTCAGGCCACACAGGTAGATCCCCGCCCTGCCCTCTACAAGCGGGACGAAGCCACGGACCTGACGGGTCGCTGAATCATAGAGCCGAAGGGTCACCCGCCGATCCTACCGAGGCGGTGGCCGACCCCACCGGAGGTGAGCCAGTGAGCTACTGCGCGGTGAACTCGACGGTGTGCCAGCCGGTGGCCCCGTCGGGCACCACGTCTCTGCGCACACTGGTCTGGGTGTAGCCGGACTGGTCGGTCGCCCGGACAGCCAAGGTGTGCTGACCCGCGGGCACCTCCTCCTGCGCCGTCCACTGCACCCAGGTGTCGGCACCGGGGACCCGGCCGAGCTCGGCCGGTCGCCAGTCGTTGCCGTCGAGACGGTACTCGACCCGCGTGATGCCCGTGTGCTGCGCCCACGCCGACCCGCCGAAGCTGCCAGTGCCGGCCGCGACCTCCGCGCCGTCACGAGGTACGTCGATGCGGGACTGCGTCCTGACGGGACCCTCGGCCGACCATCCGCGCTCGGTCCAGTAGGCGGTGAAGTCGTCGAACCGGGTGACCTCGAGGTCGACGACCCATTTGGTCGCCGACACGTAGCCGTAGAGGCCGGGCACGATCATCCGGACGGGGAAGCCGTGCTCGACGGGCAGTGCCTCGCCGTTCATCGCGATCGCCAACATCGCATTGCGGTCATCGGTCAGCGCGGCCAGCGGTGTGCCGCAGTTCCAGCCGTCCTCCGAGGTCTGCAGCACAGCGTTCGCGTCAGCGCCGACACCGACCTCGGCTAGTAGGTCGGCTATCCGCACGCCGCTCCACCACGCGTTGCCGATCAGGTCACCGCCGACCTCGTTGGACACGCAGCAGATCGTCACCCATGCCTCGGTCATCTTCCGCTCGAGCAGGTCACGGTAGGTCAGCACCAGCTCCTTCTCGACCATGCCGTGGATCCGGAGCCGCCAGTCGTTCACGTCGATGGTAGGGAGCACCAGGGCGGTGTCGATCCGGTAGAAGTCACGGTTCGGGCTGCGCCAGGGTGCGATCCCGGCCACGTCGAGCGCAGCGCCTTGGGGAACCTTCCCCCTCGTCACCGGCAACCGCAGGAGCTTGCGCCCCGCCTCCACTCCGCGGCGGACCCGCCCGACGAGCTGTCCACCGACGCCGACGACCGCGGCCACCCCCAGGACCGCCCCCACGCGGATGAGGAAGCCGCGCCGTCCCTCATCGGCCCCCCTGTCGGCTGATCGTCGAGTCGAGCGCTTCGCGAGGTAGTCGACCAGGAACGCGAGTATGACGATCCAGGTTGCCGTGCCCGCCACGACCGGCAGCACGTCGTACGGCGCGGAGCCTGGCCTCGTCCACACCGCAACTGCCGCGACCACTCCCATCGTCAGGAACACGACGTTGGCCAGGATCCGGGTGCGCTGGGTGAGCGCGCCGGCCCAGCCGCAGAGAGCCAGCAGACCGAGGGTGACTCCGACGACGAGCAGCGGCTTGTCGTACTGGCCGACGAGCTGGATGAAACCTTCTGCGATGGCACCCGGGGTGAGCTCGATGATCGCCTCGCCGACCGCGAGCAGCGGCGTGGCCCGCACAGTCAGCACCATCGTCACCGCGTGGCTGACCGCTATCCCGGTCAGCCCGGCAATTACACCGGCAAGGGCGTGGGGCAGTCGGCCTGCGGAGCTTCTCATACCTCTATGTTCGCGTACGCCGCCAAGCAAGATGGGCGAACGACGTCCCCGGGGCTGCGTGCGGCATGATCTGTGCGTGGCACAGACTCCTCGGATCGGTATCGGCACCGACGTGCACCGCCTGGTCGCAGGGATACCCATGCAGCTGGCCGGCCTGCGGTTCCCCGACGAGCCGCGCGGGCTGGAGGGTCACTCCGATGCCGATGTGGCCGCGCACGCAGTGTGCGACGCCCTGCTGTCCGCTGCCGGTCTCGGGGACCTCGGCAGCAACTTCGGGAGCGCCGATCCGCAATGGGCCGGGGCGAGCGGCGTGAGCCTGCTCGCCGAGACTGCCCGCAGGGTCAGGCGGGCCGGCTACGAGATCGGCAACCTGGCTGTCCAGGTCATCGGGGACCGGCCTAGGCTCGGTCCGCGGCGGGCAGAGGCGGAGTCGGCACTCGGAGAAGCAGCGGGGGCACCGGTGTCGGTCTCGGCGACCACGACCGACGGCCTCGGGCTCACCGGTCGCGGCGAGGGCGTCGCCGCTGTCGCGACAGCGTTGCTCTTCGAGCTTCCCTAGTGGCCGATAGCCTCGACCCTGTGTCCGCTCCCCCGTCCGCTGTCCGCGCGGCGGTGGTCGTGCTGGCCGCCGGGGACGGTCGACGAGTCGGCACCGGGACCAACAAGGTGCTCCTTCCCCTCGCCGGAGTGCCCGTGCTCGCCTGGTCGCTACGTCAGATCGTGAAGGTGGAGTACCTCGACCAGGTGGTCGTGACCGTCAGGGAACAGGACCGGGCCGTCGTCGAGCAGACATTGCGTCGGTACGTCGCGGCGCACGACTTCACGATCGTCCGAGGCGCCTCCACCCGGCACGGGTCGGAGCACAACGCGCTCCTTGCGCTCGCGGAAAGCATCGACTCCGGGCAGATCGACGTGGTGGCCATCCACGACGCCGCCCGTCCACTGGCGCCTGCAGGCCTGTTCACCTCCGTCGTCGATGCCGCTGCTCAGCACGGTGGTGCGCTGCCGGTCCGCCCGGAGCCAGCCGTCCTGCTGCGCTTTCCCTCCTCGTTTCGCGAGTCGGCTGCCGCTGCGTTGCGCGGAGCGAACAGCCGGCTGGTCGGCGTACAGACTCCGCAGGCGTTCCGGGCAGCGCCCTTGCTGGACGCCTACCGTCAGGCGGCGCGGGACGGGTTCGAGGGCACCGACACCGCGAGCTGCATCGAGAAGTACACGGACCTCGACATTCACTGTGTGCCCAGTCCGGCCACGAACCTGAAGGTCACCTACCCCGAGGACTTAGCCGTCGCCGAGAGACTGCTCGGAGGGCTGTCTGCGGGATCAGCAGGCTCCGGCGAAGGCCTCGAGCAGCCGCAGGGCTGACGCGTCGGCCACCCGTCGTCCGAGCGACCCCGCCTCGAGGAACCGCACCGGAAACCGTGTGCTCAGGGACACGACCAGGTCCGCGAGGTCACTTGTGTCCGGCCAGTCGGGCAGCTTCGCGACCACACCCGGCGGGAGAACGAGCGGCGAGGTGAGCGCGACCAGCGCCTCGCGATCGACAGTTCCCCCGACTGAACCGTCGGTCACCGTCTTGATCGTGTCGGTGACCGGTCGGTAGCCGACCACCACGTCCCCGGTGGCGGCGGCAACGTCGACAGCGCGGGCGAGGAACGAGGCGGGGGTCAACGGACACAACGGGTCGTGGACCACGAACGCCACGTCCGCTCCCTGAAGCGACGCCCAGGTCATGTCCGCCGGGACGACCGGGATCCCCGCCCCCGCCAGAGCCGCCTCGGCCGAGCCTGCCAGGGAGATCTGCCCGACCATGGCCCACGGCAGGCCGCCTCGATGTCCAGTCGGCACCCAGCCTACCGCCTTCGATACACGAAGGTCTCCGGACGCAAGTCCGGAGACCTTGGTGTCCCGCTCTGTCGAGGTGTCTTGTAGCCGCGCCATCGACGTCGAGCTAGGAAGCGAGTACCTCGTCGAGGAGGGCTTCCGCCTTGTCCTCGTTGGTGTGCTCGGCCAGCGCGAGCTCGGAGACCAGGATCTGACGGGCCTTGGCCAACATCCGCTTCTCACCGGCCGAGAGGCCACGGTCACGCTCGCGGCGCCACAGGTCACGCACGACCTCCGACACCTTCATCACGTCACCCGAGTGCAGCTTCTCGAGGTTC
Organism: Actinomycetota bacterium; assembly: GCA_030859325.1. GTDB lineage: Bacteria > Actinomycetota > Actinomycetes > Propionibacteriales > Nocardioidaceae > Nocardioides_C. The sequence goes on from JALZKI010000026.1 coordinate 19,784, forward strand.
GCCTTGTATCGACGTGACCAGTTGGTCGGCTCCTCCGTGTGCGCAGCGCGCAACACGTCGAAGACCCTGTCCAGGCCCGCTTTGTCGACTACGTCCCGAACACCTACGAGGTCGAGGTTGCAGGCCGGAACACGAACGACGAGATCTTGTTGGGAGACGATGCGAAGGACCAGGTACTCCCGGTCCTCCCCCTTGATCTGTCGCGTCTCGATGTCCTCGATAACTGCAGCACCGTGATTTGGGTAAACAACCGTTTCGCCGACGGTAAATGTCATGTGTCCAAGTACCCCTTCCTAGGTGACCAGTCTAACACGGCCCGGCAGCAGTCCCCGGCCACGTTTGCGCAGGTCAGAGGCCAAATTGGGGCTTGACAGAACGTCGATCTATGTGCCTGCGGCTCTCATTGCAGGAAGGTTTCCGCCGACGTCTTCGGGTTGCCATGGGGCGCATGGTGCCGGGAAAGGACGAAGTTGGTCGATACTGCGACCCATGGAAACCAGGAAGCTGCGCGGCCGGGCGGTCTCACTGGTCATGAGTAGCCATCCACTGCCCACCGCAGCCATGACGGTCGCCCTGGCGGCCGCTGCCGCGCTCACCGGACGAAGCGGCGCCGAGGTCGTCCTGGTTGCCCTCACCATCGCGACCGGCCAGCTGACGATCGGTTGGCTCAACGATGTGGTCGACCGCCGTCGCGACGCGAAAGTCGGCCGCGACGACAAGCCGGTCGCTTTGGGGGAGATCGACCCTGGCACCGTCGTCATCGCGATCACGATCGCCGTACTCCTGGTCATCCCGCTCTCGATCGCCAACGGCACCTACGCCGGTCTCGCCCACCTCGTGGCGGTCGCGAGCGCCTGGACCTACAACACCGTGTTCAAGAAGACCGTCCTGTCCTGGCTGCCGTTCGCGGTGTCGTTCGGGCTGCTGCCAGCCTTCTTGTCCTACGGCGGGCTCGGTGGCGGGATGCACGGGAGTCCCCCGACCGTGGCGATGACGGTCTTCGCCGCGATGCTTGGCATCGGGATCCACTTCCTGAACACGCTGCCGGACCTGGCGCAGGACAACGAGACCGAAGTACGGCATCTGCCCCTGCGGCTCGCTCTGATGATGGGTGCTCACAGACTGCTCCCGGTCTCTGTCGTCTGGACCGTCGTGGCTGCCGCGGGGATCGTGGTCACCGCAGTCACGGTGGGTGTGGCCCAGTAGCCCCGCATCCTGCCCGATAGGCTGTGGCAGCCCTCCTCAGTGCACCCGAGAGGAACCATGAAGGCCGTGCTCGTCCCTCTGCGTCGCCGCATCGCCGTGGCCGCCGTCCTGCTCTCCGCACCTTTGTCGACCGTGCTGTCAGCGTGCGGCTTCGACGCCCAGACGGATCGGGTGTACACCCCCGGCGTCGGGGTGAACGACCGCACTGGGACGGTCGACGTGCTCCACGCTGTGATCGTCTCCGGCGAGGACGGTAGCGGCACCGTCGTCGCCGCTCTGGTCAACAACGACGAACAGAACGACGACGCACTCGTCGAGGTCGCGGGCGCCGGTGACGACGCGTCCATCACGGTCGAGACCGCTGGCGAGACGAAGGTCGGAGCCGGGAAGCTCTACCAGCTCGCGAACCAGGGCGAGGTCACCGCGACCGGCGAGCAGATCAAGCCCGGTGCGTTCGTTTCGCTCGGGTTCTCCTTCCAGCGAGGCGAGAGCGTGACCATCGACGTTCCTGTGGTCAGCAACACCAACGAGTTCGCGAACGTCCCGCTTCCCTCCGGCTCCTAGCCCGGCTCTTCGTTAGGTTGTTGCAATGCCCACCAGCCACACCGCGCCGTACACCCTCATCCTGGTCCGCCACGGTGAGAGCGACTGGAACGCCAGGAACCTGTTCACCGGCTGGGTCGATGTCCCGCTGACCGAGAAAGGGCGAGCCGAGGCGGAACGCGCCGGCAGCCTGATCTCCGACGCCGGTGCGCTGCCCGATGTGCTGCACACCTCGGTTCTGCGGCGCGCGATCACTACCGCACAGCTCTCGCTCGACGCCTGCGAACGGCACTGGGTCCCCGTGAAGCGGTCGTGGCGGCTCAACGAACGCCACTACGGGGCCCTCCAGGGCAAGGACAAGAAGGCGACGCTGGAGGAGTACGGCGAGGAGCAGTTCATGCTCTGGCGCCGGTCCTATGACACCCCGCCTCCCCGCATCAGCGACGACGACACGTGGTCCCAGATCGGGGATGCGCGCTACGCCGACCTTCCCGACGAGATCGTGCCGCGCACCGAGTGCCTCGCCGACGTGGTCGAACGGATGCTGCCCTACTGGTACGACGCCATCGTGCCCGACCTGCGCGCCGGCCTCACCGTCTGCGTCGCCGCGCACGGCAACTCCTTGCGAGCGCTGGTCAAGCATCTCGACGACATCAGCGAGGAGGCGGTGGTCGGCCTCAACATTCCCACCGGGATCCCGCTGGTCTATGAGCTCGACGAGAACATGCACCCGCTGGAGAAGGGTGGCACCTACCTCGACCCCGATGCCGCCGCCGACGCGATCAAGGCAGTGGCCAACCAGGGCCGCTGACACGGCACCCTCGTAGGGCCGGACCGGTGCCTCGATAGTGCCGTGTCACTCAGGCGTCGACCGCGTGCGTCTGTCCGGTGACGAGGTAGACCACACGCCGCGCCATGGAGACCGTGTGGTCCGCGATGCGCTCGTAGTAGCGGCCCACGAGTGCCATGTCGACGGCCGGCTCGATGCCGTAGGGCCAGTCCTCGCTGAGCATGAACCGGAACGAGGAGCTGCGCAGCTGGTCCATCTCGTCGTCGGCCCGCTCGAGCGCATACGCTGCGTCGACGTCACGGTCGGCGATGACGACGGCTACGGACTCCACCATGAACTCCGCGACCTCGGCCATCCGGGCGATCGTCGGGCGGACCTCGGCCGGCACCGCAACCGAAGGTATCCGCAGCCGGGCCACCTTGGCGACGTGGACGGACAGGTCGCCCATCCGCTCGAGATCGGCGACCATCCGCAGCGCGGCGACCAACATCCGCAGGTCTCCGGCCACGGGCTGTTGCAGGGCGAGCACCTCGAAGCTGCGTTCCTCGATCCGCTCGCGAGCGAGGTCGATGGCGGCGTCGTCGGAGATCACCTGCTCGGCTACTTCGGCGTCGGCGGTGAGCAGTGCCTTGGTGGCCTGGCTCACCGCATGCTTGACCGAATGCGTCATGGACACGAGCTCGCCGATGATCGCGTCCAGCTGGTCGTAGTAGAGATCACGCATGTCAGGAACCTACGGCGGTCAGGTGTCCAGTCGGCGACGAAGCGTGAACACCGGGTGAACAGTCGTCGAAAGTCCAGGCCGGTCAAGGTCTTTGCGACGGTCCGTCCGAGCGGTCGCCGTACGATCGTCACGTGGATGCGACGACGCAGGCTCTTCTGTTCGCGCTGCTCGGTGCAGCGCTCGGTGCCGGCGTCGTGTTCGCGTGGCGGATCAGCGAGCACCAGCAGCAGCGGATCCCCCAGTTCGACGAACCGGTGGTGCCCGCCGCGGTCGCCACCGTTCTGAGCGCGCTCCGCTCCAGCGCACTGGTGGTGAACGAGAACGACGAGGTGCTCAAAGCCTCTGCTCCCGCCTACTCGTTGGGACTGGTGCGCGGCAAACGAGTGTGCGTCGCGGAGCTCGCCGAGCTGGTCAGGGCGGTACGACGCGACGGACAGATCCGCGAGACCGAGTTCGTGCTCTCCCGCGCAACGACCACCCAGCACGTCACCGCACGGGTCGCGCCGCTGAGCTCGCGCCTGGTACTGGCGCTGGTTGAGGACCGCACCCGTGAGCGTCGGGTCGAGGCGATCCGAAGGGACTTCGTCGCGAACGTCTCTCATGAGCTCAAGACCCCCGTCGGCGCCATCAACTTGCTGGCCGAGGCGGTCGCCGAGGCGTCCGAGGACCCCGAGGCGGTGAAGCGTTTCGCGGGTCGGATGCAGATGGAGAGCGAGCGGTTGTCCCGCCTGGTGCAGCAGATCATCGCGCTCTCCCGTCTCCAGGGCGACGACCCGCTCGAGGCGCCGACACCGATGCAGGTCGACGAGATCATCGACCGTGCGATCGACCAGTCGGCGATCGACGCGCAGACCAAGGGGATCGAGGTGCTGCACAACGGCACTCACGACGTCGAGCTGTTCGGAAACGGCGACCAGGTATCCATGGCGGTCGGCAACCTCGTCGCGAACGCCGTCGCCTACTCACCCGAGTACTCGCGGGTGGTGGTCGGTGCCAGGGTCTTCGACGACGCGGTCGACATCACCGTCACCGATCAGGGCATCGGCATCCCCGCCCACGACATCGACCGGATCTTCGAGCGTTTCTACCGCGTCGACCCCGCACGTCACCGTTCGACAGGCGGTACGGGCCTCGGACTGTCGATCGTGAAGCACGTCGCGGCCTCACACGGTGGCGAGGTCCGCGTGTGGTCCGTCGAGGGCAGCGGGTCGTCGTTCACATTGCGTCTACCCCGGCGTACGCCGAAGGAGGCACGCCGCTCTCTTGACTCGACGACGAACTCGGCAGGTGCCCCGACCACGCCGGCCCCGTCGACGCCCGGTCCGGCAACGGACCCGGCAACGGACCCGGTGCAAGAGCCGGCGCTGCGCCCCGGCAGACAGGAGGCGGCACGATGACCAGGGTGCTCGTGGTCGAGGACGAGGAGAGCTACAGCGACGCCCTCGCCTACATGCTGCGCAAGGAGGGGTTCGAGGTCGCCATCGCGGCTACCGGACCGGACGCGCTCACGGAGTTCGACCGTGGTGGCGCGGACATCGTGCTGCTCGACCTGATGCTTCCCGGGCTCCCGGGCACCGAGGTCTGCCGTCAGATCCGAACTGTCTCCAACGTCCCGGTGATCATGGTCAGCGCCAAAGATGACGAGGTCGACAAGGTGGTCGGCCTCGAGCTGGGTGCCGATGACTACGTCACCAAGCCCTACTCGCCTCGCGAGCTCGTCGCCCGGGTACGCGCTGTGCTGCGCCGAGGCTCCGAGACGCCGGACCTCGAGCCCGCGACGCTGGAAGCCGGTCCCGTGCGGATGGACGTCGAACGTCATGTGGTGACGGTCGGCGGCGTGGACACGAAACTGCCGTTGAAGGAGTTCGAACTGCTCGAGATCCTCTTGCGCAACACGGGCCGGGTGCTCACGCGCGGGCAGCTGATCGACCGGGTGTGGGGCGCCGACTATGTGGGCGACACCAAGACGCTCGACGTGCACGTGAAACGGCTGCGCAGCAAGCTCGAACCCGATCCGGCCACACCGTCGTACCTCGTCACCGTGCGCGGCCTGGGCTACAAGTTCGACGCCTGAACCCCACCCCTTTGTTGAGCCGCGCCTGACTCCCGGCCGGTCCGGAGAGGGCACGGCGGCTCAGCTGTTTTCGAGCCAGCCGCGGAAGGCGTCGAGGTTGCGGGTGGACTCCCCGCGTGACTTGCGCCATGCCCACTCCTTGCGGATGGAGGTCGCGAACCCGAGCTCGAGCAGCGTGTTGAACGAGTCGTCGGAGTAGGACAGGACAGCGCCGAGCAGGCGGTCGATCTCGTCGGGGGTGACCGAGGAAAGGGGCAGCCGGCCGTCGAGGTAGATGTCACCGAGGTGGTCAACGGCGAAGGCGACGCCGTACATCTTCAGGTTGCGCTCGAGCATCCAGCGGTAGACCCGCTCGTGGTTCTCGTCGGGACGGCGGGCGACGAACGCGTGGACACCCAGCGCATGCGCGCCCACATCGAAGCGGCACGGCGTCTGCAGCTTCCTCTCACCGGGAAGCACGACGGTGAAGACGCCCTTCCCGATCTCCTTCCAGTCCAGCTCGTGGTCGGTGAACACAGCGCGCAGCGTCTGCGCCGCGGACGTCTGGTCGGTCACGGCCGTGTCCCCTGGAGGTCGGCATCGATGTCACGGCGCATGGCCGCGCTGGCCTGTCGGTACACCTCCAGAGTCCGGTCCGCGGTCCGCTCCCATGCGAAGTTCGACGCCTGCTCCACGGCTCCGGCGGCGAGCCTCGAGCGCAGCTCCGGCTGAGCGATGATCCGCTCGATCACCCGCGCGTACTCCTCAGCGTCGTGGCCGTCGACGAGTATGCCGGAGACGCCGTCGCGGACGACAGTGGTCAGCCCGCCCACCGCGGCCGCCACGACCGGTGTACCCGCGGCCTGGGCCTCGACCGCGACCAGTCCGAAGGACTCGTTGTACGACGGGACACACACGAGAGTCGCGGCGGCGTACCAGTTCGCCAGTGCGGACTGCGCCACCGGCGGGACGAAGCGCACGATGTCGTCGATACCCAACGACTGCGCGAGCAGCGCCAGCGACTCCGGGTGCTCGAGCCCGGTTCCGGACGGGCCGCCGACGACCGGCACGACGAGCCGCGGCCGCAGTGAGGGGTCGCGGGAGACGAGCGACGCAACCGCGCGCAGGAGTACGTCGGGCGCCTTCAACGGCTGGATGCGCCCGGCGAAGAGCAGCACGTGAGCCCCGGCAGGCAGGCCCAGCCGGACACGGGCCTCAGCCTGTCCCACCGGCCGGAAGACCGAGAGATCGACACCGGGATGGACGACCTCGACGCGTGCCGGATCGGCGTCGTAGAGGTTGATCAGCTGCTTGGCCTCGATGTCTGTGTTGGCAATGAGCATGTCGGCCGCCTCGACGACCTGTTCCTCACCGATTACCCGGGCCATAGGTTCCGGGGTGTCCCCGGCCGCGAGCGCCTCGTTCTTCACCTTGGCCATCGTGTGCATGGAGTGCGCCAGCGGCACGCTCCACCGGTCGCGCACCAGGGCGCCGACCTGGCCGGAGAGCCAGTAGTGGCTGTGCACGAGGTCGTACCATCCCTGGTCGTGCAGCGCCTCTACCCTCAGCACCTCGCGGGCGAACGTGCAGAGCTGGCCGGGAAGCTCACCCTTGCTGAGCCCCTCGAACGGGCCCGCGTGCACGTGTCGCACGCACACGCCCGGGAACACCTCCACGATCGGCGGCAGGACAGAGGAGGTGGCGCGCGTGTAGATCTCGACCGCGATGTCACGCCTGGCCAGTCGCTTGGCCAGCTCACTGACGTAGACGTTCATGCCGCCCGCGTCGCCTGTGCCGGGCTGGTCGAGCGGCGAGGTGTGCAGGCTGATCATGGCCACCCGGCCGTGCAGCGGACGCGGACCCGCGGACTTCGGTGCTGCGTTCACAGGGTGCACACCTCCGGACATTGCAACCCGTGGCGATTGTTCCTCATTCCCCGGGTCGGAGCGCACCTGCCTGCGGGCGGGAGAACTGACGCGCTGCAAGGGCCTCCACGGCACGCGAGAGGCGGGCCACCGTCTGCCACAGGACCACCCCACCGGCAAGGGAGAGCAGCGTGGCGAGCAGCGGGTAGGAGTCCTCGAGGTGCGGGTAGATCTGCCAGTGCGCGAGGTAGATGTACAGCGACGCGCTCGCGAGCACCACCACCGCTCGAGCCACCGGTGACGGCATCTGGACGGGCCGCACCCACACCAGCAGAACCATGCCCGCGATGACGACGAGCTCACGTGTCGGGTCGTCGAAGAAGCCGGGGACGGTGAGTACGACGGCGACGGTGACCAATGCACGCTGGTAGGAGCGCGCCGCCTTCACCGCCGCCCATCCCAGTGCGAACAACCAGACGATGACGTTCGCACGGTGGATCACGTCACCGCCGAGGAGCGTGACGACCTCGTAGCGGGTGAGCAGTCCGAGCCCGACCACCAGCATCGGCAGCCAGAACGGCCAACGGCGCTCGATGCGGTCCACGATCGGCACTGCCATTCCCAGGCTGAGGGCGAGCAGCGTGTAGACGAGTGCCTCGACGAACCAGTAGTGCCACTGCGGCTCCGTCCACTCGCGCGAGCCGAGCACGCCGTTGAGGAGCAGCACGTTCTGCCACGAGTAGTTCCGTGACACGAGCGTGACGAGTCCGATCCAGACCATGGAAGGTACGGCGACCCGGGCGATACTTGTGGCGAGATGGCGCACCCGTTCTCGACGTGGAGCCTCGGTGAGGTGGAAGCGACCGAAGTTGAACCCGGCCACACCGAGAAGGACGTGGGCGCCGCCGGCGAGCAGGAACAGGTTCGCGTGTGACCCGACGATGAGGACGATGGCGAGTGCGCGCAGCAGCACGCTGCCCTCTACTGAACGCAGGCCGGCCCTGCGTCTGCGTGCGACAGGGGCCAGCAAGCCGATCGGGGTCACGTGCCAGTTCGGCGGAAGGTGCCCGACCAGCTCCTCCACCCGGATCGACATCTCGACGTAGGACAGCGAGTCGCCCTCGAGGCTCACGAACGAGTCGTCGACGCCGACGTCAGAACGCCGAAGCACCTCGCCGTACACCGCCCGGAGCTCGTCCCGCACCTCGGTTTCATCAAGGTATGTCGCCGAACCTGCACTTCCCGCGATCAACTCGTCGTGGGAAGTGCATGTTCGCCGTGGTGCCATGGGAGAGCTGGGGTTATGGCTTCGGCCACGGGCGGTGATCGCCCGGTAGTCCGGTTTGCCGGAGGGCAACCGTGGGACCTCGGACAGGGTGATCACGTCAACGGCCCCGGCAGGCAGCCCGAAGTGCTCCCTCGCCAGGGCATGGACGAAGTCGACGTCGACCGGCTTGGCGGAGGCATCGATCGCGACGACGAGTCGGTCCTCACCGTCCGCGCAGTACGCGGTCACCCCTGCCGCCGCGAACACCTGCTCGGTCTGGTCGAGGTCGAAGCGCAGACCGAAGATCTTGGTGAGCCGGCTGCGGCGTCCGATGATCTCATAGAGCCCTTCGGGGGTACGGCGGGCAACGTCACCGGTCCGCAGCTCTTCGGTGACGCGTCCGCGCGCCAGGTCGACCGGGGAAGTCGCGTAGCCGAGCATCACGTTGTCTCCCGAGTACACCAGCTCGCCTATCTCCGGCTCGGGCGCTCCCTCCGTCTGCGTGGATCGCCGCGGAAGTGGCATCTCCGGCAGCGGTTCGAGCGTGATGGTCCCGCCGGGGATGGGCACACCGATCGAGGACGGGGAGCTCAGCGCGAGGTCAGGAGGCAGGTAGGCCATTCTCGCCGTGGCCTCGGTCTGCCCGTACATCACGAACAGGTCCCAACCTCGCCGCTGACCGAGCTCGACGTAGCGAGCCACCGACGAGGGTGACATCCGGCCACCGGCCTGGGTGATGTAGCGAAGCGAGGGCAGGTGCATCGAGTCGAACCCGACCCGGTCCAGGAGGTCGAACGTGTAAGGCACTGCGGCGAACGTGGTCCCCCCGCATTCACCGAATCGGTCCCAGAAGCACGCGTCGACCACCGAGTCGGAGGTCAGCATCAGGCAGGCGCCGGACATCAGGTGACTGTTGATCACCGACAGCCCATAGCAGTAGTGCATCGGCAGGGTCGTGGCGGCGACATCCGTGGCCCGGATCGCGAGGTAGGATGCGATCGACGCCGCGTTGGACTCGACGTTCGCGATCGAGAGCCGCACCATCTTCGGCGAAGCCGTCGAACCTGAGGTCGAGAGCAGCAACGCCAGGTCTGGATGCAGGTCGTGCGCTGTGCCCTCGCGCCGCGCCACGAGTCGACCGCCGGTGAACGCCACGTCCGGGTCGTAGGCCGAGTCGACCGCGGCAAGGTTCCCAGGGTTGTCCCCCGGCACGAGGAGCACGGGGTGACCTGCGGACAACGCGGCAAGGTACACAACGATCGACTCGATCTCGTTGGTACCGGTCACGAGCACGAGCCTTCGCGTCGTACCCAGCTCTTCGGCCACCGCGGTGACGCGGTCCGCCAGCGCTGCGTAGGTCATCGAGCCTTCCGGCGTGAGCATTGCGGCCCGGTCCCCGAAGGCCGAGAGTCGGTTGGCGAAGGACACCGGGGTCCGGGTTGGAGCGTGGCGCACCACCACATGTTATTAGGTAAGCCTAACCTTTACAACGTCAGGACAGGGTGACCTCGCCCCCGGACGTCCGGTGGTTCTTCGGCACCCGCGACAATCGGCGACATGACCGACAGGACCGCAGTAGTGACCGGGGCAAGCAGCGGCATCGGTGCTGCCACCGCCAGAGCGCTGACTTTCCACGGGTATCGCGTCATCTGCGCTGCACGGCGTCACGACAAGGTCGCCTCGCTGGCCGACGAGATCGGTGCCACTGCCCTCCGCTGCGATGTCACCGATCCGGCGTCGGTCGACGCGCTACGCGCCGCGGTCGGCGGCCGGCTCGACGTACTGGTGAACAACGCCGGCGGCGCGTTCGGCTCCGATCCGGTGGCGCAGGCCGACCCGGAGGACTGGCGCCGGATGTACGACGTCAACGTCATCGGCCTGATGAACGTGACCAAGGCACTACTTCCGGCGCTCGTCGCCAGTGGGAACGCGATCATCGTCAACGTGGGATCGACCGCGGGCCGGATCGCCTACGAAGGTGGAGCCGGTTACACCGCTGCCAAGCACGGCACCAAGGTCGTGACCGAGACGTTGCGCCTCGAGCTCTGCGGACAGCCGGTTCGAGTCACCGAGATCGCACCCGGCATGGTGCGGACGGATGAGTTCGCCCTCGTCCGCTCCCATGGTGACCGCGCGAAGGCGGAGGCGGTGTACGCCGGTGTGGCTGAACCGCTCGTAGCCGAGGACATAGCAGAGGCGATCCGCTGGGTCGTCTCCCGCCCGTCACATGTCAACGTCGACGAGCTCGTGATCCGGCCTCGAGCCCAAGCCGCTCAGCACAAGGTGCACCGCGTCTTCGACGCGGATTGAATGCGTAGGACACCGCTCGCACGGGCGCTCGATCCCCGCACTCGACCAGCCCCAGGCCGACCTCGGGATGGGAGCGGAGCAGGAGGCGGTGGGTCACTCCTCGTCGAGGACCAAGGACGCCAAGCGGGACAGCTCGGGGGTGAGCGCCTGCTCACCGAGGATCACCTCGCCCTCACCCGGGACGTCGAAGGCATACACGAACCGGTCCGGCTGGGGCGGCGAGACGGCCACCGAGGCAAAGTCGACCCGTGCCAGAAGTTGCTGCACCTCCGGCGATCGCGGGTCTGTGTCCAGGTCGACCATGCCCGCAGTGATCGTGCCTGCGAAGCCGCCGCTACGACGCACCGCCACCAGCGAGGCCGGGCTGCCACCCAGCCCGGAAGACACCGAGGAGTCAGCGGGCTCAGAGGATGGCCCGGAAAGCTCTGCTGAGGAGTGGGATGGCCCACCACTCACCGCCGGCACCTCGATGCCGACCTGCGCCCACGCCTCGACGACAGCGGGGCGGGTGGAGCCGTCAGCGGCAGCCACCGTGGCCGCGGCGAACTCCACGAAGTCGGTGTCCGACCCGACACCAGAGGTCAGTGCGGCGTACCAGATCTGCCCCGTGCCCTCCCAGGACGACCCGCCGATGGCCACTGCCGCCAGGAAGAACGCCCGGTTGGGGATGCCTGAGTTGAGATGCACGCCCCCGTTGTCGTCCGAGGTCTCCACGTAGTCGGACATGTGGCCGATCTGCGGGTCGCGTCCCAGCACCGGGTCGTCGTAGCCCGTGCCCGGCTCGGACATCGACCGCAGTGCCCTGCCGTTCACCGAGGCCAGGAAGATCCCCTCCCCGATCAGCCAGTCGGCGTCGGCCGCAGACTGGGCGAGCAGCCGCTGCTTGACACACGCGGCGAAGACATCGGACATGGACTCGTTCAGCGCCCCGGACTGCCCCTCGTAGGCGAAGCCGGCGGTGTGCTGGGTCACCGCGTGGGTGAACTCGTGCGCTAGCACGTCGACCGGCTTGGTGAAGCGCTCGAACACCTTTCCGTCGCCGTCACCGAACACGAGCTGTCGGCCGTCCCAGAACGCGTTCGCGTAGTCCTTCTCGTAATGCACCGTCGCGATCACCGGCGCGCCCTTGCCGTCATAGGACGTGCGCGCGAAGATGTCGGCGAACAACGACAGGGAAGCCTCGACGCCGTCGTACGCCTCGTCCACCGCGACGTCACCGGAAGCCGGCTCGTCGGCGGAACGCACCGGCGAGCCTGGCAGCGTGGAGTCGTTGTCCGCGGTGTGGATCGTCCACGCGTCCTCACCCGACGGCCGCAGTGCCGCAGCAGAGTCCGCGTCGACCTGCGGCGGCGGGGTCAGCCGACGCGCGCGCAGCTGCTCGTCGATCGCGAGCGTGCTGGAACCACGGCGTGCGAGGTCGGCGTCCTCCTGCGCGGCGGACAGATGCCGGAGAAGGTACGGCGGGATGAAGTGACAGCTGGTCATGACACAGACCTACCCGTTGCCACCGTCACTAGTAAACCCGTTCAGTCCCGCTGTCCACCGAGCAGGACACGGGTCATCATGTTGCGGGTGTCGAGCAGCTCGTCCAGGGCCGCGTCCAGATGGTCGGCACCGACCGACACCGAGCCGCCTCCAGAAGCCTCCGCAGCGATTACCGCGGCACGCCTCAGCAGCTCCTTGAGGAACGACGCGGTCACCCCGTCGGTGCGCGAGAGGACAGAGTCCAGCCGTTCCTCGTCGACGAGGAGAGCGCCCTTGTAGAGCGCGAACAGCCGTCGCCGCGCGTCCGCGTCGGGCAGCTCGAGCTCGACGGCCTGGTCCACCCGGCCCGGGCGCGCGGCGAGCGCAGGCTCGAGCACGTCGGCCCGGTTGGTCGTCAGCAGGAAGACTACGTCGGCGTCCTCGGCGAGGCCGTCCATCTCGTTGAGGAGCTGGAACAGCACGGGGTGGTCGCCGGGATGCATGCCCCGGTCCTCGGCGATCAGGTCGACGTCCTCCACCACGATCATCGCCGGCTGCAGGGTGCGGGCGACCGAGCATGCCTGCCCGATCAGGTGCAGGGCCGCACCGGACAGCTCCACGATCGTCGTGTCGGTGAGCTGGCTGATCAGGTAGCGCACCGTGTGGGTCTTGCCGACTCCGGGCGGGCCGTGGAGCAGCAGGCCACGTTTCAGGTGCTGGCGAGCGGCGAGCAGCTGCTCACGGTGCCTGGCCACGCCCACGACCTGCCGCTCGATGGTGGCCAGGGTGCTGCCGGAGAGGATGAGGTCGTCCCCCGTCATCTGTGCGCGGACGTGGAAGGCGAGAGCCGTCGGCCGCTCGCCGAACATGTCGCGGGTGAAGGAGACGACCTGCCCACGGTAGACGTTGTGCATCACCGACAGCTCACGGATCTCCTCAGCGATCCGCGTCGCCCCGCCCTCCTGGTCGGCGACGACCTGCACGCTGACCGAAGAACCCGTGTCCATGTTCGGACTCCGCAACAGCACCGCGGCACGCACATCCCCGTCGTGGATGAGGTAAACGCCGCAGCGCACGCACGGACGCGCCTCCCCGATTGGCCCACTGGGCAGGTTGGTCCGCGAGACGTTGCCCGGACTGGGCAGATGGTGCTGGGCGTGAGCGCCGGAACGCATCAGCTCGGAGAGTCCGAACTCACGATGCTGGAAGTTGACGACCCCCACGAGCTCGTGCTTGCGGTCACCGGTGTCCAGCCAGGCATCGAGCCCTGCCTGGACGTTCACCTGGTCGTACGCCGGCCACGACTCCTCCACCACACCGAGATCTGATGCGTCGACACCGAGATGAGCAGCGAGCAGCTTGCCGAAGGTCATCTGGTCATCGACCCGGGCCGCTCCCACGATCCCGCGCATCACACGGCGGCCCAGCTTCGCGACGTCGGACAGCCTCAGCCGCTCCTTCCCACGCTCGTCGAGCTGATGTCCGCCCATCTCGGGACCTGCAGAGACTGTCCAACCGTAAGAGCTGGGATACGCATCTGGCATCGGTCCCCCTCGTCTCATTGGCCCCCTCGTCTGTGGTCCCGCCAACCTAGCCTGAACAGCCGTCCGCCTGCACCGGGACCTGGGTCGGGCGTACGACGATTCGGCGGGCGTCACGCGCGCCGTTAGACTGGATCGACATCCCGCCCTCGTCTGCGTCGACGCGGACACCGCTGAGCATGACCGCAGACGAACCGGCGAGGAAACCCCCGAGAGCCGAACGGCAGCCGCATGTCCCAGAACGCGACCGAAGACCCGACCCTGGACGTGACCCGTAACCGGGTCGCGCGCAGAGACCTGCGCAACGTCGCCATCGTGGCCCATGTCGACCACGGCAAGACCACCCTCGTCGACGCGATGCTCCACCAGTCCGGGTCGTTCACCGCGCACCAGCACGTCGACGAGCGCGCCATGGACTCCGGTGAGCTCGAGCGGGAGAAGGGCATCACGATCCTGGCCAAGAACACCGCGGTCCACTACAAGGGCCCGGCCGCGGGCGGCGAGCCGATGACGATCAACATCATCGACACCCCCGGACACGCCGACTTCGGCGGCGAGGTGGAGCGGGGACTGTCCATGGTCGACGGGATCGTGCTCCTCGTCGACGCGAGCGAGGGCCCGTTGCCGCAGACCCGGTTCGTCCTGCGCAAGGCGCTCAACAGGGACATGCCCGTCGTACTCGTGGTCAACAAGGTCGACCGACCCGACGCCCGCATCGACGAAGTGGTCGACGAGACCTACGAGCTGTTCCTGGACCTGCTCGACGACTCCCACAACCAGGACGCCCTCGACTTCCCGGTCGTCTACGCCTCCGCCAAAGCCGGCCGCGCCTCCACCGAGAAGCCCGAGAACGGTGGCATGCCGGACAAGCCGGATCTCGAAAACCTGTTCCGCACCATCATCGAGACCATCCCCGCACCGACGTACACCGAGGGCAAGCCACTGCAGGCGCACGTCACCAACCTCGACGCCAGCCCTTTCCTCGGCCGCCTCGCACTGCTCCGTGTGCACGAGGGGACCATGCGCAAAGGCCAGACAGTCGCCTGGATCAAGAGGGATGGTGAGACGACACGAGTGAAGATCACCGAGCTTCTGGTGACCGAGGCGCTGGAGCGGAAGCCCGGCGAGTCCGCCGGCCCAGGAGACATCGTCGCGATCGCCGGCATCCCCGATATCACGATCGGCGAGACGTTGGCCGACCCGGAGAACCCGGTCGCGCTGCCCCTGATCACGGTCGACGAGCCGGCGATCTCGATGACGATCGGCACCAACTCCTCCCCCCTCGCGGGTCGGGTGAAGGGCTCGAAGGTGACCGCTCGTCTGGTCAAGGACCGGCTCGACAAGGAGCTGGTCGGCAACGTGTCCATCAGGGTCGAGACGACCGAGCGCCCCGACACGTGGGAGGTCCAGGGCCGCGGCGAGCTGGCGCTGGCCATCCTCGTCGAGCAGATGCGCCGCGAGGGCTACGAGCTCACCGTCGGCAAGCCCCAGGTCGTCACCCGCGAGATCAACGGCAAGGTACACGAGCCGGTCGAGCGGCTCACGATCGACGCCCCCGAGGAGTACCTCGGCACGATCACCCAGCTCCTCGCGGTGCGCAAGGGCCGGATGGAGCAGATGACCAACCACGGCACCGGCTGGGTGCGGATGGAGTTCCTCGTCCCCGCACGCGGGCTGATCGGCTTCCGCACCGAGTTCCTCACCGACACCCGAGGCACCGGCATCGCGCACCACGTGTTCGAAGGGTACGAACCGTGGGCCGGTGAGCTGCGGACACGTTCCTCCGGCTCCCTCGTCGCGGACCGGACCGGCGCGGCCACGGCGTACGCGATGACGAACCTCCAAGAGCGGGGCACCATGTTCGTCGAGCCCACCACCGAGGTCTACGAGGGCATGATCGTCGGTGAGAACTCACGTGCCGACGACATGGACGTGAACATCACCAAGGAAAAGCAGCAGACCAACATCCGCTCTTCGACCTCCGACAACTTCGAGAAGCTCGTTCCCCCGCGCAAGCTCTCTCTCGAGCAGTGCCTGGAGTTCTGCCGCGAGGACGAGTGCGTCGAGGTCACCCCTCACGCCGTACGCATCCGGAAGCTGACCCTGGACGCCAATGTCCGCGGTCGTACGGCGGCCCGAGCCCGCCGCGCCTGACAAGTCGGCGGAGAGGGCCGCGGTACTCCTCCCTTAGCCTAGGCGGGACGGGATCAGTCGACGGCCTCCGGAGCAGAACGCAGGTTTCCCACCACAGGAACCAGACCGACCAACGGCAGCGCCGCCAGCAACAGGAGACTCCCAGCGACACCGAGCACACTGCCGAGGCCACCGACGACGGCCGAGCCGACCCCGCCACCGACCAGGAACATCAGCGTGGCGACGCCGAGGGCGACACCGCGCACCTCCTCGTCGACCGATGCACCGACTGCGGCCATCAGCGCGGGTTGACCGAGGCCGAAGGCGAAGGTGACGGCGACGACAGCTGTGACGAGTAGCGTCGCTGACCCCAGGGCCGCACCTCCCGCGGCGATCCCGAGTGAGACGGAGGCCGTGACCCCGGAGATGGCCAGGGAGGCGGCGGGGCCGATCCGCGTGAGCAGCGGTCCGGCCACCCGTGGCGCCAGCAGGCCGGTCGCCGCGCTCGGGATCAGGGCAATGCCCACATGCCACGGTTCCCACCCGCGCGCGACCAGCACGGCCGGGACCGCGATCAGCAGCGCGAACCACGCAGCCGGGACGGCGGCTGCCGCCAGGGCGCTGCGCACCACGACCGCGTTCCGGATCACCGACATCGGCAGGAAGCCGTGCGGACGGTTGCGGACCCGCAGCATCACACTCGGGACGCCGAGCACGATCAGTACCAGGCCGATGGCGGCCACCGTCAGGCCGGAGGCGGGTGACTGTACGAGCAGCACCAGACCCGCGGCGGTGCCCGCGACCAGCACGGCTCCCAGCAGGTCGAGCCGGGCACCGCTGCCGGTCGCGGGCAGCGTTCGCCAAAGTGCCGGCACCAGCAGTAGGCCCAGCATGGGAAGGACGATCACCGTGCGCCAGCCGAACAGGTCCTCCACGACGCCGCCGACGAGCGGGCCCAGGCAGCTCACCGCCGCGGCGACTCCCGCGACGCGACCCAGGGCCGCGGATCGCACGGGTCCGGCGTAACGGGCGCTGACGATGGCGACGCCCAACGTGGGTACGGCGGCGGCCCCGGCGCCCTGGAACAGTCGGGCCACCAGGAGCACGCCGAAGCTCGGAGCCAACGCACCGACGAGAGCGCCGACCGCCATCAGGCTGACGCCGAAAAGCAGGGGAAGCCGGATGCCGACGAGGTCGGAGACCCGGCCGTAGACGGCGGTCGTGACCGCGAGCATCAGTGCGTACAGGCTGATCGCCCAGGCGCTGACCCCTGTCGAGACGCCGAGGTCCGAGGCGAGCACGGGAAGGGCGATGGCTGCCGACGAGCTGCCCATCCCGGCGAGGCCGAACAGGAGACCAACCAGCGCCGCCACCCGGTTGGCGTCCCTGATGTCGGCGAGGTCGTTCACCGCGCCGGACATCGACGGGTCATTCATCGACGCGGCGGACATCGACGGGCCGCACCGTCCTTGGCGTTCACCTGTTCCTGCGTGCCGTCACAGCGTGGGGTCGTCTCCGACCCGCACCAGCACCTTGCCGAAGTTCGCGCCCCGAAGCAGTCCCCGGAACGCCTCGGGTGCGCTGTCGAGCCCTTCGACCACGTCCTCGCGGTAACGGACCGAACCATCGCGCACCCAGCCACCCATGTCGCGCACGAAGTCCGGCCCGTGCGAGCGCCTGAACTCGTCCTGGATGAAGCCGCGGACAGTAAGGCTCTTGGTGAGCACCTGGCCCAGAAATGCCGGCAGACGGTCGGCACCCTCGGGGGCCGAGGTGGCGTTGTAGCCGGCGACCAGACCGCACACCGGCACCCGAGCGTAGGTGTTGAGCAGCGGAAGTACGGCGTCGGTCACCGGGCCGCCCACATTCTCGAAGTAGACGTCGATCCCGTCCGGTGCGGCGGCGCGGAGCTCGTTCACGAACCCGGCGGAGCGGTGGTCGACCGCCGCGTCGAAGCTGAACTCTTCGAGCAGCGCCCGGCACTTCTCGGGTCCGCCCGCGATCCCGACCGCCCGAGCGCCCCGGGTCTTCGCGATCTGACCCACGGCGGAACCGACCGGGCCAGTGGCCGCGGCGACCACGACGGTCTCTCCCGCCTTCGGGCGGCCGATCTCCAGGAGACCGGCGTACGCGGTGAACCCGGGCATCCCCAGCACACCCAGCGCTGTGGAGACCGGTGCGTCCTGCGGGTCGAGCTTGCGGATCCCCTTGCTGTCGGCGACCGCGTGCGTCTGCCACCCGGAGTAGGAGAGCACCATGTCGCCGGTCTCGTACTCGAGGTGGCGCGACTCCATGACCTCGCTGACCGTGCCACCCATCAGCACGTCCCCCACCTCCAGCGGTGCGGCGTACGACTTCGCTGCACTCATCCGGCCGCGCAGATAGGGGTCGAGCGACAGGTACACGGTGCGCAACAGGACCTGACCCTCCTCCACCGCGGGAAGGTCGACCGTGGCGGTCTCGAAGACGCTGTCGTCGGGCTCACCGACGGGGCGGGCGGCAAGGCGGATCTGGGTGGACTGCATGGGGACCAGCCTCTCCTGCCGGCCCCGTCCGGCTCAACTCAGGCCTGCCGTCCGGCGGTACGACGCCCGGCGGCCGCTTCGACATGCAACCTCCCGCTGCTACGCCCGGGATCCGCCCCGAAACGGGGGAGGGTTGCACGTCGAGATGGCCCCTGGCCGGTCCGCAGGCTCACAATGAGGCGGAGGCAGTCGGCGACGTACGCCGGTTCCAGCATCACGTGCTCCCAGGTGAAGCGGAGCACGAACCATCCCCGCACCACGAGCGCGTTGTAGCGCGCACAGTCCTTCTTCAGAGCCTTCCGCCGCCCGTGGAACTCGAACGACTCCGCCTCCACGACGATCCGTCGCTCGCGGTCGACGAGATCGGGGCGCCCGCACCAGCCGGCCTCGTCGATCTCCGCCTGGGGCTCGAGGTGCAGGCCGGGAATGTCGAGCGCGATGGCGCGCAGCACCGACTCGAACGGGTTGTCGGCGCGCCCGTCCGCTTCCCGCGCCACCCGCAGACACTGAGCGCGCCCGACACTCGGGACCTGCTCCGCAAGCTGCAACAGCCGGAGCTTGGTGAGGTGCCCGTGCCGCAGCGCGGAGTCCGCGATCGCCAGCGCCTCGTCGAACGGCATCGACTTCGCACAGTCGATGAACGTGGGACCGTACGTCGTCACGCCGCGCCATACGTCGTCGGGCGGGATGTCTCGCCACCTCACGTGCACCTCCGTCCGGCGTTCCGGTGCCACCTTGCGGTTCCGCGGCACGGTCACTGTCGGCACGCTCGGCGGATGCTTCATCTCCCAGCCCCAGTGCGACGCGGCGCTGTCGTGGGTGACCACGCCTGACAGGCCGTTCGCCGCGCGGCGAGCCTGTCTGGCCGTCGGCAGGGAGTACCTCCCGTGCCCGTCCCGGACGATCACGCCCTTGCGCACGCCAGTCCGCAGCTTTCGACGCGAGGCGAACCGGACAAGCGTGCGGGCATCGGCCTCCCCGCCGTTACGTCTGATCACCTCGTCGACGTCCATGGCGACACTGTGCCCTCGCACGGTACGGCGGCGCGACCCGTCATCCACAGGGCGCCGGTCCGCGGCCACCGGACGGATCACGAGGCACAGGGGGGCCGTCTCGACGTGCAACCTCCCGCGCATCGCCGTACTCCTCGCGCGTCCAGCGCAAGGTTGCACGTCCATCAGGCCATGTCGGAAGCCACAGCCACCACCCGCCCCGCGACCGCCTGACCGCACACCGGACCAACCACCGGACGGCGCACCGGTCAGACGATCACCGTTCTGGTCTCGGCGTTCCTGTTGTTCGACACCGTGATCCACGTGCTGAACATCCAGCCGGTCGTCGACGGCGCCCGGTCACTCGGCTTCGACCCGCAGCTGATGCCGCTCATCGGCATCCTCGAGCTCGTGCGCCTCGGCCTGTACGTCGTCCCGCGCACCTCTGTGCTCGGCGCGATCGCATTGACCGGCTACCTCGGCGGCGCGTTCTGCGCCCAGCCGCGCATCCAAGCGCCCCTGTTCTCCACCCTGCTCTTCCCGGTGTACGTCGGCATCGCCGTCTGGGCCGGCCCGTGTCTTCGCGACCCAGCGGTCCGCCGCCTGTTGCAGCCGCGCCAGCACTGACTCCGGCAGGTACGACGGGGGTCGGATGCCCCGTCAACAGACAAGCCCGCGCGCCTGGACCCTAAGCGACCCCGCCGTACGGCGCAATAGGGTGACGCCATGCCAGCCACACGTGTGCTCCCGACCGACGAGGCCGCGGACCTGATCGCCCTGACTAGGGACCTCTCCCGCAACGAGCTCGCGCCGAGGGCGGCCGAGGCCGAGGCGACCGAGAGCTTCCCGCGAGACGTCTTCACGACCCTGGGGCGGGCCGGCATCCTTGGTCTTCCCTATGCCGAGGAGTACGGCGGAGGAGGTCAGCCCTACGAGGTGTACCTCCAGGTTCTCGAGGAGCTCGCCTGCGTCTGGGCGAGCGTTGCGGTCGGCACGAGCGTGCATGCACTGAGCTGCTTCGGCCTGGTCACCAGGGGCACCGAGGAGCAGAAGCAGAGGTGGCTGCCCGACATGCTCGGTGGCGAGCTGCTCGGCGCCTACTGCCTGAGCGAGGCACACGCCGGGTCCGACCCCGCGGCGATGAGGACCACGGCGAAACGGCAGGACGACGACTATGTCCTCAACGGCGCCAAGGCCTGGACCACCCACGGGGGACACGCCGACTTCTACAAGGTGATCGCGCGCACCTCTGGACAGCCAGGGGACCGCAACGGCATCTCCTGCTTCCTGGTGCCAGCCGACTCCGAAGGACTGAGCGCGGACCCGCCCGAGCGCAAGATGGGTCTCACCGGATCGGCCACGGCCACTCTGCGCTTCGACGACGTACGCGTCCCGCTGGAGCGGCGCCTGGGACATGAGGGTGAGGGACTCCGGATCGCCCTGGAAGGACTCGACTCAGGACGGCTCGGAATCGCCGCCGTGGCCACCGGTCTCGCCCAGGGAGCCCTGGACCAGGCGGTCGGCTATGCCAGGGAGCGGGAGACGTTCGGCAAGAAGATCATCGAGCACCAAGGGCTCGCCTTCCTCCTGGCCGACATGGCCGCCGGCGTCGAGTCCGCGCGCGCGACCACCCTTTCCGCGGCCCGGCGCAAGGACCAGGGCCTCCCGTTCAGCAGGGAGGCGGCGATTGCGAAGATGGTCGCCACTGACAACGCGATGAAGGTGACCACAGACGCCGTACAGGTCCTCGGTGGCTACGGCTACACCCGCGACTTCCCGGTCGAGCGGTACATGCGCGAGGCCAAGGTGATGCAGATCTTCGAGGGCACCAACCAGATTCAGCGGATGGTGATCAGCCGCGCGCTGGCCAAGGACGACCGCGGCACGATCACCACCGAGTTGTCAGGGAACAGGGAGGGCTGAATGAAGCTCCGCGACACCGCGGCCATCGTCACCGGTGGAGCCTCCGGGCTCGGGGCGGCAACCGCGAGAGCCCTCGCGGACAAGGGCGTGAACGTCTTCGCCCTCGACCTCTCGCCGAGCATCGACATGGCCGAGAGCGTGGACGGGATCGAGTACGTCGCCGCCGATGTCACCGACCCCGGCGACGTACGACGTGCAGCGGAGCGGGCCGCGAGCACGGGTGTCCCGTTGCGCACGGTCGTCAACTGCGCCGGTATCGGTCCCTCGATGAGGATCTTGGGCAAGAAGGGCAGCCACGACCTCGACGTCTTCTCCAAGGTCGTCTCGGTCAACCTCGTCGGCTCGTTCAACGTCCTCGCCGTCGCCGCCGAGCACATCGCTGTCACCGATCCCGACAAGGACGGACAGCGCGGGGTGATTATCAACACCGCGAGCATCGCGGCGTACGACGGTCAGGTCGGTCAGGCGGCGTACGCCTCCTCCAAGGGTGGGATCGTCGGGCTCACGCTGCCCGCGGCCCGTGACCTGGCGCAGTACGGCATCCGGGTCTGCACCATAGCCCCCGGCATCGTCGCGACCCCGATGCTCGCCGCGGTCAGCGACGAGTTCCGCGCCGGGCTCGCGGCGGGTGTCCCGTTTCCGCAACGGCTGGCCCGGCCCGAGGAGTACGCCGACCTCGCGCTCGCGATCCTCGACCACGACTACGTCAACGGCGAGACGATCCGGATGGACGGCGCTCTCCGGATGCCGCCGCGCTGACGACCTCGCCCGTCGCGTAGGCCGCCGGTCTGGGACGATTCGCGGATGAGCCTTCTCGCTACCTGGACCAAGGGCACGCACACGGCCGATGCTCTCACCCACGACACCTACCGCAAAGGCACCGGCCCCGGCGTCGTCGTGGTCCACGAGGTGCCTGGTATGACTCCGGACGTGATCGCTTTCGCCGAGGAGGTGGCGGCGCAGGGCCTCACCGTCGTGATGCCGCACCTGTTCGGTGTGCCGGAGGCGAAGCCGACGCCCAGGGTCCTCGCTCGCGAGTTCGCGAAGATCTGTATCAACAAGGAGTTCACGAAGCTCGCGCTGAACCAGACGGCGCCGGTCGCCGACTGGCTGCGGTCGCTGGCACGTGAGCTGAACGAGGACACCGGTGGCCAGGGCGTCGGCGTGGTCGGCATGTGCCTCACCGGCGGCTTCGCGCTCGCGATGATGGTCGACGACTCCGTAGTGGCACCGGTCGTCGCGCAGCCGAGCGCACCCTTTCCTCTCGGCAGGTTGCGCAAGGCGGATGTCAACCTGAGTCCGCGCGACCTCGAGATCGTCAAGAAGCGCGTCGCCGGCGGGTGCGCCGTACTCGGTCTCCGTTTCACCGATGACTCCGCGGTCGGCAACCGCTTCGACACCTACCGCCAGGAGTTCGGTGACAACTTTCTCGCCGTCGAGTTCCCCGGTCGCAAGCACAGCACGCTGACCGAGCACCGTCAGCAGGTCGGCGTCGACCGTGTCCTGGAGTTCCTCAGGCAACGCCTGCTGCCGTAGAGGCGGGAGCCGAGTGAGAGGGCCCCGCCCACGAGCAACGCCAGCCCGAAGGCACCGGCCGTCCCCAGCACACCAGCAGGATCGTTGTCCCGGAGCGAATCGACGAGCTCGGGCGGGATGGTGAGAACGACACTCACCGACAGCGCCGCGAGAAGCACAGCAAGCGTCGTCGTGACACCGACGAGCGCGCGACTCCCGTCAGGCATGGCTCGAGACATCATCGACCCCCCTGGAACTTCCCCCCGGGCCGGTCACCGCCCAGAACATATGCGAGCTCGTGCTCCCCAATCGCACGAGCCCTCCCCTCCACTGAAGGTACCGCGCCGGGGACCGGCTGCCCACTGTGCGAACGCTGATTGCGGGTAAAACTTCACCGGGCCTGCGCGAGAAACGCCTCGACCTCGTCGGCTGTCGACCGCCCGAGCGCGACGATCCGCGCCGAGGCCACCGAGGTCGACGTCGACATCAAGGTCGACACCGCGGCTGCGATGGCGTCCGAGAGGGGCCACCCGTAGATGCCCGCGGACACCAGCGGGAACGCGATCGAGCCGACGCCGAGCGAGTCGGCCACGGCCAGGGCGTTGGAGTAGCACGAGGTCAGCAACACCCGGTCCCGTTCACCGGCGGAGTAGTTCGGCCCCACGACATGGATCACCCAGCGCGCCGGCATGTCACCGGCTGTGGTGGCCCCGGCCTGACCGGTGAGCAGCCCGGTCGGGAACCGCTCGACGCAGTCCGCGAGCACTGCGGGCCCTCCGGCCGCGTGGATCGCCCCGTCGACCCCACCGCCGCCGCGCATCCACCGGTTCGCGGCGTTCACGACCGCATCGACCTCCTGGGTGGTGATGTCACCTTCCACGACACTCAGCTCCACGGCTGCTCCTATCGTGACCGGGTCCGGGCGACTCGTGAAGTGGACTCCGCGTCCTCGGAGAGCATCCGCAGCACCGCGCGCTCGAGGGCGCTTTGACGTTCGTCGGGGCTGTCGTAGGTGCGTGGGGGGGTTGGCGCGATCGTCGTACCGTCCTCGTAGAGGTCGAGAACGCGCGGGTCGATGTATGAGGACTTGGCGACGGTCGGGGTGTTGCCGAGATACTGCGCGACCTCGACCACGGCACGCCGTACCGCCCGTTTCCGTGACGCCGCGGACTTTCCGTGCTCGTCGGTGGAGGCCAGCGACGCAGCCGCGAGCACGGTGGCGTGCCATGTCCGGAAGTCCTTCGCGGTGATCTCCGCACCGGTGGTGGCCCGCAGGTAGTCGTTGACCGTGGCCGCGTCGACATCCATCCAGCGGCGGCCGTTCCGGTAGGCGAGCAGCTCGTCCTCGGGGCTGCCGCGTCGGCGCCGCATGGTCTCCACTGCAGACACGGCGAGCGGGTCGTCGATCTCGATGCAGTGCTCGATCCCGGACTTGCCGGTGAAGCAGAACACCAACCGGTCTCGCGACCGGCGCACGTGCCGCTTCTGCAGAGTGGTCAGGCCGAAGCTGCCGTTGGCGTCGGCGTAGGAGTCCGAGCCGATCCGGAAGTAGCCGAGGTCGAGAAGGCGTACGGCGGTCGCTGCCGCACGCTTCATGGGCATGCCGTCGAGGGCGATGTGCTCGAGGATCGCGGCTCGTGCCCGGGGCAGCTGAGCGGCGACCTGCGCGACCCGGTCGAACTTGAGCTGGTCGCGCTTGGTGCGCCAGTCCGGGTGGTAGAGGTACTGACGACGCCCCGCCGCGTCCACACCGACGCACTGGATGTGCCCGTTCGGGAAGGGGCAGATCCACACGTTCTCCCAGGCCGGCGGGATGACCAGCGACCTGCACCGCGTGGAGTCCTCGGTGTCCAGGCGCTCGCCGTACTGGTCGAGGTAGACGAATCCCTTGCCGGAGCGCCGACGTGTCCAGCCCTTGGAGTTCGGGGAGACGGTGCGCAGCCTGGCCATGCGCCAAAGTAGCCCGAAAGCGCAGCGCCCAAACGGCGAGGGTGCCTCCATCCGGCAGCTGCGGCACCTCGTGGCGCTGGTCCTCAGCGTCGGGTCAGCGAGCGGATCGCCGGCCGTACGTCGACCAGGTAGACGATCGCGGCGATGGTGCCGGCCACGCCCAAGAGGTTGATCGGATCCCAGAACAACATGTGCGCGGCGAGTGAGACGCCCAGGATGATCGACCACGCAGGCTTGGTGAGCTTGTCAGCCGCGACGAACTCCTCACGTCGGCGTGACAGGGAGTCCAAGAAGGCCAATGCCTTCACAACGAACAACGCCAAAGAGGCCACCGAGATGACCAGGTTCTGGAAGACGAAGACTTCGTACACGGTGAAGAGCCTACTCAACGAAGCAGCGACGCCCCCGACCACATGGTCGAGGGCGTCGCGTCGCGGGCTTGTCGGTCGCGCACGTCGGCATCGGTCGGTCAGTCGCCGACCTTGGCGGCCGCGTCGGCGGTCGCCTTTGTGGTCGCGGAAGCGGCCTTCTTGGCCGAGGTGCTGGTGGCCTTGACGTTGCGCCGCGCGGTGTTGCCGGTGTTCTTCGCGGCGGTCTTCGTGGTCTTGGCAGCGGTCTTGCTGCTGTTGGCCGCGCGCTTGGTGGCGTCCTTGGCTGCGGTCGTCGAGCTGTCAGCCGCGTTGACGGTCTGCGTCCGGGTGGTCTTCGCCTTCGCGACCGTGGTCTTGCCGGCCGCCTTGGCGTCCTGGGTCGCCTGCTGCCTACGGATGCGGCTCACGAGGTGCTTGCCGCGGGCAGCGAGGTCGCCGTAGGTCTCGGCCGCCTCGGCAACGGTCTCGTTGACGCGGGCCTCGATCTTGGCCTGTGCCTCCTTCGCGTCCTGACGCAGGGCCTTCGGCTCCAGCTCGACCTTGCTGAACCGAGCCTGTACGTCGGTCGCGGTGGTGCGGGCGATCTCAACTGCGAGGTCGACCACGCCGACTCCGGCGTAGAACGGACGGGTTGCGTCGAGCTTGAACTGCCTGGTGTTGGTCTTAGCCATGCTTTTCGTACCTCCTGATGTGCCGGCGCTGTCAGCGCCGTGCCTGGATGGATGTCACGTCTTGGTCGGCCAGGTCGTTCGCCGCCGCCTCTGCGGCATCGGCGACGACGGCCGCACCGTTCGCAGCCCGGAAGGACATGTAGACGTCCAGCAGGGACTGTTTCTGGCGTTCGGTCAGCCCGGTGTCGGCAAGAACCGCCAGCTCGACGGATCTGACTTCTCCGTCCTCCGGTTTGAGGATTCCCGCGTGGATGTACAGCGTCTCTGCGGAAACCCGAAGCGCCTTGGCAAGCTGCTGCAGCACCTCGGCCGACGGCCTACGCAGACCACGTTCGATCTGGCTGAGGTACGGGTTCGACACACCGGTCTGCTCGGCGAGCTGACGGAGCGAGAGCTGCGCGGCCACTCTCTGCTCGCGCAGGTAGTCCCCGAGCGTCTCGACGGTCTTGCCGACCTTCGTCTTGGCCACACCCCTATTGTGCTAACTCTTGTTAGCAGATGCAAACTCAAGAGACGTGACTCACGCCACGTCTGCTTACTAGCGAGCCTGCTCCCACGTCGAAGAGCGCTAGCTCGCGGTTTGCGTCACATCTACCGACTTCCCGCCCGGTTCAGAAGCTGGCCCTGATCTCACCCACGACTTCATGTCCACCACGCAAGATGAAGACACCTGTGTCCTGGACCGCCTGACCGTCTACATCCGGTGACCTGTCC
>JALZKI010000027.1 GCA_030859325.1 Actinomycetota bacterium
GTGCTCGGCGATTTCGGCAGCGGCCGCGTCACCGTAGGCCGCGGCGAACCGTTTCACGAACGTTGACTGCACAAGGGTGTACTCCTGGGTGCCGACCTGCTCGACGACGTAGACCGCGAGCAGGCAGCCGAGCTGCGCGGCGCGCTCGAGCCCCAGTCCCCAGGCCAGTGCGGCCAGGAAGCCTGCCCGGAACGCGTCACCGACACCTGTCGGCTCGACCTTCTCGATCTCTGCAACGGCGTCCACCGTGATCGTTTCCTTCCCCTGGCGCTTGACCCGGACACCCCGGGCGCCCAGGGTCACCACCCAGGTTCCCACCCGGGAAAGCACCTCGTCGGCCGTCCACCCGGTCTTCTGCTCGATGAGCGCGGTCTCGTACTCGTTGGAGAACAGGATCGCTGCGCCGTCGATGAGCTCGCGGATCAGCTCGCCGTCGCCGAAGGCGAGCTGCTGGGAGGGGTCGGCGACGAACTGGTATCCCCGCTCCCGGGACTCCGCGGTGTGCCTCAGCATCGCCTCCGGGTCGTTCGGTGCGACCAGCACGTAGTCGACGTCGCCTACACGTTTCTCGACCGGCGCCAGCTCGATCTCACGTGCCTCACTCATCGCGCCCGGATAGAAGGACGCGAACTGCGCCATCGTGGAGTCGTTGGTGCACACGAACCGGGCGGTGTGCTTGGTCGAGGAGACGTGCACGGAGTCACAGTCCACGTTGTGCTTCTCGAGCCAGGTCCGGTAGTCGGCGAAGTCCTCACCAACTGCCCCGACGAGGACGGGCCGTAGCCCCAGGCACCCGAGGCCGAAGGCGATGTTCGCCGCGCAGCCGCCTCGTCGCACTTCGAGGTCGTCGACCAGGAACGAGACCGACAGCTTGTCGAGCTGGCCGACCACCAAAGAGTCGGAGAACTTGCCGCCGAACGACATCAGGTGGTCGGTGGCGATGGAGCCGGTGACGAGAAGCGACACAGTGGTTCCTCAGAACGGCGTGGCGGATTTCGCGAGACACCGAACTCTACCCGTCAGTAGCTCTGTTGAGCATCGGCGTTGTTGCACGAAGAAGCCCCTGCCATGTCGGCGGGGGCTTCTTCGCCTCCGGTCAATGGGTGCCAGGTCACCCCCGGTCACTGGATGCGCACCGACCGGTTACCCACACAACCAGGTGGGCTGCTGGGTGACAATGACGACAACGCGCCTCATCGCCCACCGACTGGGCCACAGCACGTAGCTCGTTGGGACTACGCGGCGACCTGCATCGTCTCGTTGCTCAGTGGAAGGAGTCTCCACAGGCGCACGAGCCGCCGGCATTGGGGTTGTCGATCGTGAAGCCC
This sequence comes from Actinomycetota bacterium, assembly GCA_030859325.1. Classification (GTDB taxonomy): domain Bacteria; phylum Actinomycetota; class Actinomycetes; order Propionibacteriales; family Nocardioidaceae; genus Nocardioides_C. Next base: position 1,329 of record JALZKI010000027.1, read on the forward strand.
TGCTTCTCGATGGTGTCGACGAAGTCGATGACCGCGCCGTTGAGGTAAGGAAGGCTCATCCGGTCCACGACCACGGCCACCCCGTCGAAGTCGGTGACGGCGTCACCGTCGAGGTTGCGCTCGTCGAAGAACAGCTGGTAGCGCAGGCCCGAGCAGCCGCCCGGCTGCACTGCGATCCGCAGCTGGAGATCGGCGCGGCCCTCCTGCTCGAGGAGGCTCTTCACCTTGGCGGCGGCAACGTCGGAGACGTTGATGCCGTCGGTGCGGACCTGCGACTCGGTGATTTCGACCTGCTCGGTCATCTGATGTGCTCCCAACGACTGAAGAAGTGTCCGTGCTGCCTCCAATGTTCGCACATCTTCGGGCATTCCCAACCCCGCGGCTCCTTCAATGGGACCAGGTGCGCGCGGCCCGCTCCGCGAGCGCCGCGAGACTGCCTGCCGGGTCATCGAAGGCGGCCTCCTCCCCCACTAGCTCGACCACGGAGTACGCCGACTCGACGCCCACCGCGCGCATCTCACGAGAACCCACCAGAACCTGACCGGCGAGTGCGATGCACGGCTGGAGGGCGCGGGCCGCGACCGCGGCCACGCCGTACGGCACCTTTCCGGACCGTGAGGAGAAGTCGAAGGCCCCCTCGCCGGTGATCACCAGGTCCACGGCGACTGCCTTCTCGAGCAGGCCGACGGCTGTGGCCACCAGATCGATCCCCGGTTCCCGGCTGGCGCCCAGCAGAAGCAGCGCGAAACCGATTCCACCGGCGGCACCCGCTCCCTTCGCCAGGGCAACCTTCTTGTCGGTCAGCGCCGCGAACCGCGCAAGCGTGTCATCGACGGCGGCCTTCCGGTCCTCGGCAACGCCCTTCTGGGTGCCGTAGACGTTGGTCGCGCCGATAAGTCCGAGCAGCGGGTTGTCCACGTCGCTGGCCACCACGATGGCGACACCTTCGAGTCTTTGCCGTGCGGGTGCCAGGTCCACGCTCGCCAGCGTCGCGAGACTGCTGGGGCCGCGCTCGAGCGCGTCGGAAGGCACAGCACGGGCGCCGAGCCCGGCCAGCAGGCCCGCGCCAGCGTCGTTCACGCCTGAGCCGCCCAGCCCGATCACGATGCGGCCGGCGCCTGCCTCGACGGCGGCGTCGACGATCTCACCCACTCCCCTGCTGCTGGCCCGCTCCGGATCCCGTTGGGCTTCCGGGGTCAGCGCAAGCCCACATGCCTGGGCGCTCTCCAGGTAAGCCGTGCGGCCCACCTTCAGTACGGTCGCCGGCACGGGATCGCCGTACGGCCCGGTGACCGTGACCGCGAAGAGGTCGCCACCGAGCGAGGCATGGAGCACGTCGCAGAAGCCGGGTCCACCATCAGCCATCGGAGCCAGCACCAGCTGGTCCTGCGGCGCCCGCCGGCGCCATCCTGCGGCGATCGCCTCGGCCGCCTCAACCGCGGTGAGCGTTCCGGCGAACTTGTCGGGTGCGATCAGTACGCGCATGTCCTCATCCTCTCCTGCCAGGTCCATGCAGGGCTTCACCCGTCCGGCCCGATCGGCCGACGAGCCGGCTCATGGCTAGGTTGGGCAACGTGGCCGTCGACTACCTGATCCGCCCCATGCGCGTCGATGACGTCCCCTCCGTCGAGCGGCTCACCGCCGAAGCGTTCTACGACCTCGACGTCCGCACACATCGCGCCGGGTGGCCCGAGCCGGCACACCGCACGCAGCAGAGGTCGGCTCGCTGGCAGCACGAGCTGCTCCACATCCTCGAGCACGACGGCAACGGCTGCTGGATCGCCGAGAACGACAGCGGAGCGATCGGCGCCGCTGCCAGCACCAGACGCGACCTGACCTGGATCCTGGCGACCTTCGTGGTGCGGCGCGGCTATCAGGGGCGCGGCGTGGGCAGGCAGCTGCTCGACGCGTCCTCCTCCCACGGCAACGGTTGCCTGCGCGCCATGCTGGTCGCCTCGGAGGACCCGCTGGCGGTACGCCGCTACCGCCTCGCAGGGTTCACGATGCACCCGACGATGCTGCTCCGGGGCAAAGTCGCGCGGTTCCACCTTCCCGTCGTAGAGCGTGTGCGTGAAGGCTCGAGAGGTGACATCGACCTGTTGAACTCGGTCGACCGTCAGATACGTGGCTCGGCCCACGGAGTCGACCACGAGCTGCTGACGACGATGTACCGGCTGGTGGTCGTGGACCGCTCGACCGGCTCGGGTTATGCCTACGTCGAGGCGACGGGCGGCGCCCACGTCCTGGTCGCCACCAACCGCCGCACGGCGAGCGATCTCCTGTGGGAGGCTTTGGCTGCTTCTTCACCGGAGGAGCCATGCACCGTCGGCCGTCTCACCCCCGCCCAGGAATGGGCCATCGACGTCGGGCTGTCCGCGCGGATGGAACTGCACTCCCGCGGTTATCTGGCACTGCGAGATATGAAGCCACCGATGCCCTACATTCCGAGCGGCCACTTCCTCTGACCCCGGTCCTCACGCCGGCGGCCTCATTCGTGCACGTGTGAAACGGTGACGTCGTGACAACGACTTCCCTTCTCTTGCTGGTTCTCGGTCGCGGTGCAGACGCCGACTCCGAACGCGGGGTCGACTGCCCAGGCGCGCTCCCCATGCCTCGGACCCGACCTGGTTGCCCGCGCCCAGGCGGCGAAGGATGCGCTCGGGGACCGTGTGTTCGTGCTCGGGCACCACGACCAGCGGGACGAGGTGATCGCGTTCGCCGACGTCACGGGCGACTCCTTCAAGCTCACCAAGGACGCCGCGGCCCGCCCGGAGGGCGAGTACATCGTGTTCTGTGGCGTGCACTTCATGGCCGAGTCCGCGAACATTCTCACTGCGCCGAGCCAGAAGGTGATCCTGCCCGACCTTGCGGCCGGTTGCTCCATGGCTGACATGGCCCAGCTCGCCCAGGTCGAGGACGCGTGGGAGGCGCTGACCGATGCCGGCATCGCTGACCGCGTGATCCCTGTGACCTACATGAACTCCAGCGCGACATCAAGGCCTTGTGCGGGCGTCACGGCGGGGCGGTGTACGTCGTCCAACGCGGAGGTGGCCCTCGAATGGGCCTTCGAGCAGCCACGCACCGGGGACTCGAAGGTTCTGTTCCTTCCCGACCAGCACCTCGGTCGTGACACCGCGGTTCTCCGGCTGGGCATGTCGCTCGAGGACTGCGTGGTGTGGAACCCGCACCTACCCAACGGCGGCCTTCCTGTCGAGAAGCTGCGCGCGGCAAGGGTGATCTTGTGGAAAGTGCACTGCTCGGTGCATGGCCGGTTCTCCGCCGAGGTCGACGACCTGCGTGCCGCCATTCCCGACGTCAACATCCTGGTGCACCCCGAGTGCACGCATGAGGTGGTGACCAGGGCTGACTACGTCGGCTCGACGGAGTTCATCATCGCGACCATTGAGGCGGCGCCGCCGGGTTCGGCCTGGGCGATGGAGAACCTCGTCGCTGGCAATGTGGTCAACGTGATCGACGTCGACCCGGAGACCGAGAAGCACGCGAAGGTGGCTCTTCAGCGCATGCTGGATCTTCCAGGCAAGGTCACGCGCGACTGAGCCCGGTTACAGCCCGGGCGCCCCCCAGACCGGCATCCACCGGGACATCTGCGGCTCTACCGGCAGGTCACCTCGGATCAGGTCGCGGATCGAGATCTCCGCCAGATTGTCGCGGTGCTGTCCCTCGAGCGGCACGAACGGGTAGAACGTGCCTTGCTTGTACAGGTAGACCAACCCGAGTCTGCGTCCGGCCGCGTCCGTAAACCCCACCAACGAGCAGAGCAGCCCCGGTCCGAACCCCTGTCCCTCGAGCGTGGTGTTGACCGCGTGCAGATCGGTGACGAGGCCGGCGACATCAGCTGCGTCGTGTCGGGCGAGGAGCCAGGTGAAGCCGTACTGGTCGGTGGAGTGCTCGACGTCGGGCCCCTCGTCCGCGTCGAGGAGGGCCACGACATCTGTCTGTGTCTGGGCGAACGCGGCGCCTTCCGCGGAGCGGTAGCAGACCGAGCCCATTCCGGTCGGGTTGAACCCGGCAGCCGTCTGCAGGGTGATCGAGGCGGTCGGGAGCGCGAACAGCGAATCCAGGTTGGCCATGATCGGCTGGCGACGGCCCATCAGCGAGTCCCAGATCTTCACAGGCCGACCCCGGGCGGCGGGAACCCGCCTTCCATGGGGCGACCGAGCTCTGCGGCGACCTTCGCGAGCTGCTCGAGTCGCTCCTCGAGCGAGGGGTGGGTTGAGGACAGTGTCTTCAATGAGGCCCCGCTGATGGCCGGAGCGATGAAGAACGCGTTCATCGTCTGGGCGGAACGAAGGTCCCGGTTCGGGATCGCCGCGATCTCACCGGTGATCTTGGTGAGCGCGGACGCGAGCGCTGTGGGCTTCTGCGTCAAGAACGCACCCGACCGGTCCGCGCAGAGCTCGCGGTACCGCGAGAGCAGCTTGACCAGGAAGAAGCTGATCGCGTAGACCACGAGGCTGACGAGCAGCGCGAGCATCAAGCCCGCGGCTCCTCCGCTGTTGTTGTTCCGCCCACGACCCATCATGCCGAGCCCACCGAACTGTGCGCCGCGGGTGACCATTCCGGCGATGATGCCGGCAGAGGAGGCGAGCGTCATCACGAGTACGTCGCGGTGCGCCACGTGTGAGAGCTCATGGGCCAGCACGCCCTCGAGCTCCTCGGCGGTCAGCCTGTCCATGATGCCGGTCGTCACACACACGACCGAGCGGCTCGGCGAGCGTCCGGTCGCGAAGGCGTTCGGCATGTCGGTGTAGGAGATCGCCACGCGCGGTTTGGGCATGTCCGCCAAGGCACACAGCCGGTCGATCATGCCGTGCAGCTCGGGTGCCTCGTGCGGCGCGACCTCACGGGCACGCATGGCCCTGAGCGCCATCTTGTCTGAGTTGTACCACTGGAACCAGGCGATGCCGAGCCCTACGACGCCGATGACCAGCGCGAGACCTGGACTGTCCACGGCGAACATCAGGCCGACGACCAGCGCGACGAACAGGCCCCCGAGCAGGAACATCACGAGGGTCATCCGGGCGGTGAGACCGGTGTCCTTGATGAAGCGGGTGTTGGCCATCAGCCGGGGATCAGCCCGTCGTCGCTCAACAGCGCGCGGACCTCTTCTAGGCTGGCGTCAGCCGGAGGCAGGATCAGGTCCGAGTCCTCGAGCGAGTCGTCCGGAAGGCGGGAGCCGGCCTGGCGCACCGCATGGAGCAGCGCGGCGAGCGTGCTGGAGAAGGTCACCTCGTCCGCGGACTCCACTGCGGCCTCGACCTGTTCGTCGAGCTCGTTGAGAAAGGTCAGCTGCTCCTCGGGCACGTTCCACTGGCCTTCGGTGAGAATGCGAACGATCATGCCTGGCCCTCCTGCGTCCTCGGCTCCTCCTGAAGATCTGCCCGAGCGGTGGCGTCTCCTGGCTCAAGGACGCCCGGCTGGTCGGTGGATCCTGCCCGCAGTGCGGCGAGCTCCGACTCGACGTCGGACTGGGACGACATGGCCTCGAGCTCACGGGCGATGTCGTCGCCCTGACCGAGCTGGCTGGCGTCGTCGAGCGCACCGGTCGCGATCAGCTCGTCGATCGCCCCGGCACGGGCCTGCATCTGCGCGGTCTTGTCCTCGGCGCGCTGGACCGCCATCCCCACGTCGCCCATTTCCTCGGAGATCCCGGAGAACGCCTCGTTGATGCGGGTCTGCGCCTCCGCTGCGGTGTAGGTGGCCTTGATCGTCTCCTTCTTGGTGCGGAAGGACTCGACCTTGGCCTGGAGCCGCTGGGAGGCGAGCGTCAGCTTCTCCTCCTCACCCTGGAGCTGCGCCTGCTGCGCGCGGAGGTCACTGATCTGGCCGGTCATGCCCGACTTGCGGGTCAGCGCCTCACGAGCGAGATCCTCACGCCCCATCGACAGCGCCTTCTGCGCCTGGTCGTGGAGCTTCTGCGACTGCTGCTCGAGCTGGTTGACCTGGAGCTCGACCCGCTTGCGGCTCGTGGCCACATCGGCGACCCCCCGGCGTACCTTCGAGAGAAGCTCGACCTGACGCTGGTAGCTGTAGTCGAGGGTCTCGCGTGGGTCCTCGGCGCGATCGAGCGCCCGGTTGGCCTTCGACCGGAAGATCAGGCTGATGCGCTTCATGAGGCTCATGGAGGTGCGCGCCCCCTTCTTGGGTTCGGAGCTGGTGGATATTCGCCCTGGTGGCGGGTGGGTCTCGTTCCTGCCACCCTAGAGGGGCAACGGTCGACCTGACGAGCAGGTTCCCGCAGGTACCCTTGGAAGAAACCCGCCGATCGAAGACGCAGAAGGTCAGCCTTGTTCCGTCGTACCAAACCCGAAGACACTGCCGGACCCGCCCGCGTCCTCACCGCCAAGGAACACGGCAAGGGTCGGCCCACTCCGACTCGCCGGGAGGCGGAGGCCGCCGCCAAGGCGCGCGCACGGGCTCCACGTAGCCGCAAGGAAGCCTCCAAGCTGCTGCGGGAACGGCGCAGCCAGCAGAGCGCCACGATGCGTCAGGGGCTCAGGTCGGGTGAGGAGAAGTACCTCCCGGCCCGGGACCAGGGACGGGTTCGCCGGTTCGTCCGGGACTTCGTCGACTCGCGCCTGTGCATGGCCGAGTTCTTGCTGCCTCTGCTGCTGGTGGTCATGGCGCTTACCTACGCCGGCACCGACACGCTCCAGAGGTACGGCAACGGTCTGTGGAGCGCCACGATCCTGCTCGTGGTCGTCGATACCGTCTACCTGCTGTGGCGGCTCAAGCGTGCCGTCCGGGCGAGGTTCCCCGACGAGTCGACCAAGGGTGTCGGCTTCTACGCGGTCCTGCGCAGTATGCAGCTGCGTTTCATGCGACTGCCCAAGCAGAAGGTCAAGCTCGGCCAGAAGTTGCCCGACCGCTACTGAGGTGCATGATCCGGCAACCGGCTGACTATCTGGACGTGGCGGTCCGAGCGCTGTCGGGCATCGTGACCGGAACGACCCTTCGGCCTGGAGTGCGACGGACTGGGCGAGCGACGTCGTTCCGCACCTTGCCTATGGTGCGGTCGTCTCCACGACCTACTCCGCTGCGGTTCGGTGACGGCGGCTAGGGTCTGCGCATGGATACTCGCAATCTCGGAACGAGCGGCCTGAAGATCTCGGAGATCGCCTACGGCAACTGGCTCACCCACGCTTCACAGGTCGAGGAGGACGCGGCGCTCGCCTGCGTGCGTCAGGCTCTCGAGGAGGGCATCACCACTTTCGACACCGCCGACGTGTACGCGAACACGGCCGCGGAGACGGTCCTTGGTCAGGCGCTGAAGGACGAGCGTCGTGAAAGCCTCGAGATCTTCACCAAGGTCTACTTCCCGACCGGCCCGGGCAGGCACAATGACCACGGCCTGTCCCGCAAGCACATTCTGGAGTCCATCAACGGCTCCCTCAGGCGGCTGGGTACCGACTACGTCGACCTCTACCAAGCGCACCGCTACGACTACGAGACGCCGCTCGAGGAGACGATGGAGGCGTTTGCCGACGTCGTCCACTCGGGCAAGGCGCACTACATCGGCGTCTCGGAGTGGCGGGCCGAGGAGATCCGCGAGGCGCACCGGCTCGCGCGCGAGCTGAAGATCCCGTTCGTGTCGAACCAGCCGCAGTACAACATGTTCTGGCGCGTGATCGAGACCGATGTGGTGCCGACCTGTGAAGAGCTCGGCATCGGCCAGGTTGTCTGGTCGCCCATCGCGCAGGGCGTGCTGACCGGCAAGTACCTTCCCGGCGAGCAGCCGCCGCAAGGCTCACGCGCGACGGACGAGAAGGGTGGCGCGGACATGATCTCGCGCTACCTGAACGACGACGTGCTCTCCCGTGTCCAGAAGCTCAAGCCGATCGCCGAGGAATCCGGTCTCTCCCTGGCCCAGCTGGCCGTGGCCTGGGTACTGCAGAACAGCAACGTCTCGGCGGCGATCATCGGCGCCTCGCGCCCGGATCAGGTGACCGAGAACGTCAAGGCGGGAGGGGTCAAGCTCGACGACACCGCCCTGCAACAGATAGACGAGATCCTCGAGGGTGTCCTCGAGCGCGACCCGTCGAAGACCTCGTCACCGAAGACGCGCGACTTCGGCTGAACTCCTACGCGGGGCGCAGGTTCATCGGGCCGTAGACCTCGCGGTCCCCTTCGAACAGGGTCACCGCATCCGCCCCACCCTCGAGCATCTCCTCCCACACCTCACCGACCCAGGTCTCGGCGTCGCTCTGCGAGGGAAACTCCTGCCGAGCCACGCCGTCCACGGCCACCACCTGCCCGGAGGAGTTCTCGAGCCGCCACCACCAGGTGGCCTGCGGCGAGGCTCCCGAGGACGCGGGGACCGACGTGTGGGCGGATTCGGGCAGGTTCGTCATGGGTCGAGACTAGGCTCCCCTGGGGGGCATGGTCACCGGCTACGGTGAAATGCGGTGGTGGCTATGTTCGTGAGCGTGCGGACCGACCTTGCAGCGTGGTGCCTGGCGACATGATTACCTTCGACCGGGTCGGTGTGACCTTTCCGGGTGCACCCGAGGCGCGAGTCGTCCTGAGCGACGTGAGCTTGACCGTCCCCGAGGGAGAGCTGTGTCTGGTCATCGGCCGGACGGGGTCCGGCAAGACCACGCTCCTGCGCGCCATCAACGGCCTGGTCCCACACTTCTCCGCGGCCACGCTGTCCGGGCGGGTCGTCGTCCATGGACGAGACACCAGGAAGAACCGTCCGCGGGACCTCGCCGCCGTGGTTGGGTTCGTGGGTCAGGACCCGCTCTCCGGCTTCGTCGCCGACACGGTCGAGGACGAGCTGGCTCACGGCATGCAGTCGCTCGGACTGCCCGCTGCCCTCGTGCGCAAGCGAGTCGAGGAGACCCTGGACCTACTCGGCCTGGCCGAGCTGCGGAGTCGTCGGCTCAGTAACCTGTCGGGGGGTGAGCAGCAGCGCGTGGCCATCGGTTCCGTGCTGACCACCCACCCCCGGATCCTCGTGCTCGACGAGCCCACCTCCGCTCTCGACCCACTGGCGGCCGAGGAGGTGCTCGGCACTCTTCAGCGCCTCGTGCACGACCTCGGACTGACCGTCGTGCTCGCCGAGCACCGCCTTGAGCGCGTCGTCCAGTACGCCGACCGGGTGGTACTGGTGCCCGGCGGCGGCGAACCGGTCCAGGACGGGAAGCCGGCCGCGATACTGGAGCACTCCCCGATCGCGCCGCCCGTCGTGGAGCTGGGCCGGGTTGCGGGATGGGCGCCGCTCCCGCTCTCGGTGCGTGACGCACGGCGTCGGGCCGCCCCGGTGCGCGCGTTGCTGGCCATGCATCAGCCTGCGCACACCAAGAACCCGGGCCGGCGTACCGACCGACCGGCCGCCGCGGTCCTCCAGCACCTCGTTGCCGGCTACCAGCAGGTGCCTGTCCTCAACGGCATCTCGACGACCCTGTACGCAGGTGAGGTCGTCGCGCTGATGGGGCGCAACGGCTCCGGGAAGTCCACGCTGCTCAAGACTCTCGCCGGAATGAAGCGACCGACGAGCGGACGGATCCTCCTCGAGGGTCACGTCCCGGGAGATCTGGAGCCACTCAGCCTGCTGCAACACGTCGGCCTGGTGCCGCAGGTGCCCGGTGATCTGCTCTGCACGCACACCGTCGCGGCGGAGTGCCTACGGGCCGACGTGAGCGCCGGCGCAGAACCTGGCACTTCGCGAGCCCTCTTCGAGAAGCTCTCGCCCGGGATTCCCGGAGACCAGCACCCACGGGACCTGTCCGAGGGTCAACGGCTCGCCCTTGCGCTAGCGGTCGTGCTCGCGGCGCGGCCGTCGCTGGTGCTGCTCGACGAGCCGACCCGGGGCCTCGACTACACCGCGAAGCAACGCCTGGTCGAGATCTTGCGAGTCCTTGCCGCCGAGGGGCGGTGCGTCCTGCTGGCCACCCACGATGTGGAGCTGGTCGCCGAGGTCGCCTCGCGTGTGCAGGTGATCGCCGAGGGCGAGCTGGTTGCCGTGGGAGCCACTGCCGACATCCTGGTGTCCTCTCCCGCCTTCGCACCACAGGTGGCGAAGATCATGGCGCCGCAACGTTGGCTGACTCCCACAGAAGTGGGCACGGCGCTCGCCGAGGTCACCGAGGCGACCTCACGGTGACCGAACCGTCTCACTGACCCGGCATCGCACCACGGTCGCCGCTCAGGCCTCGTGCGCGCTCGGGTCCACGAATGGTGGCCGGGTGAGCGTGAAGATCTCACGCCTCCCGCGGACGTCGACCGAGACCTCCGCGCCGTCGGTGACCTGCGCGGCAACCAGCGCGAGGCCCACCCCCACCTTGCGGGTGGGCGAGAAGGTGCCGGAGGTGACCAGCCCGAGGGGTACGTCGGCAGTGAGAAGCACACGCATGCCGGGTCGCGGGATCGCACGGCCATTCGCCACCAGTCCGCGCAGCACACGCTTGGGGCCGGACTCCCTCTCGGCCAGCAACGGGCTTCTACCCCAGAACGCGTCCTTCTGCCAGCCCACCGCCCAGCCGAGCCGAGCCTGGTTGGGGGTCACCGAAAGCGTGAGGTCCTGGCCGTGTAACGGGTAGCCCATCTCCGTGCGCAAGGTGTCGCGGGAGCCGAGGCCGCAGGCGACCACGCCGTGCACTCTGCCGGCGGCGAACAGGCCGTCCCACAGCTCTCCGGCGGCCCCGTTCGCGATCACGAGCTCGTAGCCACGCTCGCCGGTGTATCCCGTGCGGCAGACGGTCACGGCGCGTCCGGCGAAGTCGGCCTCGACGAACGACATGTAGTCGTGGCCCACCGGCATCCCCATCGCTGCGAGCACCTCGTCGGAACGGGGACCCTGCACCGCGAGGATCGCGTGCTGATCGTGCTGGTCGTGCACCTCCACCCCCGAAGGCGCATCGGTGGCGAGTCGTCTCACAACCTCGGCGGTGTTCGCGGCGTTGGGCACGAGGAAGACCATCTCGTCGTGGTGGAGGTAGGCGATCAGGTCGTCGACGATGCCTCCGCTCTCGGCATCACAGCACAGGGTGTACTGCGCCTTGCCGGGACCGATCCTCGCGAGGTCGTTGGTCAACGTGGCGTTGACGAAGTCCGCCGCACCGGGACCGCGGACGACGGCCTTTCCGAGGTGGCTCACGTCGAAGACACCGACCGAGGTCCGCACGGCGGTGTGCTCCTTGACCACTCCGGAGTACTCGAGCGGCATGGTCCAGCCGCCGAACTCAGCGAACTTCGCGCCGAGCGCTTCGTGGCGCTCGTAGAGCGGTGACTTTCTCAGCGGCAAACCCTCACGTTGCTCAGCAGACATGCTGGCGAACCTACCTCAGCGGACGGCGCCGGACACTCCACCGAAGAAGACTGTCGGAAGACCTCGCTAACATGCGGGGAACTCGATCATCGAGAATCAACCACGCAAACCACGAGCAGCCGGGAGTCGACGACCGTGACGACGTACAGCTTGCGCAAGGCAACAGCCGAGAAGGTCAAGGCCGACGTGGTCGTGGTCGGGGTGACCAGGAGCACGAAGGGGCTCGAGGCTGCCCCGGGTGGCGAGGGGGTTGCCTCCGCCTACGGCCGCAAGTTCGCCCCACTGCTGTCTGCCGTCGGCTTCACCGGCAAGCCGGGAGAGTCGGCCAAGATCCTCACCGGCGGCATCATCAAGTCCCCTCTGCTGATCCTGGTCGGGCTCGGTGAGCGCGACAAGCTGACGGCCGAGGCAGTGCGACGTGCTGCCGGCCTCGCCGCGCGCACGGTGTCGAACGCGGCGACGGTCGCGCTGGCACTGCCCGCTGTGGACGCCTCGCACGTTCGCGCCGTCGCCGACGGCTACCTGCTCGGTGCCTACTCGTTCACCGAGTTCAAGACTGCCAAGGCACCGGACACCGCTGCCGAGGTGGTCATCCTCACCGACGTGGCCCGCACCAAAGACGCGGTGGCTGCCCTGGAGACGGCGCAGGTCGTCGCCGCCGCCACCTGCACAGTGCGGGACTGGGTCAACACTCCTGCCGGGAACCTGACTCCTCCTCTGTTCGCGGATGCGGTGGCGGCCACGCACAAGAAGAGCAACGGCGCGAAGGTCAGCATGAAGGTGAGCGACGAGGCCACCCTCGAGGCCGAGGGGTGCGGCGGTATCATCGGCGTCGGCCGGGGGTCGGCCAACCCGCCCAGGTTGGTCGAGCTGCGCTACCAGCCGCGGGGCGCGAAGGCGCACCTGGCCCTGGTCGGCAAAGGCATCACATTCGACTCCGGTGGCCTCTCCATCAAGCCCGGTGCGTCGATGGCCACGATGAAGCTGGACATGGCCGGGGCCGCTGCGGTCGTCATGGCGACGTTCGCGATCGCCGAGCTGCGACTTCCGATACAGGTGACGACCTACGCCCCGATGGCCGAGAACATGATCTCAGGGACCGCCACCCGACCAGGCGACGTGCTGACGATGTACGGCGGCAAGACCGTCGAGGTGCTCAACACCGACGCGGAGGGCCGTCTCGTCCTCGCCGACGCTCTGGTTAAGGCGACCGAGCAGAAGCCGGACGTGATCGTCGACGTGGCCACCCTGACGGGCGCCTGCGTGATCGCCCTGGGTGAACGGGTCAGCGGTCTGCTCGGCAACGACGAGGACCTGCTCGACGCGGTCA
>JALZKI010000035.1 GCA_030859325.1 Actinomycetota bacterium
CCGGAGGGTGCCGGCGGGCCCTTCTGCGAGTCGTCGAACCCTTGCTCAGCCTTCGCCGGCTGCGACGGTATCGGGAGTCGACTCCCCGATCGCGACCGGACGACGCTTGGAGATGTAGACCGCCGCAGCGATGATCAGTGCGGCGGTGAGCGCGATCGCGATCCGGAGACCGGTGTTCTCGTCGTCGCCGACCGAGAGACCCACTACCGCGGGGGCGATCAGAAGTGCCACTAGGTTCATCACCTTGAGCAGCGGGTTGATCGCGGGACCTGCGGTGTCCTTGAACGGGTCACCAACCGTGTCACCGATGATCGTCGCCTCGTGGGCTGGCGAGCCCTTGCCACCATGATGTCCGTCCTCGACCAGCTTCTTCGAGTTGTCCCACGCGCCACCGGAGTTCGCGAGGAATACCGCCATCAGCGTGCCAGTGCCGATCGCACCCGCGAGGTAGGACCCGAGCGGTGCGGCTCCCAACCCGAATCCGACTGCGACGGGCGCGAGGATCGCTAGCAGGCCAGGTGTCGCCAGCTCGCGAAGCGAGTCCCGCGTACAGATGTCGACGACCTTGCCGTACTCCGGACGACCGGTGCCCTCCATGATCCCCGGGATCTCGCGGAACTGGCGGCGCACCTCGAACACCACCGCACCCGCGGCGCGGCCGACGGCGTTGATCGCCAGACCCGAGAAGAGGAAGACGACGGCTGCGCCGATGAGCAGACCGACCAGGTTCGCCGGGTTCGCCACGTTCAGCACCCCGGCCAGCCCCAGAAGCTCCTCGGCGTTGTCCGGGTTGGCGTTTGAGTCCCTCGCGGCGTCCGAGACCGCGTTGGTGAACGAGCCGAACAGGGCCGTGGCGGCCAGCACGGCGGTGGCGATCGCGATGCCCTTGGTGATGGCCTTGGTGGTGTTGCCGACCGCATCGAGCTCGGTAAGGATCGCGGCGCCCTTCTCGTCCACGTCACCGCTCATCTCCGCGATCCCCTGGGCGTTGTCCGAGACCGGACCGAAGGTGTCCATCGCGACGATGACACCGACCGTGGTCAGCAGGCCGGTGCCCGCCAGCGCCACAGCGAACAGTGAGACGACCGTGACCCCGGACCCGAGGAGGAACGCGCCGTAGACGGCGGCACCGATCACCAGTGCGGTGTAGACGGCCGACTCGAAGCCGACCGAGAGTCCGGACAGGATCACCGTTGCCGCTCCGGTCAGCGACGTCTTTCCGACGTCCTTGACCGGCCGGTAGTCCGTGCCGGTGTAGTAACCCGTGAGCGCCAGGATCAGCGCGGCGAGCACGATGCCGATGATGACCGCGACCGAGGCGACGACGCGTGGGTCGCCGTCGGGCAGCGCCGACTCGCGGCCCAGGTTGAGCAGAGTGTTGAGGACGCCACCGCTGTTGTCGACCTGTGTGAGCTCGCCGAAGGATCCGGGCAGGTAGAGGAACGCAGCCGCCGTGCAGAGGACGGCGGAGACGGCCGCGGAGATGTAGAAGGCGCGGTTGATGGTCTTCAGGCCGCTCTCACCTGAGCGCGGCTTGCACAGGTACACACCAAGGATCGCGGTCACCGCACCGATGGCGGGCACGATGAGGGGGAAGACCAGGCCCTCGGCGCCGAAAGCGGCAGTGCCCAGGATCAGGGCGGCGACGAGCATCACGGCGTAGGACTCGAACAGATCGGCGGCCATGCCGGCGCAGTCGCCCACGTTGTCGCCCACGTTGTCGGCGATCGTCGCGGCGTTGCGCGGGTCGTCCTCGGGTATGTTCTGCTCCACTTTCCCGACGAGGTCGGCACCCACGTCGGCCGCCTTGGTGAAGATTCCGCCGCCGACTCGCATGAACATTGCCAGCAGGGCGGCACCGAAGCCGAAGCCCTCGAGAACCTCCGGTGCGTCGCCTTGGTAGATCAGCACGACGAGCGCCGCGCCGAGAAGACCCAGCCCGACGGTGGCCATGCCGACCGTGCCGCCGGTCCGGAAGGCGATCCTCATCGCCGGGTCGCGGCCTTCGTTGGTTGCCGCCGCGGCGACCCGTACGTTGGCCCGGACCGCGAGCCACATGCCCATGTAGCCGATGGCGGCCGAGAACCCTGCGCCGAGCAGGAAGAAGATCGACCGCCCGATCCGGAGGGCCGTGTCGTCGGCCGGCAGCACGAAGAGCAGGGCGAACGCGAGGACGACGAAGACGGCCAGCGTCTTGAACTGACGGGTCAGGTACGCCGAGGCACCCTCCTGGACTGCCTTGCCAATGGTCCTCATGCTCTCGGTGCCCTCGGCAGCGGCAAGAACCTGACCGCGGAACATCATGGCCATCGCCAGCGCGACGACCGCGATGACTCCAACCGCGATGATCAGGGTCACGTTGCCACCGGACAAAGACACATCCGCGCCTTCAGCGGCGAGGGTGAGCCCGGACATACGTCCTCCTCATGTGGGCACGAAGGCCCGTCGATCACGTCGAACACCCCGCAGTCCAATCCGCGGGGCGTTGGCAGACGGTCGTCCGCCATGCACGAATGTGCCCGGAGTCTACTTAGCGATAGGCGCTGTCGGCGGCAGGGGTCTGTGGTTTGGAGCCAGATTCCTGCGACAACGAGTCGAGAAGGTCCACGAGGCGAACGGTGCGAACCAGAGAGGGGTCACGGAGAATGGAGACCGTGACACCGGTGGGCGGGCCAGAGACGGTCATGGTTCCGGTCAGTGCTCGGCGAGCGCTTCGGCTTGTGAGCCGTGGATTGCAAAGACCTTCGCGAGACCCGTGATCCGGAAGATCTTGAGCAGCCGCTCCTGGTTGCAGATCAGCCGCATGGAACCGTTGTGAGCACGGACCTTCTTCAACCCGCCTACCAGGACGCCGAGGCCGGTCGAGTCGAGGAAGTCGACCTTCTCCATGTCGATGACCAGGTCGTAGCTGCCCGCACTGACCAGCTCGGTGATCTTGTCGCGCAGGCGGGGTGCGGTGTACACGTCGATCTCCCCACCCACCTCGACGATGGTCCGACCGTCCTCGTGACGCGTCTCCAGTGACAGATCCACGTGTTCTCCCTCGACGATGCTGCAGTTGCGATCAGTATGACAGCGGCAGCCACTGGCGCTCGCCTCGCAGGCAGCATTCAACCATGCCGCCGATGCGGGCTCGGGTTGCTCGTGCGCGCCCGGCACAACCCCTTGGCCGCGTTTGCGAGACTTCGCCCGTGACCCAACCCTCCCCGATCTCCGTCGCGGGTCCCGCGCCAGGTTTCGCTGGCGGGCTCGTGGATCGGCTGACCGCACCTGCCGGGCGCGGGGATCGGCTCACCCACCTCGAGGTTCTTCCCCCCCGGGCCGGTCGGCGGGCCGAGTGGCCCGCGTGGGCCGCGTCCGATCTGCGTGAGGCCTGGGGCAGGCGGGGTGTCGAGTCACTGTGGACGCACCAACGTTGCGCCGCAGATTTGGCCCATGCGGGCGAACACGTGGTGGTGTCGACCGGCACGGCCTCCGGGAAGTCACTGGCCTATCTCCTGCCCGCTCTCACCTCCGTGCTGACGGGGCGCGTCGAGAACGGGCGGGGAGGGTCCACCGTCCTCTACCTCTCACCGACCAAGGCACTGGCCCAGGACCAGCTGGAGGCACTGACCCGCCTGGGGCTATCCGACGTGCGCGCCGCCACTCATGACGGCGACTCCTCGCGCGAGCAGCGTGACTGGGCCCGTGACCACGGCGAGTATCTGCTCACCAACCCCGACATGCTGCACCGCTCGATGCTGCCCGCGCACGCCCGCTGGGCAAGATACCTGTCGCGACTCGACTACGTGGTCGTCGACGAGTGCCACCACTACCGCGGGGTCTTCGGGGCGCACGTCGCGCAGATCCTGCGCCGGTTGCGGCGCGTCTGCTCGCACTACGGTGCTGAACCCACGTTCATGCTGGCTTCGGCCACGGTCGCCGAGCCGGCAGTGGCCGCCTCCAGGTTGACGGGTCTTCCCGTGGTGGCGGTCACCGAGGACGGCTCTCCGCGCGGCCGGGTCTCACTGGCGCTGTGGGAACCACCGTTCATCTCCTACGACGGTGAGAATGCCGCTCCGGTACGTCGATCCGCGACCGCCGAGATCGCGGATCTGCTGGCCGATCTGGTGGTCGAAGACGTCCGGACCCTGGCCTTCATCCGCTCCCGGCGGGGCACCGAGATCGTCTCCTTGACTGCTAAACGTTTGCTCGACGAAGTTGCCCCCGGACTCTCCCAGCGAGTCGCGGCCTACCGAGGCGGCTACCTGCCCGAGGACCGCCGACTGATCGAACAGGCACTCCGGCGAGGTGAGCTTCTCGGGCTGGCGGCGACGAACGCGCTCGAGCTGGGCATCGACATCGCCGGCCTCGACGCGGTCCTGATGGCGGGCTTCCCCGGAACCCGCGCCGGCTTCTGGCAGCAGGTCGGCCGGGCCGGCCGAGGTGGACAAGACGCGCTGGGAGTGCTCGTCGCCCGCGACGACCCGCTGGACACGTACCTGGTCAACCACCCGGACGCGCTGATCGGTCAGCCTGTCGAGGCGACCGTCTTCGACCCCGAGAACCCCTACGTGCTCGGACCCCATCTGTGCGCCGCCGCCGCGGAGATCCCACTGTCGGAGCGGGACCTCGAGCTGTTCGGGCCCACCGCCCGTGCCGGTGTCGACGCCCTGACCGAATCGGGCATGCTGCGGCGGCGCCCCCGCGGATGGTTCTGGACCGACCGCCGGCGAGCCTGCGACCTTGCCGACATCCGGTCCACCGGCGGCGCACCGGTCCGTCTGGTCGAGCGGTCCACCGGGCGGCTGCTGGGCACCGTGGACCAGTCCTCCGCCCACGGCACGGCGCATCCAGGAGCGGTGTACCTGCACCTGGGCGAGACCTACCTCGTGGAGTCGCTCGACCTGAGCGAGAACGTCGCTGTCGTCCTGCGCGCCGAACCCGACCACTCGACGACGGCCCGCGAGCTCACGGACATCGCGGTCGTGACCGAACGCGAGCACACGGACTGGGGCCCTGGCCGGCTCAGCTTCGGAAACGTATGCGTGACCCATCAGGTCGTCTCCTTCCTGAAGCGGCGAGTCCCCACAGGCGAGGTGATGGGTGAGGAGCCCCTCGACCTGCCGCAACGAACCCTTGACACCACGGCGGTGTGGTGGACGCTGCCTGCCGGTGTCGTCGAGGCGGCTGGGTTGAACGCTCGTGACCTTCCCGGTGCCGCACACGCCGCTGAGCACGCGGCGATAGGGCTGCTGCCGTTGTTCGCCACCTGCGACCGGTGGGACATAGGCGGTGTCTCCACGGCGCTGCACCCCGATACCGGTCAGCTGACGGTCTTCGTCTTCGACGGGCATCCCGGAGGAGCCGGGTTCTCCGAGCGGGGCTACCGAGCTGCGGCCGCCTGGCTGACCGCGACCCGGGATGCGATCGAGTCCTGCCGATGTGAGGAGGGCTGCCCGTCATGTGTGCAGTCCCCCAAGTGCGGCAACGGCAACAACCCGCTCGACAAGCGAGCAGCGATCGAACTGCTGCGCGTTCTTCTGCAAGGATCACCTCCCGAAAGCCGGCCAGTAGGCGACCCATAGCCGGCACCGAGCTAGTTTCCTGCGACCGGCTAGCCTGAGGCGTCGCCTCCGGCCCGGAAGGAACAGCATGCTCGCTCTTGGTCTTGTGCTCGTGGTGATCTCGGTCGCCGCCCTCGTCGCTGCGTTGGCCGGCGGTTCCAACGACCCCGTCACTTTCGACCTTGGGCTGTTCGCTGTGGAGACCAAGGCACTGGGGGTCTTCCTCTTGGGTGCGGCCACCGTGCTGCTCTTCGTGATGGGTCTCGAGCTGATTCGCTCCGGTGTCCGTCTTACCAACCGCCGTCGCAAGGAGCACAAGGAGCTGAACCGGCTCTCGGCGCAGAAGGAGACGGGTGAAGACCGGCCGCCGGGGTGACCTCCAGGGCGACCGCAGCTAGGATCGGGCTGCTCCCGGCGCTTCTCTGAGGTCATGACGGGGTCATCCCGCGGCTATCCCACGGGCCCGGCCCGGGCCCGAGCCCGGACGATCCATCGCGAGCCGAGTGCAGACGTCACCTCTGTGATGACCTTGACAGTGACCACGTCCCCCCTCGCTGCGCACCCGACCAGCCGCACGTTGTTGGCCGTGGCCAGCTCGACAGCCCGCGCGCATCCCGAGCGCCCCTGCTGGAGTGCCGAGGCGCCGGCCAGAGCGGCCATGTCCGCGCCGGACGCGGCACGGCGTTGACCGACGAGCATGCCCGCGACAGTCGCGCCGACCAGCGCCCCGGTGATGAGCAGCGCGAGAAGACCGATCCCGAGAACCGTCGCACTACCACCCTCATCACGGCCGCGACGGCTCGCTGTCCTGCTCACCAGACTTCCTTGGCGGCGATAGCATCGGCGGTGACCTCCACCGGAGGCAGGAGCTCGAACAGTCCCCCCGGGCCGGCCACGGGGGCGATGACGTGGACGCGAACGGTCGCCCCCCGCTCGGACACCAAGAAGCGGGAGCCTTCCGGTGCGATGCGGCCGCCGAGCTCGACGGCTCGGCCATGAGGCTCGTCACGGGCGACAGCACGAGCGGTCTCACGGGCGGCGTCGACCACCCTCACCTGTGCCGCCCCGAGCGAGATGAGCCAGACCAGACCCATCACCATGGCGATGAGCACGGGAGTCACGACAGCCGTCTCGGCAGTGACCACGCCCCGTTCTGATGGTGACGCCGGGAAAGTGAGCAGCCCTCTGCTCGCTTTCCCGGCGTGCTTCCTGAGCGTCCGGAGCACGGCTCAGCCGATGCCGATCGTCTTGAGGACGAGCTCGAACAGCGTCTTGAGCAGCCCCTGGCCCCAGTCGCTGGTCAGCAGCTTGATCAGCACTCCCGCGAAGCCGCAGCCGGCCGCGGTCGCCACGGCGTACTCCGCTGTGGTCACTCCTCTTTGGTTGCGCAACCGGGCAACGGGTGACTTGGTCATGTCCTACCTCCATCGAGAACATCAGCGGCGCTCGCCACGGATGTGGTTTTGTTTCGGATGAGCCGACTCTCGCCCTGATCCGAGGGCATATCGAGAGGTCCTTCCGGATCTGGGGAGGATCTGCTCCGGGTGGGCAGGTGTGGAGAAGATCTGGCTCGTCAGAACTGGAGGACTGCCCCGATCGACCCGACCACCAAGGGCACGATCCCGACCAGAATGAAGGCGGGTAGCAGGCACAGGCCGAGAGGTGCCGCGGCCTTCACGCCGACCGCTCGTGCGCGGTTCTCGACGTCCGCGCGCGATTCGCGTCGCAAGTCCTCACCCAGCCGGAACATGGCCTCGCAGACAGGGGCTCCACTTTCGGCCGTTCGCGCGAGACAGCGGCCGAGCGGGGCCAGCTGGGGGTGCTGGCCGAGACCGGTCCATACGCGCACGGGATCCGTCCCTAGGCCCAGCCGGCTGGTGACCAGCAGCAGCTCCTCGCGCATCGGAGGTTCCACGGCTCGAGCGACCATCTCGAGCGCGGACGACGGGGATGAGCCTGCCGACATCGACGAAGCGAGGAGGTCCACCACGTGTGGCATTGCCGCCATGAGCTGCTCGCGCCGTCGGCGGGTCGCCGGCGCCTCCATCCGGGTCACCACCTGCCATACGGTGACGGCCGCCGCGAACCCGATGCCGATGCCGATCCAGCCGCCCAGGACGGCCGCGGCACCCGCTCCGGCCACGCACGAGAGTACGACGCGAAAACGGGCCAGACCCTCCTTCGACGACGGCGACGGCGACGGCGACGGCGGCAGCGACGGCGGCAGCGACGGCGGCAGCGGCAGCGCTGAGCGCGCCCGGGCACTGGTCGACACGACGAGGGCCGCAGCGACCGCGGCGAGTACCGCGGCGAGAACGATGCCCCAGAGGCTCATCGCGCCATCACCGACGCCGATATCCGCTCGATCCAGAAAAGACCGACGAATGCGAGGGCGAGGCCGCACGCCAGGCAGGCGAGCCCGGCCGGTGTGGCGAGCAGGAAGTGCCACGGGTTGCCGCCGATGCCGGAGCCCATGGCGAGTGCCACCAGTGGAAGGCCGGCGACCAGCCGAGCGGTGGCCTGGGCCGATGCGAGCTCTGCCGACACCAGCCGGCGGGTCGACCTGGCCTCCCGGGCCGAGCCGGCCACCTGAGCCAGCGCGTTCGCGAGTCCTGCGCCAGACCCATGCGCGACCTGCCACGCCCCTGCAACGTGTCCGAGTCCCCGTGCTCCGGGATACGCCGCCAGCGCGCGCAGCGCCCCAGGCACGTCGGCTCCGAGTCGGGCGGCGGTCTCCACTGGTGCGAACTCCGGCCAGACCTCGACACAGCGACCGAGCGCAAAGACCGGTGGCTGACCGGAGTGGAGCTCTCCGACCAGGACCTCGCATGTCTCCAGCACGTGCTCCTCGCGCCGCGCGGCGCTACTTCTCTGCCGAGCGGCGATGACCAGACGGCCGACGGCGACAGCGGATCCAGCACCGATGAGCCCAAGAACGAGCAGGGAACCGCGGGCGAGCACGAGCAGAGCGGTCACGCTGACCGCCGCGGTCAGGAGGAGACGTCGGCCACCGTGGCGGGTCGGGTCTGCCTGAACGGTCTGTGATCGCCACCGGACCGGTAGCGCCGGCGGCGCCAGAGCCGCGGCGAGGGAGGCGAGGACTATCGCGGCGATGCTCATCCCGTGCGCAGTCTCGCGTCCAGCTGCGCCGCCTCCGGATACGTGGTGACGGCACCGTTCACGTCGAAGGTCACTGCGGGAACGGCCGCGACCTCTCCTGTGGGCGACCGCCGGAGAACCGCGACCTCTTCGACCCGACGCCGCCCGTCGGCAGCTCTTCCCAGGTGGACGAGGAGATCGATGGCCGAGGCCATCTGGCTGTGCACCGCCGCCCGCGGCATGCCAGCGGCCATGGCCAGTGCCTCGATCCTGGCCGGCACGTCAGCAGCCGAGTTGGCGTGGATGGTGCCGCAGCCACCCTCATGTCCGGTGTTCATCGCCGCCAAGAGATCGGCCACCTCGGCGCCGCGCACCTCTCCTACCACCAAGCGGTCAGGACGCATCCTCAGTGCTTGGCGAACCAGTGCCTGAATCCCGATCGCGCCGGCCCCCTCGATGTTGGCGGGTCGTGACTCCAGCCCCACGACGTGTCGATGGGCCGGCCTCAGCTCGCTGGCGTCCTCCACGATCACCAGACGGTGGCGTGAGTCCACCAAGGACAGCAGTGCCGACAACAGCGTGGTCTTTCCAGATCCGGTTCCGCCGCTGACCAGGAAGGCGAGCCGATGCTCGATGATCAGCGCGAGCAGCCGGGCGGCCTCCTCGCAGATCGTCCCGAGCGAGACCAGCTCGGCGAGGGCGAAGACACGATTGCGAGGGACCCGCATGGACAGCACCGTCCCCGGCCGCGACAGCGGCGCGAGCACGGCATGAAACCGGGTTCCGTCCGCGAGCCGCACGTCGACGTACGGCGAGGCGTCGTCGAGGCGACGGCCGCCGGAGGTGGCCAGCCGCTGAGCCAACCGACGAACCGCGGCCTCGTCAGGGAATGTCACGTCGGTGAGCTCCAGCCCGCTCCCCCGCTCGAGGAAGACCTGGCCTGGTCCGTTCACCAGCACGTCCGTGACACCTTCGAGCCGGAGCAGTGGCTCCAGCGGGCCCGCACCGAGCACGTCCAGCCGCAGTGCATCGAGCACGGCAAGCACCGTTGCGTCTCCCACCGGTCGCCCTTCGTCACGCAGGGCACGGGCGACGAGGCTCGGGCTGAGCGCCGAGCCATCTCGGGCAAGGCGCTCTCGAACCCGTTCCACGACGTCATCGGGCACCCCGCGCGTGGTGGCAGAACCGTCGCCGGGCACCCGGCTCAGCTGCCGTGTGCCGTCGGTGGGAATCATGCCACCTGCCCGGCCGGGGCGCCGACCCGCTGAAGGACCGAGGAAGCGGCACGGGCGAGGGGGCCACGTCGCGAATGCACGGGCCCGAGACCGAGATCTATCCACTCCGCGAGGTGCCGCTGGTCCGACATGCTCGCCAGCAGAGGCAGGGTTAGCGTCCTGGCGACGTCCTCCGGGTCCAGAACCGAACGCCGGCCCCTGGTGAGGAGGTGCACAGTACGCCCGGTCTCGACCAGATGGGCCGCCACGCGGCTGGACGCGACGACGGCCGGCACGGTGAGTGTGGCCAGAAGGAGAACGTGGTCACATCGAGGAAGCACCTCCGCAGCGACGGCGTCGGGATACCGCGGGAGATCCACGACGACGAGTTCGCTGCCTCGCTGCGCCGCGGAGAGAACCTCTCGAACCGTGAACGCGTCGACCTGATGGCGCGGTCCCGGCCCCCAGGTCAGGGCGGCGAGACCGTTGCGCTGGGGCAGTGCCTCGCGCAGCGAGCGGGAGCTGAACCGTCCGGCGCTCTCCACAAGCGACTCCCACCGAATCCCGGGAAGCTCCTCGAAACCGACGATGCGGTCGATGCCACTTCCAAGAGGATCGGCATCGAGCAGCACCGCCGGGTGTGCGGAGGAGGCAGCCAACTGCGCAAGGGCTGCCGCGAAGGTGCTGGCGCCCGCTCCTCCGGAGCCGCCCACGACGGCAACGGTGACAGCTCCGCTGCCGTCTCCGTCCGCAACATCGGTCAGCAGCTCGACGAGCCAGGTCTCCGCCGCCGGCAGCTCGGCCACATGCGCTGCTCCGATGTCCAGCGCCTCCCGGAAGAGGCCGTCCGGTGGGCTGGTCGTGGAGATGACGAGAACCTGGCCACGGCGGACCGGGCACGTGACGGACAGCTCGGAAAGCATGTCGGCACCCACCAGGACCACCGGGGCACTCGACCAGCCACGCAGCGCAGTGGGGATGTCATGGGCAACATCGAGCATGACTCCTGCCGCTGCCGCGAGGCGCAGACTGCCCTCGAGGAGGTCCTCCTCCCGGGTCAGCAGCAGGGCGGTCGCTGTCGTCAGGGCCCTCGTCATGCCAGAAGTCTCCACACCCGGCGCTCGCCGTACCGTCACCGGACCGCGAACTGGGGACAACGAGCGGGAGAACCGCGACTGTGGACGATTTCAGGCTATCCGCGCACGAGGACCGCTGCGCGGGACCGGGAACAGAAGCGGTCCCCGGCCGGGGGGGATGGCCAGGGACCGCACATCCAGACCCGGGGGGATGGGTCTGGATCCGACCAGCGGCGGGGGGGATGCCGCTGGGATTTCACGGTGTACCGACAAGTCGGCGGGTACAGGATCAGGATAGCCTTGTCCCACACCAGGGGCGCAGATTTCGTGCTGCAGATGCAAGCGATTGCATAACTCTGCACTTTCTTCGTGCATCTCGACGAGAAAGGGGAGCGAATGTGGCTTTCGATGCCGAGGCCCGTCGACTGCTCCGTTGCTCGCCCTGCCGCGTTCTTCGATCTCGATAAGACCATCATCGCCAAGTCAAGCACCCTGGCCTTCAGCCGGTCGTTCTACGCCGGAGGGTTGATCTCGCGAGGGTCGGTGCTGCGCAGCGCGTACGCGCAGTTCGTCTACCTGGTGGGCGGTGCGGACCACGACCAGATGGAGAAGATGCGCGAGTTTCTCTCCAAGCTGTGCGCGGGTTGGGACGTGCAGACGGTGCGAGACATCGTTGCCGACACGGTCTACAACATCGTCGAGCCGCTCGTGTTCGACGAGGCAGTCTCACTGATGGACGAGCACCGGCTCGCAGGACGCGACGTCATCATCGTCTCCGCCTCCGGCTCCGAGGTAGTCGAGCCCATCGCTCAGATGCTGGGGGCTGACGACGTGATCGCCACGCGCATGGAGACCGAGGGAGGTAAGTACACCGGTGTCATCGGTTTCTATGCCTACGCGGCGAACAAGGCGACTGCGATCCAAGAGATGGCTGTGCGGAAGGGATACGACCTCGGGCGCAGCTACGCATACAGCGACTCGGTCACCGATGTGAGCATGCTCGAGGCGGTGGGACACCCCCATGCGGTGAACCCCGACAAGGAGCTCCGGCGAAGGGCCGTCGGGAGCGGGTGGCCGATCCTGGTCTTCGACAGGCCGGTCGTCCTGCGGAACAGGGTGCGGTCTCGCGCGGGCAAGGCCACACTCGCGGCTCTCGCGCTGAGCACCGCTGTCACCGCGGGCGGAGTGGTGTACCTCACCGCACGTCGGCGTGCCAGTGGCGTCTGAGGGCGGCCGGTTGCGGCCTCATGCGTGCATGAGCGTCGAGCCTCATGAACTCACCAGCGATGACGCCGCCGGAACCGACACATCGACGGCTACCCCTTGTCCCTGGTCAAGAACAGGCGTAGAACAGAGGAACAACTTCAGACCGCACGTGAGTCAGGTACCCACGCGGCGACCTACCCTTCCTAATTGGGCGTTGTCTTCGGGTTCACCCGCAGCAACATTTAACCGGTGCACGCTTGGTAGCCACTGGTCTCACGTGTCAGCAGCGGCACTCTTCGGCCCAAGCGCCGGGAGTGCCGCTTGCATGTCCTCTGCCTTACTCATCCGACGGAGTCGACGACGGTCACCGGTTGAGTGGGCTCGCCTCAGCACCCGCGGCATAGGCCTCGGCGGCGTACAACAGCCAGGACTGCACCCCGGCGGCTCCGCCCTCGCGGTAGCCACGCAGGTTGGACTCGTAGGCGTCCCGCAGAGCCAGATGACCTGCCTCCGGCACGATGAGCGACTTCGCGTCCACACCCCGCGCAACCAGGACCAGGCGCTCGGCTGCACGAGCCACGATGCCGTTGTGAGAGACGAACGGAGTCGACGACGCGATGTCGGCATGTGCCACAGCGGCGGCCACCAGGGCCGGCGCGGAGGTCTCCGCCACGAGCAGGTGCGCCAGAGCGGCGAGCCGATCGGCGGAGACCGGACCGCTCGGACGCCCGAGCTCCTCGTCGGCGACCGTGCCCTTGCCCGCCAAGGTGTGAATGCGCGCCAACGCCTGCAGCGGAGACCGTGAGATGACGGAAGCCAGACCCAGCAGCTCGGCGCTCACCCGCACCGCTGCACGGGCCATCTGGTCCGCGGCACCGTTCCGGATCTCGTCGAGGCTCGACCTCGACCCGTCGAGGAGAGCACTCGCTTGAGCCCCGCGAAGAAGCGACTCTCCGGTCAGATCCGGCATACTGCGGCGCAGGCCACGGTCACGCAGAAGCGCGTCGATCCCGTCGCGCGCGCCGGCCATCGCGGAACCGACACCCTCGAGTACGACGAGTCGGGCGAGCGGGTCCACGACGGGATCGGGCATGGGTGGTCAGGTTAGCCGACGCCGGGAGCGGCCAGGTCAACCCACAGTGGCGAAGGTCCTCCGCGGGGGCGACTCCCGTCCGGAATCGGCTGCCGCGTGTGGTCGAGAGGGGAATGGTGCTCTCAGCGGTTGGTAGCCTCGGCGCATGGACGAGCCCATCAGCAGACCCGGCGCATCCGGCTCGTTCGAGGCCGGAGCCGAAGCCTACGACAGGGCGCGGCCGACGTACCCGGCGGAAGCCGCGAAGTGGCTTGTCGAGCGTGCGCAGGCGCGCGTGCTCGAGCTCGGAGCCGGTACCGGCAAGCTGACCGAGCAGCTCATCGCCCTCGGTCACACGGTGGTCGCGAGTGAACCTTCCGAGCCGATGCTCCGTCGGCTCTCGCAGCGCCTTCCACAAGCACACGCCGTGCTCGCCGCGGCTGAACGCCTCCCAGCAGCCTCGCGCTCCGTGGACGCCGTGGTCGCCGCCCAGTCGTTCCACTGGTTCGACCAGGATCGCATGCTGCCCGAGGCCGCACGCGTGCTCAGGTCACGCGGAACTCTGGGGCTCGTGTGGAACGTCCGCGACGAACGCGTCCCCTGGGTCCGGCGGCTCGGCACGATCATCGCAGAGAGCTCGCTCGACGCACCGGACCCCCGACAGTCCCTCGACGACTCCGGCTTGTTCGAGACAGTCCAGCGGGCGACCTTCCGCTTCTGGCAGCCGATGACCCGAGTCTCGCTGCGCGAGCTGGTGCTGTCCCGTTCCGCCGTGGCAATGATGCCGCCGGCCGAACAGGAGCCATTGCTGGCCAAGGTCGACGAGCTGTATGACGGTTACGGACGTGGGCACGACGGGATGCTGCTGCCCTACCTGACCCATGCCTATCGTGCGGTCGTGCTTCCGTGGGCGGCGCGTGAGCCGGAGACCCGGACGACCGGGTCGTCCGCAGGGGTCTCCCCCGGCCAGCCTGCCGAGCCGGATGCGCTCGGCACCGACTTCCTCCTCGTCGACTTCCGCTGACACAGCGATGGCGGGCACCGGCTGGTTCGGATGGGGTCGACGTGGCCCGCTCGGCACCGAAGCCGACCGAACCACCTTCCGGACGCTGCACACGGCCTCGCTGGCCGCCCCCGCTCTGCGCGCAGGCCTGACCGGGCCGTCGGCAGAGAAGTCGGTCAGGTTCCTGCGCGCCCTGCTCGGGACTCCGGCCGTCGCTCTGACCGACACCGAACGTCTGCTCGCGTGGGACGGGCGGTTCAACCATCATGAGACCCAGACCGCATCACTTGCCCGAAACGTCGCGTCCGACGGTGGCACCTCGGTCGCCGACAAGCGGGAGATCCCCTGCGATGATCCCAGGTGCCCACTCCGGCATGTGATTGTCAGTCCGCTGACCGTCGAGGACCGGGTGGTCGGCACGCTCCAGGTGTTCGCCCCCTCGGCGTCCGCCGGCCTGGTCCGCGCCACGAACGAGCTGGCCCGCTGGGTCTCGGGACAGCTCGAGCTCGCCGAGCTGGACGCCTCCCGAACCCGACTGATGAAGGCGGAGGTCCGCGCACTCCGGGCGCAGATCAGCCCGCACTTCATCTACAACTCGTTGACCGCCATCGCGTCGTTCGTGCGCACCGACCCCGAGCGGGCCCGCGAGCTGCTGCTCGAGTTCGCAGACTTCACCCGCTACTCCTTCCGCAGGCACGGCGAGTTCACCACCCTGGCCGAGGAGCTGCGCTCCATCGAGCGTTACCTGGTCCTGGAGAAGGCAAGATTCGGCGACCGTCTCCAGGTCACCCTCCAGGTAGCGCCCGAGGTGCTGCCGGTCGTCGTCCCCTTCCTGTCCCTGCAGCCCCTGGTCGAGAACGCGGTCCGGCACGGGCTCGAGGGCAGCCACGGGCCCGGGCACATCTCGATCGCCGCCGAGGACAGCGACTACGAGTGCGTGATCTCGGTCGAGGACGACGGCGTGGGGGAGGACCCCGAGAAGGTACGGCGGGCGCTGGCCGGTGACAGCTCGATGGACTCGGTGGGCCTCGGCAACGTCGACGAGCGGCTGCGCTCGACATTCGGCGACGAGTACGGCCTGGTCGTCGAGACAGCCCCGGGCGCCGGAACGCGCGTTGTCGTTCGGGTGCCGAAGTACGCTCCTGGAGTCCAGCCATGAGCGCCGCTCGGACATCCCCGCCACCTTCGACGTTGCGGGTATTGGTCATCGACGACGAGCGCCCCGCCCTCGACGAGCTCTCCTGGCTGCTGGACCACGACCAGCGGATCGGGTCGGTCCTGACGACAGACTCCTCCGCGGACGCACTCCGGGTGCTGCGGGAGGAGCCTGTCGACGCGGTGTTCCTGGACATCGCGATGCCAGGTCTGACCGGCCTCGAGCTGGCCCGCGTGCTGTCCCGGTTCCGGCCGCCTCCACCGGTGGTCTTCGTGACTGCGCACGACGAGCACGCCGTCGAGGCGTTCGACCTGAACGCGGTCGACTACGTGCTGAAGCCGGTGCGCAGCGACCGGCTGGCCGAAGCGGTGCGCCGGGTCGTGGAGGCGCGGTCGGGAGGACCGGTCGCTGACGACGCCAGCATCGCCGTCGAGCTCGGCGGTGTGACGCGGTTCGTCTCACGCGCGGAGGTGCGCTACGTCGAGGCGCAGGGCGACTACGCGCGCCTGCACACCGCAACGGGCAGTCACCTTCTCCGGGTTCCGTTGACTACGCTCGAAGAGGAGTGGCGCGACGCGGGGTTCGTCCGGATCCACCGTTCGCTGCTGGTGGCGCTCCAGCACGTCGATGAGGTCCGGATCGACTCCGGCCGATGCCTGGTCCAGGTGGGTGGTCAGGAGCTGAAGGTGAGCAGGCGGCACACCCGTGAGCTCCGGGACCTGCTGGTGCGCCGGGCACGCCCGGGCAAGAGCGCTCGCTGATGACGTCCGGTCCGGACGGCCAGCCCCTGAAGAGGGTCCGGGTGACGAACCCGCGTATCGCCTCCGGACGGCCGCGTCGCGCCACAGCAGCCTCCGAGATCGATGCCCAGACCCGGATCGGCGAGATCTACATGGCCTCCCTGCTCCGGGCTCAGCTGCGGCTCGCGATCCTCGTCATCGTCGCGGTCGCGGTCCTTGTGGCCGGACTGCCGCTGGTGTTCTGGCTGTTTCCCCAGATCACGGCCCTGCGCTTCTTGGGCATGCCCGTCCCCATGGTCCTCCTCGGCTTCGCGGTGTACCCGGTCCTCCTCGCACTGGCGTGGCTCTACGTCAGGGCCGCCGAGAGGAACGAGCACGACTTCACCGACGTAGTGGAGCGGTCATGACGGAGGGAGGGACACCAACGTGAACTCGTCGGTCGGCCTCACCGCCGTACTCCTGATCTCCGTCGCCACCCTCGGTGTCGGTGCCTACGGCTGGAAGTTCTCGCGGACCACGAGTGACTTCTTCGTCGCCTCCCGGTCGGTCCGGCCGGCCCTCAACGCCTCGGCGATCGGCGGGGAGTACCTCTCTGCCGCCTCCTTCCTCGGCGTGGCAGGGCTGGTGCTCGCGTTCGGCACCGACATGATGTGGTACCCGGTGGGCTGGACCGCGGGCTACCTCATACTCCTCGTGCTGGTGGCTGCACCGCTGCGTCGGTCGGGGGCCTACACGTTGCCCGACTTCGCCGAGGGACGGCTCGAGTCCCGTCAGGTACGGCGGCTCTCCTCGCTGCTGGTGGTGGCGATCGGTTGGCTCTACCTGATGCCACAATTCCAGGGGGCGGGCCTGTCCTTGAGCACAGTCGCCGGAACCGAGACGTGGGTAGGGGGGGTCCTTGTCGCCGGCATAGTCCTGGTCAACGTCTTCTTCGGCGGCATGCGCAGCATCACCCTGGTCCAGGCGTTCCAGTACTGGCTGAAGCTCACCGCGCTCCTGGTTCCCGCGATGTTCCTGCTCCTGGTGTGGGTCGGGGACGGCGCCTCCTCCCCTTCGGATGCCACGACGATGACCGGCGGTGTGCCGGGGGACGTGTGGGCCTCACCGCTGGCCTCGGCGAGTGACCATCCGCTCTACACGACGTACTCCATCATCGTGGCGACCTTTCTCGGGACCATGGGCCTGCCGCACGTGGTGGTCCGGTTCTATACGAATCCCGACGGCCGGGCGGCTCGGCGGACGACCTTGGTGGTGCTTGGGTTGCTCGGTGCGTTCTACCTCCTACCTCCCGTGTACGGCGCTCTCGGCCGTCTCTACGCGCCGGACCTGATCGCCGCGGGTCGCACCGATGCGGTCGTCCTGGAGCTTCCGTACCGGATGATCGGCGGACTCGGCGGCGACTTTCTCTCCGCACTCACCACCGCCGGCGCGTTCGCCGCCTTTCTGTCCACGTCGTCGGGTCTGACCATCGCGGTTGCGGGTGTCCTGAGCCAGGACGTGATGGGCCGCAGGTTCCGCGGTGTGCGTGCCTTCCAGGCCGCCGCGGTCGTCGCGGTCGTCGTGCCGCTGGCACTGACCGCTTTCGCGGACGGTGTCGGGGTAGCCAGGGCCGTCGGTCTGGCGTTCGCGGTCGCGGCCTCGACGTTCTGTCCGTTGCTCGTGCTGGGCATCTGGTGGCGGAAGCTGACCGACGCCGGGGCTATCGCCGGCATGCTCGTCGGCGGGTCGCTTTCGGGCATCGCGGTCGTCGACACTCTGCTGGAGAACTCGCGCACCGGCTGGGAAGGGGCACTGTTGGACCAACCGGCCGCCTGGACCGTCCCCGCGGCCTTCGCCGTCATGGTGGCCGTCTCTCTGGCGACACCACACCGGCTGCCGGCGCACGTCTCCCGGACCATGGTGCGGCTGCACACCCCCGAAGCCGTCGGGGTGGACCGCGACCCCAACCCACTCTGAGGCCGACCGTTCGTCGCACCCGGGTCACCGCTGACCGCAGCATGCGGCCCACCTCCTCCCGGCTTCGACCTCGGCTCAATACGGTGACGAGCGTTACCCAGCTCGGCGGCCACGCCGGGTCGACTCCACTGAAGTTGAGGTGTTCTCCGATGCCCGAGGAAGCCCGCCCGGGACCAAAACCCGGACCCGGCTCGCACCAGGATGCCGGCCATGCCGTCTACGAGGACCTGCACGCCAGCGCGGACTTCCAGGAGCTGCGCCAGAAGTACCGTCGGTTCGCGCTCCCGGCCACCGTGGCCTTCCTCGTCTGGTACCTGCTCTACGTCCTGATGGCCAACTGGGCACCGGACTTCATGAGCATCCGGCTGGTCGGCAACATCAACGTCGCCCTGGTCTTCGGCCTGCTCCAGTTCGTGTCGACCTTCGCGATCGCCTACCTTTACGCGCGATACATGAACACGCACGTCGACCCGTTGGCCAACGGTCTCGAGAAGCGCTACAACGAGGAGGTCGGTAGATGAGCTCCCAGATCCTCACCTCTGTGCTCTTCCTGCTCGTGGTCGCACTCACGATCGGGATCACCATCTGGGCAAGCCGACAGTCCTCCGGCGGCACGACCGACTACTACGCCGGAGGCCGGTCGTTCAGCGGCCTGCAGAACGGCCTCGCGATCTCCGGTGACTACATGTCGGCGGCGTCCTTCCTCGGCATCTCCGGCCTCATCGCGCTCGGAGGCGCCGACGGGTTCCTCTACTCGATCGGCTTCCTGGTGGCCTGGCTGGTGGCGCTGATGCTCGTCGCCGAACTGCTGCGCAACTCCGGGCGCTACACGATGGCCGACCAGCTCGCCTACCGGATGCGACAGAGCCCCGTGCGGATGGCCGCCGCGACCTCCACGGTAGCGGTCTCGATCTTCTACCTGCTGGCGCAGATGGTCGGCGCGGGCACACTGGTCGCCCTGCTGCTCGGCTTCGACAGCGGGGCTCTGAAGAACCTGACGATCGGAGCCGTCGGCCTGCTGATGATCTTCTACGTCACCGTCGGTGGCATGAAGGGCACCACCTGGGTGCAGATCGTCAAAGCGGTGCTGCTGATGAGCGGAACCCTCCTGGTCACGATCCTGGTGATGGCGCAGTTCGGGTTCAACCTGTCCGAGCTGCTCGGCGAGGCGGCGCGCAACTCGGGTGAGGGGCGGAGCTTCCTCGAGCCCGGCCTGGTCTACGGAGCGGACGTCGTCTCCAAGATCGACTTCGTCAGCCTGGCGCTGGCGTTGGTCCTCGGCACGGCCGGGCTGCCACACATCCTGATCCGCTTCTACACGGTGCCCACCAGCAAGGACGCCCGCACGTCGGTGCTCTGGGCGATCACCCTGATCGGCATCTTCTACCTGATGACCCTGGCGCTGGGCTTCGGCGCGGCGGCGCTGCTCGACACCAGCACCCTGGACTCCTCCGGCAACCTCGCCTCGCCCCGTCTGGCGGAGGCCGTCGGCGGAGGAGAAGGCACCCTGGGTGGCGCTGTTCTGCTGGCCCTCATCTCAGCTGTCGCGTTCGCGACGATCCTCGCCGTCGTTGCCGGCCTGACGCTGACCTCTGCGTCCTCGGTCGCCCACGACATCTACGCCAACGTGATCAAGAAGGGCGACGTGACCGAGAAGCAGGAGGTCCGCGTCGCCAGGATCGCGGCCTTCGGCATCGGGGGGGTGGCGATCGTCCTGTCCATCTTCGCCCAGAACCTGAATATCGCCTTCCTGGTCGCCCTGGCCTTCGCCGTCGCGGCGTCCGGAAACGTGCCAGCGCTGGTCTACAACCTTTTCTGGCGGCGGTTCAACACCCGCGGCGCGCTCTGTGCGATCTACGGCGGGCTGTCGACCGCCGTACTCCTGGTGCTCTTCTCTCCCGTCGTCTCCGGCTCGGAGACGTCGCTGTTCCCGGCCGGCGACTGGGCGGTCTTCCCGCTGAGCAACCCCGGCATCGTCTCGATCCCCGCTGGGTTCATCTTCGGCTGGCTGGGCTCGATAACCTCGAACGACCCGACGGCCGAGGAGCGCTACGAAGAGCTCGAGGTGCGATCCCTGACCGGGGCCGGTGCGGAGGGCGTCGTACAACACTGATCGAAGTGAGAGACGCACCCTCGTCGCCGGACCCCCCTTCGGCCTATCGTGATTGAGAGGGCGACCGGGAGAACCGACTGGCCGAGATCCGAGGAGCAACCGTGAGTGACGAGACACTGTCGAACCTGATGCACGAGGAACGTCGATTCGAGCCCCCTGCTGAGCTCTCGGCCGACGCGAACCTGAAAGGGGAGGCCTACGAGCGCGCAGCCGGCGACCGGCTCGCGTTCTGGGAGGAGCAGGCCGACCGGCTCGACTGGCAGCAGCGTTGGGACCAGGTTCTCGACTGGGACAACCCCCCGTTCGCCAAGTGGTACGTCGGCGGGAAGCTGAACGCGGCCTACAACTGCGTCGACCGCCACGTCGAGGCCGGCAAGGGCGACAAGGTGGCCTTCCACTGGGTCGGTGAGCCTGAGGACGACACCCGTTCACTCACCTACACCGAGCTCAAGGACGAGGTCTGCCGGGCTGCAAACGCCCTGCTCGAGCTCGGCGTGAAAGCCGGTGACCGGGTCGCGATCTACATGCCCATGATTCCCGAGACGGTCGTCGCGATGCTGGCGTGCGCCCGGCTGGGTGCGCCGCACACCGTGGTCTTCGGTGGCTTCTCCTCAGATGCGCTGACCGGCCGGATCCAGGACTGCGACGCCAGGGTGGTGATCACCGCCGACGGCGGATACCGCCGGGGCGCTCCGTCGGCCCTGAAGCCGAACGTGGACGAGGCGGTGGCCAAGTGCCCCGACGTGCGCCACGTGCTGGTCGTACGTCGTACCGGGCAGGACGTCGAGTGGACCGAGGGCCGTGACGTGTGGTGGCACGAGACGGTCGGCGAGGCCTCGCCTTCCCACGAGGCTGAGGCCTTCGACTCCGAGCAGCCGTTGTACGTGATGTACACCTCGGGCACGACCGGCAAACCGAAGGGGATCCTGCACACGACCGGCGGCTACCTGGTGGGCTGCGCGTACACGCACTCGGCGGTCTTCGACCTCAAACCGGACACCGATGTCTACTGGTGCGCCGCCGACATCGGCTGGGTCACCGGGCACTCCTACATCGTCTACGGCCCGCTGGCCAACGGTGCCACGTCTGTGTTGTACGAGGGCACGCCGGACACCCCGCACAAGGGCCGGTGGTGGGAGATCATCGAGCAGCACGGGGTGACCATTCTCTACTGCGCGCCGACGGCGATCCGCACCTTCATGAAGTGGGGCGCCGAGATTCCGCAGGAGCATGACCTGTCCACACTGCGGATCCTCGGCTCGGTCGGTGAGCCCATCAACCCCGAGGCCTACATCTGGTACCGCGAGACGATCGGCGCCGGAAGGACACCTGTGGTCGACACCTGGTGGCAGACCGAGACCGGGATGATCATGATCTCCCCGCTCCCAGGTGTCACGGCGGGCAAGCCTGGGTCAGCGATGACCCCGATTCCCGGCGTGGCCGCCGACGTGGTCGACGACACCGGAGAGCCGGTGCCGAACGGCTCGGGCGGCTACCTGGTTCTCACCGAGCCGTGGCCCTCGATGATGCGCACACTGTGGGGTGAGGACGAGCGGTACAAGGAGACCTACTGGTCCCGCTTTCCCGGACGCTACTTCGCCGGTGACGGGGCCAAGAAGGACGACGACGGAGACATCTGGCTGCTCGGCCGCGTCGACGACGTGATGAACGTGTCGGGCCACCGGATGTCGACCACGGAGATCGAGTCCGCGTTGGTCTCCCACCCGAAGGTGGCCGAGGCCGCCGTCGTCGGCGCAGCCGACGAGACCACCGGCCAGGCGGTGTGTGCGTTCGTGATCCTGCGCGAGTCGGCCCTCGAGGACGGCGCGTCGGCCTCCGAGGAGCTGATCCAAGAGCTGCGCAGCCATGTGGCCAAGGAGATCGGCGCCATCGCCAAGCCCCGCCAGATCATGGTTGTCACCGAGCTGCCGAAGACCCGGTCCGGAAAGATCATGCGGCGCCTGCTGAAGGACGTCGCCGAGCACCGCGAGGTCGGGGACGTCACTACGCTGGCCGACTCCCAGGTGATGGATCTCATCCAGACTGGCATGTCCTCGACTAAGGGCTCGGAGGAGTAGCCCCGTCGAGCGGCCGGGGTTTAGTCCTCTAGTGTCAGGGGGACGAGAGGCGAAGGCGCTGCGCTGCTGGACCGCGCGGTTCCCTGACCTCTGACGAAGCGACGACGAGGAGTCACCCGATGGCACCGGCTCACCATGCGAGCGACCAGGCCAGCACGACTGACCCTGCCCGCATGACCGGGACGACCGGCAGCACCGCCGTCCAGCCCAGCGCCGACAGCGAGCCCACGGTCGGCCGACTCGTCGCCGACGCGAGCCGAGACGTCTCCAGCCTGATCCAGAACGAGATCGCGCTGGCGAAGTCCGAGCTCAAGGTCAGCATCAAGGCCGGGGGCACCGGCGCAGGCCTCTTCGCAGGCGCGGCTCTCCTCGGGCTCCTGGCGATCATCATGCTCTCGGTCGCACTCGCCTATCTTCTGCACCTGACCGGCCTTGACCTCGCCTGGTGCTTCCTGATCGTGTTCGCGGTCTATCTCCTGCTCGCGGGGATCCTGGCGTTCCTGGGCATCAGGAAGGTCAAGCAGGTCCGGGCGCCCGAGCGCGCGATCCACCAGGCGCAAGAGACCAAGCACCTGCTCAAGCGCAGCTGACCTTCGCCTCGTGGCGAGGACACCGGACACCAGATCGGTCATCGCGGCTCCGGGCCCCTGGCGGCACCGGTACCTCGCCGCCAACGGGGCCAGGTTCCACGTCGCGGAGTCCCTTCCCGCCTCGGGCGGCGACGCGCCGCTGGTGCTGCTCCTGCACGGGTTCCCCGAGTTCTGGTGGTCGTGGCGGGCACAGCTGCCTGTGCTTGCCAAGGCCGACTACCGAGCGGTAGCGATGGACCTGCGGGGGTACGGCGGGTCGGACAAGCCTCCGCGTGGCTACGACCCGTTCACGCTCGCCGGTGACGTCTCCGGGGTGATCAAGGCGCTCGGCGCCCGCAGTGCCGCCCTCGTCGGGCACGGTTGGGGCGGGTACGTCGGTTGGGCCACTTCCGCCCTCCACCCGCAGGAGGTCTCCATGCTCTGCGCGGTCTCGGCCCCGCACCCCCAGGCGATGCTGCGAGATCTGCGATCAGGCCGCCGGATGCGAGCGCTGCAGCACATCGTGTCCATGCAGGTGCCGATGGTCCCCGAGTGGAGGTTGTCGGACCCGGCGCGCGGGTTCCTTCGCTCACATCTGACCTCGTGGAGCAGTCCCGACTCCTCGTTCCCCGATGACGACACCGTGGCGGCGTACCAGCAGGCACTGTCCCTGTGGCCGGCGCCGCACTGTGCGTTGGAGTACCACCGGTGGCTGGTCCGGTCCCGGCTTCGTAGCGACGGCCGACGCTTCAACCAGGTGATGGCCGCGCCGACGAGCCAGCCGGTGTGCACCATTCACGGAACCGACGACCCGGCACTTGCGGCGAACACTAGCGCGAGGTCCGCGCAGCACGTGCGCGGCACGTTCTCGCACCAGCTCGTCGCGCGAGCCGGCCATTTCCCGCACGAGGAGCAACCCGAGGCCTTCAACGACGTGCTGCTGGGCTGGCTCGGTCACTAGGCGCAGGCGCCGGTATCGACCGCCTTCTTGCTCGACAAGCCCTCAGCCGCACCCTGCGCGACCTGCTCCGCAGTGAGTGCGTAACCGGTGTCCTCGTCACTGACCGACGCCGCGAAGATCACGCCGAGCACTTCACCGGCCTCGGAGACCAACGGTCCGCCGGAGTTGCCGGGCTGGACCAGAGACCGCAGGGACAGCACCTCGCGCACGACCGTGCCGTCGCCGTAGATGTCGGGGCTGCGCAGCTGCTGCTTTCCACGGATCCGTGCGGCCTGGAGGTTGTAGGGACCGTCGTTGGGATATCCCAGCACGGCGCCTGCCTGCCCAGGTTCGGTGAGCGTGTCGAACCGGAGGAACGGTCGGTCGACGCCCTCGACCGCCAGAACCGCCACGTCTAGGTCGGAGTTGTAGTAGACGACCCGGGCAGGCATCTCGGTGTCGCCGACCAGGACCGTTGGGTCGGCGACACCCGCCACCACGTGCGCGTTGGTCATCACCCGGGAAGGCGAGTAGAGGAAACCGGTTCCCTCCACCCCGCGTCCGCAGTCGTTCTGGCTGCGGACCTTGAGCACGCTGGCGGCGGCGGCCCGCACCTCCGGGTCGCGGGCGATCTTGCCCGGAGGCGGGCCGACCGCGACGATCCGCTCGGGAGCGAACGGCTCGAGGTACTGCGGAAAGAAGCTCGACCCGACCACATCGTTGAAGGACCGGAGGACCTCGTCCGCCGCTTCGGGAACCACCTTGTCCACCCTGAAGAGCACCTTGGAGTACCGCACCTGGTCGGTGACGACCGGGAGGCTGGATCCGCTGACCGCGACCCCGAGGGCCCACGCGACGAGGAGCACGGCGAGCGTGCTCAGCACCGCGCCGCCGACCGCGTCGAGCGCCCGTGCCGGCTGCCAGGTGATCCGGTCCCTGATCCGGGCGCCGGCGAACTGCAGGATCGCCTGGCCAACGGAGGCACAGATGAGCACGACGAGAAGGGCGCCGAGAGAGACCCACGGGGACGGTGAGGCGTCACCGAGGATCTGGGGAGCGACCCAGATCCCGGACACGCCCCCCAGGAGAAGTCCCGCGGTCGCGAAAGCACCTGCGATGAATCCCTGCCAGTAACCGGACACGGCATAGGCGAGGGCGAGCACGACGAGCAGCCAGTCGAGAATGTTCACGCTGGATGCACTCTCACAGGGGCGTCCCTTGTTGTTCTTGGAAGTCGGTGTTGGGCTCCGGTGACGTGGTGGCCGCCGCTCCGATGGGACCACCGGGCAGCGTCAGCATATGGCCGGGCAGATCTCGCATCCTGTTGGCATCCCACGGGCGCGTCCAGCCGGCGAAGTCGAAGACTCTGGCGATGATGCCCGCGGTGAAGCCCCAGAGGATCAGGTCCTTGTCGTCCCCGATCAAGAATCCCGGGCCCTTCCATCCGGAAGGGTGCCGCACGGAGATGCGGTGCTGGGGGTCGATCAGCTCCTCGACCGGCACGCGGAATACAGCATGCACCTCTCTCGGGTCGACCGCTGCGACCGGGCTCTCCTCGCGCCACCACGCCAGCACCGGCGTGACCGCGAAGTTGCTCGGCGGCAGCCACAGCTCGGGCAGCGTCGCGAAGACGGCCACCCCTGCCGGATCCAGACCGGTCTCCTCCTCGGCCTCGCGCAACGCCGTGGCCTGTGCCGAACGATCCTGCTCGTCGACGGACCCACCGGGAAAGGACACCTGGCCAGGATGCGAGCGCATGCCGTGCGCGCGCTCGGTGAGCAGGACGTCGGGACCACTCGCGCCCTCCCCGAAGAGCAGGAGTACGGCGCCGTACCGGGTTTCCTGGCCCTCCGGAGGGACGAACCGGGTCAGCTCCTCGACGGTGATCTCCGACGCGCTCCGTCGGACAGGCTCGAGCCACTCCGGCAGCCGCACATGCTTGCGCCCGGAGGAGGGCAGGGGGGCAGGGTCGGACACGAACAGGAGCCTACCCAGCGGTACCCACACGAGCGTTCTTTCCCGCGTCCCTTGCTGTGGCCATACCGCAGGGACACCGCGGGTCTGTTCGAGCCCGAGAGCCGGGTCAGAGAGTGACGTCCAGATGCTTCTCGACCAGGTCGCGCAGCTGCCCGTAGGAGCGGGCGACGACGTACTCGATGTGGGTGACCTCGCCTTTCCTGTTCACGAACACCACCCCGGGCAGACCGCGCACCTCGAACGGGACCCGGACCTCACCGGCGGGGTCGGCGAGCAGCGGGTAGGTCACCCCGGTCTCGCGGACCAGCTCGAGCGCAGCCTCCGGCTGGGTGTCCTGGTAGTCGACACCGAGCACCTTCACCTTGCCGTTGGCTCGTTCGTTCAGCTGCTGGAAGTAGGGCAGCTCGTCACGGCACGGTCCGCACCAGGAGGCCCACAGGTTGATGACCAGCGGACCACTCAATGAGCTCAGGTCGACGTCGGGTCCTCCACCGAGGCAGGCGAGCACCAGGTCGGGTAGCCCTTCTTCCCCGGCGACGTCGGAGCGCTCCCCCTTCTGGCACCTCTCGACCCCTGCCTTCTGCTTGATCGCCCGCAGCTGAGGTGTGTCCACATCCACGTCGACCGTGAACGGGCCGGGTCCTTTCCCGCTGGGTGCCTGAGGGGCCGCGCTGCACGCACTCCCCAGCGCCAGGAGTACGACGGTCAGGACCGCTGCCGTGCGAAGACGGATCATCGTCGGCCTTGAGTGCGCACCAGTCCGGCCGCCTTCTCAGGATCGGTCGGCCCCTCGCCGTACGACGGGCACCACCGCGCCACGGGACAGGCTCCACAGGCCGGGTTGCGCGCATGACAGATGCGCCTGCCGTGCCAGATGAGGTGATGGTTCAACTGGACCCAGTCACGCTTGGGAAAGAGCGCTCCGACGGCGGGCTCCACCTTGACCGGATCAGTCTCCTGGGTCCACCCGAAGCGTCGGGAGAGCCTGCCGAAGTGGGTGTCGACGGTGATTCCCGGGACGCCGAACGCGTCTCCGAGCACGACGTTGGCGCTCTTGCGCCCGACTCCGGGCAGGCTCATCAGGTCCTGCATCCGGGCAGGCACCTGTCCATCGTACCTCTCCACCAGTGCCTGCGAGAGCTTCAGGAGGGACTCGGACTTGGCGCGGAAGAAGCCGGTGGGCGCGACAAGCCGCTCGAGATGCTCGCGGCTGGCGGCTGCCATCGCCGGCGCGTCGGGGTACGCAGCGAACAGCGCCGGGCTGATCGAGTTGACTCGTTGGTCGGTGGTCTGGGCGGACAGGACGGTAACCACGAGAAGCTGGAAGGGGTTCTCGAAGTGGAGCTCGATCCTCGCGTCCGGGTAGGTGTCGGCGAGGACACGGTTGATCTTTCGGGCGTGGCGGACCACCGAAGTCTCGGGCACAGAGCCAGCCTACGACGGGCAGCCGACAGGCCGCCTTGGCGTGTCGGGCTGGTGATGCGCCAGACTGTGACCTGAACCACCGTCGGACAGGAAGTCCGGCCTCGATGAGGAGGACAACTCGTGGATAACGACGTGCTGCGTCGAGCACCGCTGTTCAGTGCTCTCGACGACGAGGCAGCGACCGCACTGCGCGCGTCGATGGCCGAGGCCCGCCTGCGCCGCGGCGACGTGCTGTTCCGTGAGGGCGACGAGGGCGACAAGCTCTACGTGGTGACCGACGGCAAGGTGAAGCTCGGCCGTACCTCCTCGGACGGCCGGGAGAACCTGCTCGCGATCCTCGGCCCGGGCCAGATGTTCGGTGAGCTCTCGCTGTTCGACCCGGGTCCCCGCTCCGCGACCGTGACTGCGGTCACCGACACCGTCTTCTCCTCTCTCTCCCACGAGGACCTGCTGCGCTGGCTCGATGGCCGCCCTGGGGTCGCCCGCGGTCTGCTCACCCAGCTGGCGGGCCGGTTGCGCAAGGCCAACGACGTGGTGGCGGACCTGGTGTTCTCCGACGTCCCGGGGCGTGTCGCGAAAGCACTTCTCGACCTCGCGGACCGGTTCGGTCGCGCCGCCGACGACGGGGTCCATGTGCACCACGACCTCACCCAGGAGGAGCTCGCCCAGCTCGTCGGTGCGTCGCGCGAGACGGTGAACAAGGCGCTCGCGGACTTCGCCTCACGTGGTTGGCTGCGTCTGGAGCCTCGCTCCGTCGTGATCATGGACATCGAGCGCCTAGGCCGCCGCGCCCGTTGAGCCGCGCCCTTTCCCCGTTCAGCCACGTCACAGTTGCTCGGTGTACGGCGGTCAGGGCTCATCCCGCGAGACACCCGTGAGAACACGCTGGCGGGTATCTCGGGTGGCAACATCATGTCGCCACCTTCGCGGTCCGGCCTTGCGCGCCGTACCCTTCCTTTGCCTGTGACGGAGGACGAGCGGCTCGACGCCGAAGACGGCCCGGCTCAACCGGAGAGGAGGTAGGCGAGCTGAGCCCGGACGGAAAGCTCCGCGGCCCCCCACAGCACCGGGTCGACGTCGGCATACACCCGCTCCACCACCGCGCGCGCCAAGTCCGGCGAAGGCTGCGCCGAGGCAAAGAAGGCGGACAGCTCGCGGACGGCCTCGCGGACCTGCTCGAGCCGTTGCTCCCGATGCGCGAGGTACTGCTCCAGGACGGCGAGCGCGTCGGCGATGACAGGGCCGTGACCCGGCAGGATCCAGGTCGCCTCGGCCGACTCCGCGAGGGCATGCAGCCGGTACAACGAGTCGAGATACGCCCCGAGCTGCCCGTCCGGATGAGCCACGACCGTCGTACCCCGCCCCAGGACCGTGTCCCCGGTCAGCACCGCCTGCTCCGCGGGCAGGAGGAACGACAAAGAGTCCGAGGTGTGCCCGGGGGTGGCCACCACCCGGATCTCCAGCCCGTCGACCGAGACCACGTCGCCATTCTCGAGCCCCTCCGAACCGAGTCGGTGCAACGGGTCGAGCGCACGCACACCGCACCTCATCCGCCCCGCGAAGGACCGCGCCGCCTCGGAGTGGTCAGCGTGGCCATGGGTCAGGAGTACGACGCCTACCTTCCCGGCCTCGGCGGCGACTGCGTCGAGATGCCGGTCGATCTCCGGCCCGGGATCGACCACGACACAGCGCCCGGCGTCGGGCTCACGCAGCACCCAGGTGTTCGTGCCGTCGAGGGTCATGACGTTCGCGTTCGGGGCGAGCACGCACTCCGCCCGCTCGCCGAAACGACCACCCGCCCAGGCCGGTTCCGAAGTCATGGGCGCATCCTGCGACTGACGTCCCGCCCGAGCCGGGCCAGATGCAGGGGAAGAGTGAGGTAGGCGCTGTCACCGTCGACATCCGCCGAAGGCTCCACCGGGACCAGGTCGCGCTGCTCGGCCGCAGCCAGCGCCTCGGCGGGTGTGGTGGACTCGTAAAGCTCCATGCAGGTGAAGTACGTCGGCGGCAGCATCACCATCTCACCGGCATCCACCGCGGCGATCGCGTCGCGCACGGACAGCCAGGTCACCTCCTCGGACTCCCTCGAGACGTCCCGGGTGCGTTGGCCGGCCGGCAGCTCGGCCACGAAGAACCACGCGCGGAACCTTCGCGGCTCAAAGACCGGAGTCAGCCAGGACCCCCACACCCGCAGCAGATCGGTGCGCAGCTTCAGGCCCCGCCGGGCCAGGAAGTCGGTGAAGGACAGCTCGTGGGCCTCGAGGCGGCGCCGGTCGTCCTCCCAGTCCTCGCCGGT
The DNA here is from genome assembly GCA_030859325.1 of Actinomycetota bacterium. Taxonomy (GTDB): domain Bacteria; phylum Actinomycetota; class Actinomycetes; order Propionibacteriales; family Nocardioidaceae; genus Nocardioides_C. Next base: position 29,467 of record JALZKI010000035.1, read on the forward strand.
CGTGCCGTCGACCATGCTGGACTCCGTCGCGCCCGCCAACAGCACCCCTGACTCCTCGAAGGTCTCGCGCACCGCGGCGCACACCAGCGCCCGTGCGAGCGGCTGCTCGACCCCGAGCAGCGCGGCCCACTCCGACGGCGGCGGACCGACCCAGTCGACCTCGCGCTCGAAGTCGCGCGGATCCACACCGCCCCCGGGGAAGACGCACATGCCCGCAGCGAACGCCATGTCCACGTGGCGTCGGAGAAGGTAGACCTCCAACGACCCGGCCTCGGGCGACGATCCGGCGCGCAGCAGGACGACAGTCGAGGCGTTCCGAGGCTCGATTGGGGTACGACGCCCCTCGGTGAACGCCTTGAGCTGCTCGACCATGGAGGACGGAAGTCGCCGCGTCACGTCCATGGGTCAGATCTCGACGACCAGCTCGACCTCGACGGGCGCGTCCAGCGGCAGCGCCGAGACACCGACCGCGGAACGGGCGTGCCGGCCGGCCTCCCCGAACACCTCGCCGAACAGCTCCGAGGCACCGTTGGCGACTGCTGGCTGCCCCGTGAACTCAGGGGTCGATGCGACAAAGACGACCATCTTCACGATGCGGCTGACGCTCGACAGCTCGCCGACCTCCGCCTTCACCGCGGCAAGAGCGTTCAAGGCACATTGACGCGCACACTCGACCGCCTGCTCCGCGGTGACCTCGCCGCCGACCTTGCCGGTGGTGACCAGCTTCCCCTCACGCAACGGCAGCTGTCCGGAGGTGAAGACGTGGCTTCCCGACCGGACGGCAGGGAGATAGGCAGCGACGGGCTTCGCGACCTCGGGGACGGCGAGACCGAGCTCGGTGAGCCGGTTCTCGGGAGTGGTCACGACCTCGGCCGCTTGAAGTAGGCGACGAGGTTCTCTGGGTTCATCCCCGGAACCATCTGCACCAGCTCCCAGCCGTCCTCGCCGAAGTTGTCGAGGATCTGCTTGGTGGCGTGCACGAGCACCGGTGCCGTCATGTACTCCCACTTCTGCGCATCACTGTGTGTCATGGTCGCGAGCCTAACGCCCCGACCGGGCCACACCGGTCGGTAGGTTGAGGGCGTGAAGCTTGCCGACCAAGCAGACGTGATGACGCGGACGGCGGATCTGCCCGACGTCGTCCTGCGCTACGGCAACCACGCCGAGGCGATTCTCGACGTTCACCTGCCGCCCCACCCGGATTCGGGCCCTCGGACCACGAGCCCCTTGCTGGTGCTGATCCACGGCGGCTTCTGGCGGGTCGAGTACGACCGCGTCCATACGCGGCCTCTGGCAGAGGCGTTGGCCGCCGAGGGACTGGTGGTCGCGACGCCGGAGTACCGACGGGTCGGCGGCGCCGGCTCTCTGGCCGGCGGATGGCCGGAGACCTTCGACGACATCGGCGCCGCGATGGCGTCCCTGCCGGGCCTGCTCGACGACCTCGACATCTCCATCGACCGGACCACGGCCATGGGCCATTCCGCCGGCGGTCACCTCGCCCTATGGCTGGCCAACGAGCCGTACCCCCTTAACCGTGTGGTCGGCCTTGCCCCGGTCGGTGACCTGCAGGCCGCGGCCGAGGCACATCTAGGTGGCGACGCCGTGCAGCGGCTCCTGGACGGGTCCTACGACGACCATCCCGACCGGTACGACTCCGCCGACCCCGTCGTACGCCTCGCCGACGAGCCACCCTGCGACGTCGTCGTCATCCACGGCGTGCAGGACGACGTCGTGCCGATCGACAACTCTCGTGGCATGGTCGCCAGGCATCCCTCCGTCGTGATGTGCGAGCTAGCGGGCAGCGACCACTACGACTTGATCGACCCGCTTTCGGACGCCTGGCCCGTGGTCCGCGCCGCAGCCTACGCCGAGATGCTCCCCCTATGAGCCGTCCTCGCCGGGTGGCCATCGTCGGGGCGGGAGCAGCGGGTACGACGCTCGCGGTCGGTCTTCTGCAGCAGGGATACGACGTCACACTCGTATCGGACCGTTCGGGCGAGGAGATCCGCGACGGGCACGTGATGTCAAGCCAGGTCACCTTCGAGACCGCCCTGGAGGTGGAGACCACCCTCGGTATCTCCGACCTGCTCCCACGGGCGCCCACGATCGAGCGGATGGCCTTCGACACCTCGCGGGCGGACGGGACGGCTGCCCGCTTCGACCTGGCCCTCCCAGCCGCTCGTTCCCTGGACCAGCGGGTCAAGGTGCCCGTCCTGCTCGAGGCGATCGAGGAGCTCGGCGGCAAGGTCGTGGTCCGGAGCGCGGGCATCGAAGACGTCGAGGACCTCGCGCGCGAACACGAGCTTGTCGTGCTCAGCACGGGAAGGAGTGGGCTGGCCTCGCTCTTCGAAACAGACCCAGCCCGCTCGCCGTACTCCTCGCCCCAACGTGTCGCCGCCCTCACCTACCTGCACGGTGTGGAACCGGACCCGGACGGGCCGACGTTGCGCTACCACAGCGTCGAGGGCGTCGGGGAGTGCTTCACCTGCCCGGCGCTGACGGTGTCCGGTCCCTGCGACATCATCGTGCTCGAAGGTGTCCCGGGCGGTCCGCTCGACTCCTGGGACGGCGTTGCCACCGGCGCGGAGCACCTGGACCGGCTGCGCACGCTTCTGGGCAAGCACTTCCCCGCCGAAGCGGGGCGGGCGTCCCGTGCAGTCCTCACCGACGACAACGCCGTCCTTCGCGGCATGATCACCCCCGTCGTACGCTTCCCGGTCGGCACCTTGCCGTCCGGGGCGCATGTGCTGGGCATGGCCGACGTGGTGGTGCTCAACGACCCGGTCACCAGCCAGGGTGCGAACACAGCGATCAAGTCGGCGTCGTTCTACCTGGAGTCGATCACCGCTCACGACGGCGACTTCGACGCCACCTGGATGCGGCAGACCTTCGACAACTTCTGGCGAGGCTGGGCGCAGTGGGTCACCGCCTGGACCAACTCCTGGCTCAAGCCGGCCAACCAGCACCAGCGCCGGGTGGTGGATGCGGCAGCCGAGCATCCGGCGGTGTCTGCGCGCTTCTTCGCCGGTTTCGACGACGCACGGTTGTTCAGCCCGTGGTGGTACGACGCAGCGGCGGCGGAGCGCTTCCTGGCCGAGCAGATCGTCAGCGAGCAGGCCCGGTTCGACCTGCCCGCACTCCGCAGCGCCCTCGGCCAGTACGCCACCGGTGTCACCGTCGTCACCACCGAGGACGCCGCCGGCCGACGCTGGGCGATGACCGCCAACTCGTTCACCTCCGTCTCCCTCGACCCGCCGCTGGTGATGTGGGCCGCGGCGAAGAGCTCGCCCTCGATGCCTGCCTTCGAGGAGGCGACGCACTTCGCGGTCAACGTGCTCGCCTATGACCAGCACCACCTCTCACGACAGTTCTCGAACTCAGGAACGGACAAGTTCGAGGGTGTCGCGCTGATCCCACGCGGGCAGGTCGCCGCCGTCGAGAGCGACAGCAGCGCACGCCCGCCGCTGCTTGCCGGCACGGTCGCGCACTTCGTCTGCCACACCACGCAGCGCGTCGACGCCGGAGACCACGTGGTGCTGCTCGGTGAGATCGAGTCGTACGACGCACCCGGTGGCGAGCCCCTGGTCTTCCACTCAGGCGCCTACCGTCTCACCACCAAGCACCCCGATCTCTGACGTTTACCAGGGGTTGCAGGAAATCTTCCGCTGACCATGGTGAACACCCCATGGGCGGCGACGGTTTACCGTGGGTACAATGTCTGCTTCGGATCCGTCGGACCCGAGCGCCCGGGTCGACGTGCGTTGCTGAGGATGGACTTCACCCGTACGACGGATCCGGTCCGGTAGATCGACGCCTACCTCGGCGTCGTACCCCGAGCCAGGAAGCGTCCCCAGCGCAACTCGGCAGTCAACTTGTGCACAACAGCTGCTTACCGCGTGGCCGCCGACGGTTCAAGGCGTCACCATCGAGCGATGGACGAGCTACGAGTGCTGGCTGAGACCGACGGCTTCTTCACGCGCACGGACGCGCTCAGGGCCGGATACGACGACCGCTCGATCCGTCGCACGCTCAAGAAGCGGGTGTGGCTACGTATCCGGGCGGGCAGTTACACGTTCCCGGATCTGTGGCCGAGCCACGAGCAGGAGAGACAGCGCATCCGCGGCCGATGCGTCATGCGCAAGCTTGGTGCCAGCGTCGCGCTGAGCCACACCTCGGCGGCAGTGCAGCACGACATGCGCCTGTGGCGGACCGACCTGAACACCATCCACGTGACCCGGCTCGACGGTGGCTCTGGTCGGACCGAGGCCGGCGTGCACCACCACGAAGGGCTCACGCAGCGGGGCGATCTGACCGAGGTCGACGGCATGTCCGCGATGCGACCGGCGCGCGCGGCACTCGAGGCGGCTTCCCTGGCCCCCACCGAGGCGGGCCTCGTCATCCTCGACTCGGCGCTGCACCTCAGGTTGTGCACCCGCGATGAGCTGTCGACGAGGCACGCGATGATGGAGAACTGGCCAGGGATGCAACGGCTGCAGATAACCGTGCGGATGGCCGATGAAGGTGGCCAGTCGGTCGGCGAGACTCGGACCCGGTACCTCTGCCACACCCAGGGATTGCCTGCCCCGGAGACCCAGTGGGAGGTGCGCGACGCTACCGGCCGAGTGGTCGGGATCTCGGACTTCGCCTGGCCCGAACACCAGCTGCTCGGCGAGTTCGACGGACGTGTGAAGTACGGCCGGCTGCTGCGCGATGACGAGGAGCCCGGCGATGCGGTGTTCCGCGAGAAGCGGCGTGAGGACATCCTGCGTGAGAGCACTGGCTGGCGGATGGTGCGGTTGATCTGGTCCGATCTGTCCGTCCCGATGCACACAGCCGCCCGCATCCGTCAGATGCTGCGCGCGGCAGCCTGACGACGTCGCCGTACGGCGGACCTTGGAGTACCCGCGGCAAACCAGCACATCCCATGAGAAGTTCACCATGGTCAGCGCACGGTTTCCTGCATCTCCTGGTAAACGTCAGGTGAGGGGCGGCTCGGTCTTCTCACGCACCTCGTCCTCGCTCACGCCGGGAGCCAGCTCGACGAGCTTCAGGGCACGCTCGCCCGACGTGCCAGCCGGAGGCGTGCGACCGGTCGCGGGGTCGATCACGTCGATCACCGCGAGGTCGGTGATGATCCGCTGGACCACGCCGAGGCCGGTGTAGGGGAGCGAACACTGCGCGACAATCTTGTACGACCCGTCCCGGGCCATATGCTCCATCAGCACAATCACTCTCTTGGCGCCATGGACCAGATCCATGGCACCGCCCATCCCCTTGACCATCTTCCCCGGGATCATCCAGTTCGCGATGTCACCGGCCGCCGAGACCTGCATCGCGCCCAGGATAGCGGCGTCGATCTTGCCTCCACGGATCATCCCGAACGAGGTCGCGGAGTCGAAGAACGACGCACCAGGTCGCAGCGTCACCGTCTCCTTGCCCGCATTGATCAGGTCCGGATCCTCCTCACCCTCCCACGGGTAGGCGCCCACACCCAGGATCCCGTTCTCGGACTGCAGCACCAGTTCCACGCCGTCCTCGACATAGTTGGGCACCAGCGTCGGCAACCCGATGCCTAGGTTGACATAAGACCCGTCGGTCAGCTCCGAGGCCGCACGCGCAGCCATCTCCTCACGACTCCACGCCATCTCAGGCCTCCGCCCCGCTTGTCCCGGCAGCAGTACCAGCCGGGATTCTCACGGGGGTCGCCGCCACAGCAGGGGGGTCCACGGCAGACGGAGCCCCCCGTATGGTGCGCTTCTCGATCCGCTTGTCGGCCGCCTGCTCAGCGCTGAGCCGGACGACCCGCTGCACGAACACCCCGGGCGTGTGCACGTGGTTCGCGTTGATCTCCCCCGGCTCCACGAGATGCTCGACCTCCGCGATCGTCGTACGCCCGCACATCGCCGCAAGAGGGTTGAAGTTGCGCGCGGAGTCCCGATACACAAGGTTCCCGTGCCGGTCACCCCTCCAGGCCCGTACCAGTGCGTAGTCGGCCACGATCGCCTCCTCCAGCACGAAGGCCTTTTCCCCCTCCGCCGTCACGAATGACCGCACCTCCTTGGCCGGGGAGGCCACCGCCACGTTCCCCGCTTCGTCGTACCTCCACGGCAGACCACCCTCGGCGACCTGTGTGCCCACTCCGGTCGCGGTGAAGAATGCCGGAATACCCGAACCACCTGCCCGCATCCGCTCCGCCAACGTCCCTTGCGGCGTCAGCTCGACCTCCAGCTCACCAGAAAGGTACTGCCGCGCGAACTCCTTGTTCTCCCCCACGTAGGAGGAGATCATCCGCCGGATCCGCTTGTTGGCGAGAAGCCGACCAAGACCCCAGTCATCGACACCGCAGTTGTTCGACACCGCCTGCAAAGCATCAGCGCCCTGCGCCAACAACGCCTCGATCAACACCGACGGGATGCCGCACAACCCGAATCCACCCACCGCCAACGTCGAACCGCTCCCGATGTCGGCCACCGCCTCGGCAGCGCTCGCGACAACCTTGTCCATCGATATCCTCCTTCGACCTCGGTCCCGCCGACAACGCGTCCGACGGGCCAACGCCTGCGATCATAGTTCCGGATGTACGCCGGGAAGATGGGTTGTGTGCACACATCGGCTGCCAATCTCTGCGCCGGCCGCCCATAAGCCCGGCCACACGTCACTTCGGGTCATCAGCCGTCCGGCTAGGCTCCCAGGCGTGGTAACTCCCTCGACCCGCCAGTCGCGACAGTCGGCCGCCCAGTCATCGGAGGGCGGCACCGACTGGTCCGGCGTACGCCTGCACGTCGTCACCGGCAAGGGCGGCACCGGCAAGACCACGGTGGCAGCCAGTCTGGCGCTCGCCCTTGCCAGCAGCGGCAAGCACGTCCTGCTCTGCGAGGTGGAGGCGCGACAGGGCATCGCCCGGCTCTTCGACGTGCCCTCCCTGCCTCACGAGGAACGACGGATCGCCAGTGGGCCCAACGACGGCGGCGACGTCTACGCGCTCGCGATCGACACCGAGTCCGCGCTGCTGGAGTATCTGTCGATGTACTACCGGCTCGGCCGGGCCGGGAAGGTGCTGCGAAGGTTCGGTGTCATCGACTTCGCCACCACCATCGCTCCTGGTGTACGAGACGTTCTGCTCACCGGCAAGGTGTACGAGGCCGCGCACCGCAACAAGCGCAGCAAGGGGGCGCGGAGCTACGACGCGATCGTGCTCGACGCTCCTCCCACCGGCCGCATCATCCACTTCCTCAACGTCAACGACGAGCTGGCCGGTCTCGCCAAGGTGGGTCCGATCCGTAACCAGGCCGACAGGGTGATGACCCTGTTGCACTCGCCGCAGACCGCGGTGCACCTGGTCACCGTGCTCGAGGACATGCCGGTACAGGAGACCGCCGACGGCATCGAGCAGCTGCGGGCCACCGACCTTCCGGTAGGCGGGGTGATCGTCAACATGGCCCGGCCCAACGAGCTCGACGCCAACGCGAGGGACAGAGCCATCACAGGGGATCTGCCGAGAGAGCTGGTCGAGGAAGGGCTTGCCGCCGGCGGCATCAGGCCTCGGCCCGTCGTGGTTGACGCGCTGCTGAGCGAGGCACGCGAGCACGCCGAGCGCCGTGCGCTCGAGGACGAGCAGCGTAGGCGGATCAGTGACCTCGACGTGCCGACGTACGAGCTGCCACGGCTGCCGGGAGGCGTCGATCTCGGCGGTCTCTACGAGCTGGCGGCAGAGCTGTGTGAGCAGGGGCTGGCATGAGTAGAAGCACCCGGTCCGGTGCCCGTGTAGGTCCACTGGCAGCGAAGTACGTCGAAGCGCTCGAGCTGGACGTCGACGCGCTGATCGACGACTACGGCACCAAGATCATCGTCTGCTGTGGCTCAGGGGGCGTCGGAAAGACCACCACCTCGGCCGCCCTCGCCCTACGTGCGGCCGAGCGGGGTCGGAAGGTTGTCGTCCTCACGATCGACCCGGCTCGCCGACTGGCCCAGTCGATGGGGATCGAGGCGCTCGACAACGTGCCGCGACCGGTTCCCGGGGTCGAGAAGAGTGGCCAGGGAAGGCTCGACGCCATGATGCTGGACATGAAACGGACCTTCGACGAGGTCGTGGAAAGCCAGGCGAGTCCAGAGAAGGCAGCACAGATCCTGGTCAATCCCTTCTACCAGGCCCTTTCCAGCTCCTTCGCCGGCACGCAGGAGTACATGGCGATGGAGAAGCTGGGCCAGTTGAGGAGGGACGCGGCCGACACCGGCCGGTGGGACCTGATCGTCGTCGACACCCCGCCGTCACGGTCCGCGCTCGACTTCCTCGACGCACCGGATCGCCTGTCCAGCTTCCTCGACGGCAGGTTCATCCGACTGCTCCTTGCTCCCGCGAAGGGACCCGCTCGGCTGATGACAGCGGGACTCGGCGTGGTCACGAACGCCCTCAACAGAATCGTCGGAGCACAGTTCCTCCGAGACGTGCAGATGTTCGTCGCGGCGTTCGACACACTGTTCGGTGGCTTCCGTCAGCGAGCTGAGCAGACCTTCGAGCTGCTTCAGGCGCAGGAGACAGCCTTCCTCGTCGTGGCTGCCCCGGAGCCAGACGCGTTGCGCGAGGCGGCGTACTTCGTCGAACGTCTCAACGCGGAGCACATGCCGCTGGCAGGGCTGATCGTGAACCGTGCAAGCCGGGCAGCTGTCGGCGGCCTCTCCGGCGACCAGGCGATGGCAGCGGTGGAGAAGCTCGAGGCCATCGAGCAGCCGAGCGCTTCCGACGAGGTGGCCACCGGTCTGCTCCGGCTGCATGCCGACCGGACGCGGATCGTGGCCCGCGAGTCACACCTGCGGACGCGGTTCGCTGCCGCTCATCCAGAGGTGCCCACCGCGGTGATGCCGGCCCTGTCCACCGACGTACACGACCTCGATGGCCTACGTCTGGTCGGCGAGCTGCTGACGGGCTGACCCGTTGGCGGCCGAGCTGGCGCAAGCCGATCAGGCAGTGACGGAGGCCGCAGTCGCGATGACAGAGGCGGCATGGTCGGCCTGAGCCGTCTCCAGAAGCCGGCGCCACGAGGTCACGTTGGGACGCTTGCGCAGCAGCGCACGCCGCTCACGCTCTGTCATGCCACCCCAGACGCCCCACTCGATCTCGTTGTCGAGCGCTTCGGACAAGCACTCGGTCCGCACGGGACAGCTCGAACAGAGCTGCTTCGCTCGGTTCTGCGCTGCTCCTCGCACGAACAGCTCGTCGGGGCGGGTCTGGTTGCACAGAGCCACAGTTGCCCAGTCTTCGTTCCACATGGTGCACTCCTCAGGGAATCGGGCCCGTCCTCCCAGTTGGCGGGCTCATCAATCCCTACTATCAAGGTAAAGAGTTCTTAAGGCGCAAAACAGACACAGAGGGATGGACTTCGCATAGTCCATTCTGACTACTGGACTTCTCCATTCGTCCTGCGTGCCTCTCATCTACGGGGCAAACCGTCCACTTCGGGGCTATTGCCGCCCCTCCTTCCGGGCGCGGGTAGTCCGCGGGTAGTCCGTTCGAGCCATTGCGGCTGCACACCGCTCAAGCAAATTCTTCATGAACGCCTGCGTGTTTTGCGGTTATGCAGTATGAGACGCGTGCTTCACTCGTTCACGTACCCTGGTCACCATGTCTGCTCCCAGAGACGACCGGCTTGGATTCTCCGGCATCCTGTCCCATCTCGGGGTGCTGCTCGCCGTCGCCGCCGTCATGGGCGTCCTCGTGGCCGGTTTGGTGATCCCGTTCGCCGGTGTCGCCGGCCTCGGGGCCCGTTCGGTCTCCGAGAGCATGGGCAACCTGCCTGCTGAACTCGACGCGGAAACTCTGGCCGAGCGCACCCGCATGCTCGACAAGAACGGGAACGTGCTCGCGACGTTCTACGACCAGAACCGGGTGAACGTCTCGCTCACCGATGTCGCGCCGATCATGCGTAAGGCGATCATCGCGATCGAGGACTATCGCTTCTACGAGCACGGAGCACTCGACCTCAAGGGCACCATGCGTGCCTTCGTCACCAACCAGGCCAGTGATGGCGTGGTCCAGGGGGGCTCGTCGATCACCCAGCAGATGGTGAAGATGACGCTGGTCAACCAGGCGGACACCAACAAGGAACAGGTTGCCGCGACCGCCGACACCTACGAGCGAAAGCTGAACGAGCTGCGCTACGCCATCGCGTTCGAGGAGAAGTACGACAAGGACTGGATCCTCGAGCGTTACCTCAACATCGCCTACTTCGGGGACGGCGCGTACGGCGTCGAGGCCGCCGCACGTCACTATTTTTCCGTGCCCGCCGCCGAGCTCAACCTGAAGCAGGCCGCTCTCCTGGCGGGTCTGGTCAAGAACCCCACAGGCTACGACCCGACCAATGATCCGGCCGCCAGCCGCGAGCGTCGCAACGTGGTGATCGACCGGATGGGCGAGCTCAACGTGCTTTCGCGCTCGGAGGCCCGGAAGGCCAAGAAGCGGGACCTCGGGCTCGAGATCACGCCGGAACGCAACGGCTGCCTCTCGTCCGGGTCACCGTTCTTCTGCAACTACGCCTGGGAGTACCTCCTCGCCGACGAGACGCTCGGCGAGACCGAGGACGACCGCAGGCAGCTGCTCACCTCCGGTGGACTGACGATCAGGACAACAGTCGACCAGCGGATGCAGCGTGCAGCTGACAGTGCAGCAAGGAACGCCGTCAACCCGACGGACCGGGCAATCGGCGCTCTCGCGATGGTCGAGCCGGGCACGGGTGCGGTGCGCGCGGTCGCCCAGTCTCGCCCGATGGGTCGCAGCAAGCAGCGGGGAGAAACGTTTCTGAACTACGTCGTCGACAGCGAGTACGGCGACTCCAACGGGTTCCAGCCGGGATCGACCTTCAAGGTATTCGTCCTGGCTACTGCCATCGAGCAGGGTTTCTCACTCTCCACCGAGATCAACTCACCGCAGGAGGTTTTCCTCCCGCACAACCGGTTCCGCGACTGCGACAGCAACCTGAAGAGCAGCGAGACCTGGTCACCTCAGAATTCGACCGGCTCGGGAACCTTCGATCTCTACACCGGCACCCAACGGTCGGTGAACACGTTCTTCGCCCAGCTCGAGCTGCGTACGGGGTTGTGCGAGCCTTACGAGCTTGCCCAGGACATGGGCATCGGTCTCGACGACCCAGCCACCCAGATGGTCCCGGCGTTCACACTCGGCGTCGCCGACGTGAGTCCGCTGGAGATGGCAGGTGCGTACGCGACGTTCGCCGCCCGAGGTCTGAACTGCGAGAATCGCCCGGTGGACATGATTCTCGACCGCAACGGCAATGTGCTCGAAGAATACACAAAGGACTGCACACAGGTGCTTCCTGAGGAGGTCGCCGATGCCGTCAACGACATTCTCCGCGGTGTCCAGGAGCCACCGGACGGGTTCGGATACGGCGCCGGGCTCTCACTGGACCAACCCTCAGCAGGAAAGACCGGCACTACCAGCGGCAAGAAAGCCGTCTGGTTCGTCGGGTACACGCCCAACATGGCGACAGCGTCGGTGATCGCGGGAGCCGACCGAGTGGGACAGCCACGGCCGCTCACCGGTCAGTACGTCGGCGGCACCTTCCTCACACAGGCACGCGGCAGCACCCTGGCGGGTCCTCAGTGGGCGATGGCCATGAAGGCGGTCGAGTCGTTCCTTCCGAACAAGGACTTCAACGCCCCGGATCCCCGGGCCATCGAAGGTCGGTTGGTCACGGTTCCCAGCCTCTACGGCTACAGCCCGCAGCGGGCGGCCGCGATTCTGCGCGAGCGCGGGTTCTTCCCCTCCATCGGACCGATGGTGGACTCGAGCAACGCTTACGGGACCGTGGCCTATCTCGACCCCGGATCTGGGACCGAGCTGGGGTCGGGCAGCAGCATCAGGATCTACGTCTCCGACGGTAGCCCCTACGTTCCTCCTGAGCCGCCCCCGACACCAGATCCCGAACCGACACCAGACCTCGAGCCGACACCAGACCTCGAGTCGACCGAAGACCCCCAACCGACCCTCGAGCCCAGCGGTGGCGATGAAGGTGACGGAGATACGGACGACGGTGGCGGAAACAACGGCAGCGGTGGCGGAGGCGGGAACGGCCGAGACAGCGACGGAGGTCGCTGAGGGCTCAGCCGAGCTGGCGGCGGACCTCCGCAGCAACTACGCCGCCCTCGGCCCGACCCCTGACCTGCGGCTGGATCGCGCCCATGACCTTCCCCAGGGCGCGCATTCCGTCGTCCGCGACGCCCAGACGTGCGATCGTAGAACGCACTAGGGCGCCGATCTCATCCTCGCTCAGCTGCTGGGGCAGATAGTCCGCAAGAATTTCCGCCTCCGCACGCTCCTTTGCGGCCATCTCGGTTCGGCCCGCCGCATCGAACGCCTCCGCGGCTTCTCGCCGCTTCTTGGCCTCCGCGCTCAGCACGCCGACCACGTCCTCATCGCTCAGCTCGCGGGACTGCTTGCCGGCGACCTCGGCGTTGGTAACGGCCGTCAGCACCATGCGAAGGGTGGATGAGCCCATCTCGTCGCGAGCCTTCATGGACGCGGTCAGGTCGGTGCGCAGGCGGTCCTTGAGCTCGCTCATGCGAGAACGGCGAAGAAGTGTGGGCGAAGCAGCCAGGCTCGTAAAGAGTTCATCTGGCCATTGTGGCAGCCTTGGCGGATGCGATCACGGACGAGCAGCACGGCCGAGGCCGTCGGGCTCTCTCTTGGGGTCGGGGTCGCGGTCGGAGGTGCGTGCCTGGCGTACGCCGCCGGCGTGGAGGTCCACTTGTTCACACTCCGCCGGATCGAGCTCCCCGTTCTCCCCGCCGGTCATGAACCAGTGCGCGTCCTGCATCTGTCCGACCTGCACATGACTCCCGGCCAGACCGGCAAACAGCGCTGGGTGCGTGCGCTGGGCGAACTCGAGCCGGATCTGGTGGTCAGCACCGGCGACAACCTCGCGCACATGGAGTCGGTCCCAGTGGTAGTGGACGCGCTCGGCGGCCTTCTGGACGTCCCGGGCGCCTTCGTGCTCGGGTCGAACGACTACTTCGCACCCTCGGCCCGCAACCCCGTGAGGTATCTCCTGCCTGATGACGGCACGCGCAACATCCACACCCCGGAGCTTCCCTGGCGCCAGCTCCGCGACTCGTTCGAGGCGCGCGGCTGGAAGAACCTGAACAACCGCTTCGACACCCTCAGCGTGAAGGGGACGACGTTTGCCTTCGTCGGTGTCGACGACCCACACCTGGAGTACGACGACCTGGAGGCCGTTGCAGGCCCGGCCGATGCGAGCGCCGACGTGAGGGTCGCTGTCACCCACGCGCCGTACCTGAGGGTGCTCGACGGCTTCGCGCGTGATGGCTACGACGCGATCTTCGCGGGGCACACCCATGGCGGTCAGCTGTGCCTGCCGGGCAAGGGGGCGCTGGTGACGAACTGCGACCTGGACACCGGCCGCGCAAAGGGGTTGCACCGGCACCCGGCCGACGCCCCGGTGGGCGCATCAGGCTCCACGTGGCTGCACGTCTCCGCCGGGCTCGGCACCAGTCCGTACGCGCCCGTCCGGTTCTGCTGCCGGCCGGAGGCCACCCTGCTGACCCTGACCGCGGGCTGATACCGCCCGTCGCGGCCAGCTACGCACAGACCGTCCGCACGGACGCTTCTGACCAGACCGGACCGGGTTCGTCGGGGCACTCGTGCTCAGGTAGACTCGCGTCGCCCTCGGGCTGTGGCGCAGTTTGGTAGCGCGCGTCGTTCGGGACGACGAGGCCGCAGGTTCAAATCCTGTCAGCCCGACAAGCGTGTGGCCCGGGCTCAATACGGTTCCGGGCCACACTGTTGGCTGTCGGACCTTGCAAGAGCTCTGCGTGAGTCCGGGGTCGGGTCGGGCGCAGCCGCCATCACCGGCCTCGTGGTCGGTCTTCTCGGCACCGGGCTGACCTCTCTGTGCCTGGTGGGCTGGGCGGCCGTCCAGGGAACCAGCTCCTGCGAGCGACCCTCCTTCGTCCTCTTGCTCACCATCCTTGCCCCGTTGATCCTGCTCGGCGCGCCCTGGCCCACGTCCTCTTGCACTGAGTGACCACGAAGTTCGCCGATTCCCCGAAGGACCCCATCAGCGGAAGCGACGTCTCTCGTCCCGGCGATACGCCCAGACGGCCAGGGCAGCGGTCAGCACGGTCCAGCCGAGCAGCACCGGCCACGTGGTGCCCGGCAGATCGGCGCCGGTGGACGCGGTCACGACCAGGTCGCGGCCTGCCCGCGTCGGCAACCAGACGGAGATGCCATCGAGCCAGGACGGAAAGGTTTTCGGCGGCAGGAACAACCCGCCGCTGAACGCCAGCGGCAGCAGCAGCGACTGGGCCACCGCGAAAGCGGCCTTCGTGCACAGTGCGTAGCCGATGGCGATCCCGATGCAGAATAACGGCAGCGCGGCCATCATCAGCGTCGCTCCGGTCATGGCGATCCGGTTGGTCGACAGGCTCGCGGCCGTCAGCAACCAAGCGATCAACCCCAAGGGGCAACAGGCCTAGGACGGAGAACGCCAGGCCGTTGACCAACCTGCCCACCAGCCTGGGCCCCGGGCCGACCGGAAGGGTGCGCAGATAGGGATCCCATGGCAGCAGCGCCCGGTCCTCGGCGACGCCCACCCCGTAGCTGAACAGGCAGACGCTCATCACTGTGAACAAGGAGAGCTGGGTCGTGGCCGCCGTCGCAGCCACGCGGTCCTGGGCGAAGGGTTGCGGCACGACGAAGAAGAGCATCGTCAGTGCGGGGAAGATGACGGTGTGCCGATGACCGCGATCGGCACCCCACGGTCTCGGTGAACTGGTAGCGCGAGTGCAGGACGGTCAGCCGGAGTGTGCTGGGTGTGCTCACTGGTCTACCTTCCCGGAGTCGGCGCCGGTGTGGCTGCGCATCGTGTCACGCGCGCCATCGCCCGCGGTCAGCGTCAGGAAGGCCTCCTCCAGGGAAGCGTCGGCGACCTCCAGATCGGCGAAGTCAGCGCCGGAGGTGACGAGGTCCCGGACGAGCTGGTCGGCGACTCCAGTCCAGAGCTCATGCCGGTCACCGTCCCACCTCGCGCGCTCGACACCGTCCAGCCCGCGCGGGTCTGCGGCGCGGAAGCACGCGCGGCGCGCAGCGACCATCGAGCGTACGTCGGCCAGGCTGCCGTCGGCCCGGACGCGCCCGCGGTCAACCACGATGATGCGCTCGGCGAGAGCCTCCACCTCCTCCAGGTAGTGGCTGGTCAGTATCACGGTGCCCCCCTGCACTTGGTAGCTACGGACCGCATCCCACAGCGCGTGCCACGCGTCGACGTCCAGTCCGGCCGTCGGCTCGTCGAGCAACACGAGCCGGGGCCGCCCGGTGCACCCGATCGCGACGGCCAGGCGGCGCTTCTGCCCACCCGCCGATCCGGTGCCCACCGGCGAGCTGCTCGACCAGTTCGGGCTGGACGGGCTGGAACGTCGTCAGACCGGCGGTCTCTCAGCGGCAACCTACTACGCCCTCCACCGGCGCGGGGGCACGGATACGACGACCGCACAGGCTCTCCGATGACGGCCCTCCCCGAGCTGGACCCGGTCATCCACGCCGCGGCCCGACTGAAGGTGGTGGCAAGCCTGGCCGCACTGGCGCAGAGGGATCGCATCTCCTTCCCCCGCCTGCAGAAGCTGCTCGACATGACGGCCGGGAACCTGTCAACCCACCTGCGCAAGCTCGAGGACGCCGACTACGTCGTCGTCGACAAGACACACCAGGGCCGGACCCCGGCCACCTACGTCTCGTTGACCGCCAACGGTCGTCGGGCCCTGGTGAACTACAGAGACGCGTTACGTCGCCTGCTCGACCCCACGAATCTGACCACAGGAGGTCGAGGTGCAAGTTCTGGCCAGCTCGTCCAGGCAACCCGTCGCTACGGGGATGTCGTCGCGCTCGACGACGTGTCGCTCGACGTACCCGCGGGGCAGCTGCTCGGCCTGCTCGGTCCGAACGGTGCGGGAAAGTCGACGCTGCTGCAGCTACTGAGCGGTCTGCGCCGACCGACGTCCGAGGAGGAAGCCGCCTCCTCCTCCGAAAGCCATCACGAGGTACACCGAGGGATAGCCGGCAAGCACTCCGACCGCGCTGGACACCAGGATCCAGGCACCCAGGCCGAACTGGAACTTGTCCTGCCACAGGGCGCCGCCCGCCAGGTAGAGGACACCCACCACAGTCCCAACAGCACCGACCAAAACAGGCCGGCCGTCTCGTCGGGCAGGACGCTTCGGACCGCGCCCAGCATGATCGAGGTGAGCGTGACGAACGCGAGAAACCAGGACCACCCGTACATCGCACCGACGGTGCTGGATACGCCAAGGACACCGGGCACCCGCCGTGCGACATGGGTCATCGTCACGACCACCGCGCTGAAGGTGCACACGGCGAAGAAGACCGACGCGATCGGCATCGACAGATCCACCGGAGAAGCCGCGTCCGTGGCCGACCAGAAGACCGAGAAGCCGAGCAGCCAGGCGATGCCCCATGTCGCGAAGATCAGCCGCGGACCCCGATCCAGCGCCTCCTGCGCGCGGGCCCGCTCCGACTCGAGAAGTGCCAGCATCTCGCCGGGGTCGACGTCATCGCTGCCGGTGCGTCGTTCGTCGCCGGCTCGGGGTGACTCATCGGGCCCCCGCAACCCAGTCGCACCCCCACCGGTGTCACCAACCTCGCGGTATAGAACAGCGCTAGCGGGCGGGGCTGGACAGCTCCGCAGCCAACAGCTCGGCGATCTGGGCGGTGTTGAGCGCCGCGCCCTTGCGCAGGTTGTCCCCACACACGAACAGCTCGAGAGTGTTGGGGAAGTCGAGAGCCTGCCGGATGCGGCCGACGAACGTGGGATCGGCACCGACCACGTCCGACGGGGTGGGGAAGTCGAGTTTGTCGGGGTCGTCGATCACGACCACCGACGGCGCCTGTATCAGGGCGACACGGGCCTCCGCGACCCGGACCTCCCGCTCGAAGGTGGCGTGCACGGCCAGTGAGTGTGTGGTGACCACCGGGACACGCACGCAGGTCGCCGAGACCTTCAGGTCGGGGATGCCCAGGATCTTGCGCGACTCGCTGCGGACCTTGAGCTCCTCGCTCGTCCAGCCACCCGCCCTCGGCGACCCGGCCCAGGGAATCACGTTGAGCGCCAGCGGCGCGGGGAACGGCGAGCTGTCCTCGCCCAGCTTGTTGGCTACGGCACGGCGTACGTCGCCCGGGACGGTGCCGAGCGTCCGGTCCCCCGCGACGACCGCGAGCTCGTCGTACAACCTGTCGACGCCTGGCTGGCCGGCCCCCGAGGCAGCCTGGTAGGAGGCGACCACGAGCTCCCTGAGATTCCACCGCCTGTGCAACGCGCCCAGCGCGTCCATCATGGTCAGCGTCGTGCAGTTGGGGTTGGCGATGATCCCGCGCGGCCGGTCGCGGATTGCTTCGGGGTTCACCTCCGGGACGACGAGAGGGACATCGGGGTCCATCCGGAAGGCGCCGGAGTTGTCGACGGCTATCACCCCCCTGGCCGCGGCGATCGGTGCCCACTGCGCCGAGACCTCGTCGGGTACGTCGAACATCGCGACGTCCACGCCGTCGAACGCCTCATCGGACAGTGCGACGACAGTGAGTTCCTCGCCGCGGACCCGCAGCTTCCTGCCCGCCGACCTTGCCGACGCGATCAGCCGGATCTCACCCCACACGTCCTTGCGCTGGGAGAGGATGCCGAGCATGACGGTGCCGACCGCACCGGTCGCGCCGACGACAGCCAAAGTGGGCTTGGTGCCTGCGCTCATCGCCCGGACCCTCCGTAGACGACGGCCTCGACCTCATCGGCATCGAGGTCGAAGGCAGAGTGCGCGGCGGTGACCGCGTCGTCGACCTGGGGCTCGTCCACGATCACCGAAATTCGGATCTCCGAGGTGGAGATCATCTCGATGTTGACCCCGGCCGACGCAAGCGCCGAGAAGAACTTCGCGGTCACTCCAGGGTGTGAGCGCATCCCTGCGCCGATCAACGACACCTTGCCGATCTGGTCGTCGTAGAGCAAAGAGTCGTACCCGACCTCGTCCTTGATCCGGGCGAGCGCCGTCATCGCTGTCTGTCCGTCGGCGCGCGGCAGCGTGAAGGAGATGTCAGTGAGGTTGGTGGCGGCAACGGATACATTCTGCACGATCATGTCGAGGTTGATCTGCGCCTCCGCTAGCGCCTCGAAGATGCGCGCGGCCTCGCCGACCTTGTCCGGAACCCCCACCACGGTGATCTTCGCCTCGCTGCGGTCGTGGGCTACGCCGGCGATAATCGCCTTCTCCATGTCCTCTCCCTCTGATTTCCTGTCTTCGATCCAGGTCCCGCTGTGATGGCTGAACGAGGACCGCACGTGGATGGGCATGCCGTACCTCCGGGCGTACTCGACGCACCGAAGGTGCAGGATCTTCGCCCCGCAGGCCGCCATCTCGAGCATCTCCTCGTAGGACACACGGTCCCGCTTTCGTGCGGTCGGCACGATCCGGGGGTCGGCGGTGAACACGCCGTCGACGTCGCTGTAGATCTCACACACGTCCGCGTGCAGTGCGGCTGCGAGGGCGACGGCCGTGGTGTCGGAGCCCCCGCGACCCAGCGTCGTGACGTCCTTGGTGTCCTGGCTGACACCTTGGAAGCCCGCGACGATCGCGACGGCGCCGGCGCCAAGCGCCTGCTCGATCCGGCCCGGGGTGACGTCGATGATCTTCGCCCTGCCGTGCGCCCCGTCGGTGATGACGCCTGCCTGACTACCGGTGAAGGAGCGCGCCTCCTGGCCGAGGTTGCCGATCGCCATCGCGAGAAGCGCCATCGAGATACGCTCGCCGGCGGTGAGCAGCATGTCGAGCTCGCGGGGTGCGGGCAGCGGCGAGACGCGCTGGGCCAGGTCGATCAGCTCATCGGTGCTGTCGCCCATCGCGGACACGACGACCACGACATCGTTCCCGTCCTTCTTGGCCTCGACGACCCGCTGCGCCACCCGTTTGATGCCCTCGGCGTCGGCAACGGAGGAACCGCCGTACTTCTGCACGACAACGCCCACGCTTCTCCTCGGGTGTTCTACGGATGCGACGCCTCGATTCTAACTGTGCCGACCTGCCGGCACGGTGTGGCCGACGCAACACAAGACAGCCAGATGAGCTGGGTGAGCGAGGCTCCTCACTGGCCGGCCGGGCGGGCGTCGGATCAGGGAACCACCGACTCGAGCAGCTCGTCGGCCGCCGCCACCTGGTCCTGCTCGCCCTCGAACTCGGCGTCGAGGCGGTCGTGCGCGACCACCGACTGAAGGGCCCGCAGCACACCGCTGCCCTCGTGACCCCAGGAGGCGACATAGGAGAACTGCCACCACCACAGGGCCTCGTTGATGCGGCCGGCACGGTAGTGACGCAACCCGTGCGCGAGTGCGCTCGCAATGCTCGTCAGGTCGTCGGAGAGCAGCGAGGAGACGGTCTCGGGTGGGTCGACGTAGGGGTCGAAGACCTCGGTGTAGGCGTCGACACCCTCCAGCAGGACAGCGAGGCGCAGTCGCATCTGGTCCAGGTCGGGCTCGGGACCGGCATCGGGCTCATACTTTTCGACCGGCGTGAAGTCGCTCTGCACACCGAGACGTCCACCCGCGAGCAGCACCTGGCTCACCTCGAGCAGCAACAAGGAAACGGCTCGTCCACCAGTTGCCTCGCCGCGCGCGATCGCCTGCAAGGCGAGTAGGAAGCTTTCGACCTGGTCGGCGATCTGCTGGGCGAAGTCCTCGAGCTCACTGCCGACTGCCTCGTCGTCTGGTGCCACCGGCCCTCCCGGCTGATGCGTCTGATCAGTCATCGACCGCACGTCTCCCCTCGAATGCCCTTCCCAAGGTCACCTCGTCGGCGTACTCGAGGTCACCGCCTACTGGCAGTCCACTAGCAAGTCGCGTCACACGCAACCCCATCGGCTTCAGCAGCCGGGTGAGGTACGTCGCAGTGGCCTCCCCTTCCAGGTTCGGATCGGTGGCCAAGATGATCTCGATGACCGAATCCTCGGCCAACCTCGTGAGCAGCTCGCGAATCCGCAAGTTATCCGGTCCGATACCCTCGATCGGCGAGATCGCACCTCCCAGGACGTGGTAGCGCCCCCGGAACTCGCGGGTGCGTTCGACCGCGACGACGTCCTTGGACTCCTCAACCACACAGATCACGCTCAGGTCCCTGCGTGGGTCGCGACAGATCCGGCACTGCTCGTCTTCGGCGACGTTGCCGCAGACGCTACAGAACCGGACTCGTTCCTTGACCTCGACCAGGACCTGGGCGAGGCGGCGTACATCGACCGGGTCGGTCTGCAGCAGATGGAAAGCGATCCGCTGGGCGCTCTTAGGCCCGACGCCGGGGAGCCGGCCCAGCTCGTCGATCAGATCCTGGACGACGCCTTCATACATATGTGTTCTCTCGTGAACGAGGTAGGACCGTCGTGTCGACCGGACAGGCGCAGTTTCGGGTGGATCGCTCAGAAGCCGAGCGATCCACCCGGTGCGCCGCCTTCGTCACCGGCTCCCCCACCGAGCCCACCAGCCAACGGGCCGAGCGTCTGCGCGGCCAGTGCGTCGGCCTTTGCCTTGGCGTCGCGGTAGGCCGCCACGATGAGGTCCTCGAGGTCCTCGGTCTCCTCCGGGTCGAACGAGCCCTTCCTGATGCTCACCTTCACGAGGTCACCGGTGCCGTTCAGGGTGACGGTCACCAGGCCGTCTCCCACGGTGCCGTCGACGCTGGTTTCGGCGAGCTGGGTCTGGGCTTGCATCACCTGCTGCTGCATCTCTTGCGCTTGCTGGAGCAGCGCGTTCATATCGAAGCCACCCTCGCCGAACGGGTTCTGCTGGTCAGTCATCGCCGTCTCTTCCTGTGAAATGTCTCAGTGCGCGGTCTGTCTCAGTCGTGCTTGATCTCTTCGATGACGTGCGCGCCGAGCTCGCGTTCGAGCAACTGTGCGCCACCGAGCTCATGGTCCTCCGCATCGGGGTCGTCCCGGTCCGCGCCGTGGTCGGTTTGGATCATCGGCTGGCGCCCTCCCCGCCCTGCGGTCCGGGTTGGCTGGATGGCGCCGCGGGCCGAGGCGACGCCGAGCGGGTTCGCGGGTGCCTCGGCCGGTGCCCGGTCCGCTGGCTGGTCAGCTGCCCGGTCCACTGGGTGGTCAGCTGGGCGATCCGCCGTCAGGCCGACTGCGGGATCGCCCTTCTGGGTTGGCCCGGCTGTCGAGGCGCTCACGTCCGGCTCCGTCGGCTGTTGGTCCGGCAGCATCTCGCGAACCGCTGGACGCAGCGTTCGATGGCCGGCTTCAGCGGTCCCCGGCTGCGCGGACGAGTCGACGATCGCCTCGACGCGCCAGTCCTGACCGATCACGTCGATCGCGGACTGACGCAGGATCTCGTCACTGCCTCCGCTCATGAACGAGTTGCGGGCGCCGGCATTGATCAGAGCAATGGTCAATGTCTTGTCGTCGACTGCCGCGATCTGGGCGTTCTGGCTGAGAAGGATCCAGGTGTAGCGACGTTTCAGCTTCACCGAGTCCAGGAGGTCGGGCCACAACCGGCGTACGTCGACCAGCGAGAGCCCAGCGGAAGACTGATCCTCGACGGTTTGCACCTGGACAGCCGGTGCTTCTGCGCGACTCCAGGCCGGTTCGGTCATCTCCCCCTCGGTCAGTGCAGCGTCGGTGCCCGGAGCAGGAGCGGTCTGCGCACCGCTTGTCGCAGCGTCAGTATCCGAGACTCCAGCGGACACCGTACCGATGTCAGGCTCGGACACCGCACCGGTCTCAGGCTCGGACGCCGGCACGGGAGCGGGTTCGGACACCGGCACGGGAGCGGGCTCGGACACCGGTGTGGACACTGGCTCGCGCCCTGGAGAAGAGGAAGCCACGGCAGCGTGGGCAGACGTCGCTGCGGCGGGACGGTTTTGCTGCTGGTTGGCCGAGGGAGCACCACCCTCGATCGACATCCGCCTCTCCATGCGGTCAAGGCGCGCGAGCACACCCTCGGTCGAGTGGTCCGCTCCCGGCAAGAGCACGCGGGCACAGATGAGCTCGAGGAGCATCCGCGGGGCGGTGGCGCCGCGCATCTCGGTGAGCCCGGCCGCGACCAGGTCGGCTGCTCGGCTCAGGTCCGCCCTACCGAACCGTGCTGACTGAGCGACCAGGCGCTCACCCTGATCATCGGGCACATCGATCAGGCCGGAGGCGGGAGCATCGGGCACGGCCGAGATGATGACCAGGTCCCGGAGCCGACGCAGCAGGTCCTCGGTGAAGCGCCGCGGATCCTGTCCGGTCTCGATCACCTTGTCGACCACGCCGAACACGGTGCCGCCGTCCTGGGCGGCGAACGCGTCGACCACCTCGTCGAGAAGGCTGTCCGGCGTGTACCCGAGCAGAGCCGTGGCCAGCTCGTAGGTCACGCCGTCCTCGGCGGCCCCACCGATGAGCTGGTCGAGCACCGACAGCGTGTCTCGCGCCGAACCACCACCGGCACGGACCACCAACGGCAGAGCGGCGGACCGGATGCTCACTCCCTCAAGCATGCAGATCTCGTTGAGGTAGTCGGAAAGAACGCGCGGCGGGATGAGCCGGAACGGGTAGTGGTGGGTTCGCGAACGGATCGTTCCGATGACCTTGTCGGGCTCCGTCGTTGCGAAGATGAACTTCAGATGATGGGGCGGTTCCTCGACCAGCTTCAGGAGCGCGTTGAAGCCCTGGGCGGTCACCATGTGGGCCTCGTCAATGATGTAGACCTTGTAGCGGCTGGCGACCGGCGCGAAGAATGCGCGCTCCCGCAGGTCTCGGGCGTCGTCGACACCACCGTGACTGGCGGCGTCGATCTCGATCACGTCGATGGAACCCGGCCCCCCACGCGCGAGCTCCACGCAGGACCGGCACTCCCCGCACGGCTCGGCGACCGGAGCCTTCTCGCAGTTCAGGGCGCGCGCGAGAATCCGGGCGCTGGTGGTCTTGCCGCAGCCTCGCGGCCCGGAGAACAGATAGGCGTGGTGCACGCGGTTGTTCGCGAGCGCTGCACGCAGGGGCGCCGTGACGTGATCTTGTCCGATCACCTCGGCGAACGTCTCCGGTCGGTAGCGGCGATAGAGGGCGAGCGGTGCTTCCACGACTTGAACCCTAACCACCCATGCCGACAGTCGGAACCCTCAACCTCGCGTGCTTCTCCTACGCGGCCGGGGCGCGCGTGATCGAGCAGAGAAAGGCCCCCCGCACACCCGAAAGAGCTCACTTACCCTTGCTGCCTTCCGGCCCTGGGGGAGTTGGGCGAGTTATCGCCGCACGGGGGGTTCCACCGAGTCTAGGGGAGCCGATAGGACGGGCCAAAGCCCCCCTGCCTGCCCTCGCCTTGGGTTGGTTTTGCCGACCACCCCGTGGCACCTTCGACGAGGCGTGTCGCAGATGAGGACAAGGTGAGGGAGGCGACGCGCGGCGTGGTCGACGTCATTCGGGCACGGTCCACTCAATCCCGGTTCCGAGGGGCGCCGAGGTCTCTGAGCGCAACAGTCGAGTGCGACCTGCGTACGGCGGCTCGCGTCTGATCGTTGCTGGGAACCTTCCAGGTGCCTGCCGATGTCATCAGAGCAGAGCCGCACCGGTAACCTCTCCCGCGGAGGATTCGCCTAGTGGCCTATGGCGCTCGCTTGGAAAGCGGGTTGGGTGCAAGCCCTCAGGGGTTCGAATCCCCTATCCTCCGCCATGGCCAACACGTGCTCGGCACTCGCTGCCGTGATCTCCCGGAACGGCTCGCGTAGTTGGGCATCAGATACCTCATCTTCGCCAATGAACAGTCGTCGAGAACGCGTCGCTCAACAGACCGCGAGCTGGGTCGGTGGCCTGCGCGTACAGCCGGTGGACGTCACCTATCAGCCTCGATCGTCTGGTTGAGTACGTCGCCCACCAGCGGCCAGCTCTGCGCAGCCCAGGCCGAAATGCCGGCGGCACTCGTTGAGGCAAACGCCAGCGCGGCGGCCTGTGCCCCGGATACTCCTGAACACCGACGGCTGCCCTTCCGGGAAGGCCCGGCGACCTGCACCGAGACTGACTGCGCCGCCCGGCTTCGCCAGGATGTCGTCAATGCTCTGCCCGCCAGCTTGAAGCCGGACCGAGTCGCCGAAAGGCGTAAGAGGTTGAGGGTGAGGCCGCGGTGCTCTCGGACAGGAAAGGACAGGGGCACCACCTCGAGAGAGGGGTCCGGCATACCCCGCTTGATGTCGTCGAAGCGCGGGCCGTGTTCCGTGATGACGCGAGTGAACACATCCGCTCGACCCGTCGAGCTCTTACGGTTCGCCCGCGCCCCACTCGGTGCATCACCCTCTCGGCGAGCTCCCTCAGCCACCGAGCGGGCCTTGACAAGCGTTTCTGGAGTGACTCCAACCTAACCTAGCGTCCCAGCACCTCCGCCAAGTGATAGTTCGGCTGACCAGCGCAAACGCCGGTTCCATCCCTGTTGGTCGCCCAACAGGCTCGGGACCGGCGTTTCGGCTCTGGTCTCACTCTTGGTCTCAGCTGAGGTGCCCGCCTCCTTGTTGGGCGCCGTCAGCCGGCTCCCGAGGAGCCTCACGGCCTTGCCGCTCGGGGGCCGGCTCCCGCACAGCCGCCAGCCGACCACAACAACGGGTCGCCGCGACCTGCCGTCGTGAGCGCTTCCCGATCTGCCTCGCAACAACGGGTCACGGCGACCTGTTGTTGCGAGGCGACCGCTCGAGGCGCCGAGAGACGTCAGAGGGCGAAGAGCCGCACGAGGACCGCGGCGACTGCTTCCAGTCCCCATGGAAGCGTTGTTGCTCAAAGGGGATGGCTCCGTGACTGGCGAGCCGCGAATGCCGGTCCAGACCAGTCGTAAAACTCGGATACTGCCGACCAATCCAACAGTCTCGGTGCGACGAAAGTAGAGCGGCCCGACGAGGTTTCATAGGCATGGCAGGAGCAGGAGCGGTTGCCGCCAGTGCCGCCGCCTTAGCCCCCGCAGCATCCGCCAAGGACGTGGATGCACAGGCTCCCCCCGAAGGCACCGCCACCGACTCGGTCGTGGCCTATGTCTCCGACGCCCGCAAGGGCGACGTGTCCCTGATGGTCGGTGAGCGTGAGGTCGTGGTAAAACGACCGGGCTCTGGCCAACCGCATCCTCAACGCAGCAAGGAAGTAGCCCATGTCCTCACACCGCGAAGCACCGGAGATCTCCAAGGATCCCGTCGCCGACAACACCGACGTCTATGCCTTCCGTAGCCCCAAACGCCCCGACAGCGTCACCTTGATCGCCAACTTCATCCCGTTGCAGAAGCCTGACGGCGGACCGAACTTCTACGAGTTCGGCGACGACGTACTGTACGAGATCCACGTCTCCAACCGTGGCGACGCTCGCGCCGAGATCACTTGCCAGTTCCGCTTCCACACCGAGATCTGGAACAAGAACACGTTCCTTTACAACACCGGCCCGATCACGTCGATCGACGACCCGGCCTGGAACCGTCCGCAGTACTACTCGGTGCGAGAGCTCAGACGTGGTCAGGAGCCGCGGGTCCTCGCCAGGAACCTCCCGTGCCCTCCGGTCAATGTGGGCGTCCGGAGCACCCCCGACTACGACGACACCTTCACCAAGGCCGCGACTCACAGGATCGGGGGCGGGGTGAAAGTCTTCGCCGGGCAGCGCGCCGACGCTTCCACGTCGACCTCGGCAGCATCTTCGACCTGGGCGCGTTGCGGCCGTTCCAGAATCTGCACCTGATCCCCTCCGCCGCGGCGATGGGCGTCAACTCGGTCCAGTCGTTCAACGTGCACAGCATCGTGTTGCAGGTGCCGATCTCGGACGTGACACGCAACCGGAAACAGCCCAGCGACGTCTTGGACCCGAAGTCGGTGATCGGGGTATGGGCCAGCGCGAGCCGGCGCAAGTCTCGGATCCTCGACTCCAACACGGGCCAGACCAGCGGACACGGTCCCTACGTCCAGGTGACCCGACTGGCCAACCCACTGTTCAACCAGGTGATCGTGCCGATGGCCCGCAAGGACCTGTGGAACTCGCAGGAGCCCTACGAGGACAGCCGGTTCGCCAAGTACGTCAACAACCCGGAGCTCGGCCGACTGCTGCGGTGCTCAATCCCGGCGTCTTCCCGAACCTGGCTGCCTACGACAAGGCCGCGAGCGGACCTCAACGCGATTCTGCTCACGGGCATCCCCGAGGGCGTCGTCGCGGGGTTCCAGAACTACACCGGCCCGGTCGAGGCGGACATGCTGTGGCTGAACCTGGCGGTCCTCCGAGCGACGATCCCAACAACCTCGGCTTGGTCGCCGGCGACGCCGCAGGGCCCGAACGGGCGTCGGGTCAACGACGACACGACGACGGTCGAGCTGCGTGCGATCGCGGGGCTCACCATCCCGTTGGTCGACGATTCCTACACGCCAGACGCTGCAGCCAGCGCCGTCGAGGACGGGACCGAGAACACTGTGAGTATCAAGGTGGCTCGGTCGGAGCTGATCGGCCAGGCTGATGCCGGCAGCTCGAGGTGACTCTCGAGAATACTGACCGCCCTCGGCGTGTCTTTCGTTTGACCTGTTCCTGGG
>JALZKI010000043.1 GCA_030859325.1 Actinomycetota bacterium
CCCCCACCCCGGTCCTGATTCTCCTGCTGTCGATGGTTACCTGGCCGTCGAGACAGGTCTCGGCTCATCGGGATGGAGCTCCGGAGACGAGAAGCGCCTAGTCTGGACGGCGATGTCCGAGACACCACGACACCGCCGGCCGTTTCTACCCGGCGCGGGTCACTTCGCTACGATGCCCGGCGACGTCGACCCGGCGGTGCGCAGCGAGGCGGCAGACCGTTGCGCCACCTTGCTGGTGCGCGGCGCGCGCGACGTCGATGACGAGGCTGTGGTCACACGCGTGATCTCGTTGGCCGAGTCCGAGGGTCTCGAGGCCCTGGCAGACCTGTGGGCGAGCTCTGCGATGGACTCGCTGGCCGGATGCCTTTGGCGACTCTATGTTCTGCGTTCATGGGTGTACGCCGACCCCGCAGCGGCCGCGCGCGAGTTCGATGCCGGACGTCGTCACAGCCCGGTCCACGAAGCAGTCGCCGGTGTCGTCGAGCCGCCTGGTCCCGACGAGGTACGACAGCTCGTCGACCTGGTCCTGCGCGGTGTTGTTCGCGGCGACTTCGCCGACACGCTCTACCGTGCCGCCGCTTTCGCCCGGGTGGTCACGGCGGGCCGCGCGCACATCGGCGCGAGCAACGCTGTGACGCCCTACCACTCCGACGTGTCCGCGGCGAAGCTCCTCACCATGGCCGAGCAGCTCGAGCATGCCGCGCGACTCGAGGTCGACGGCCGTCTCGCCTGAGCTGTGAAACCCGGGCTCCCTGGCCCCCCAGGATCCCGACCCCGGCCGCCAGGCCACGGGGAAGGAGGAATGTAACCTCGAGGATCGATTTCGCCTCGTCTCGAGAGTCTCCTGCTTGTATGCTCGGGCATGCGTCGGGCCGCGGCAGCCCCGGGTCCCAGAAATAGCCGCTACGAGCGGCCACGCGCCGTGAGGCGCTCCCGGCCCGGCGCTCACACTCCTTCCTTGTCCACCAGTACCGTTCAACCAGCACCGTTCCACCAGTACCGTTCAGGTGTGAGCGGGATGCTGCGAGTCCGTGGGATCACCATTGCGGACACCGAGTTGTCCTGGTCTTTCAGCAGGTCGAGTGGTCCGGGCGGCCAGTCCGTCAACACCACCGACAGCCGTGTCGAGCTGAGCTTCGACCTTGCCCGCACGCCCGCACTGCCGGAGCACCTGCGCGCGCGGGCCATCTCCCGGCTCGGGCATCGTCTCGTCAACGGGACACTCAGGATCACGGCCTCGGAGTACCGCTCCCAGCACCGCAACCGCGAAGCAGCGCGTGCCCGCCTGGTCGACCTACTGAGCGACGCCCTGGCTCCACCGGCGCCGAAGCGCCGACCGACCAAACCCTCACGTGGCGCCCGTGAGCGCCGGTTGCACGGCAAGAAGCGACGCAGCAAGACCAAGGCGCTCAGGCGCAGACCGCTCGACGAGCCGTAGAGGCGCACCCGTGGCACCGCGGCACGGGGCAACAGCCAGCGCCGCCCGAGCGAGGCGCGCCTGGATCGCCTCTCCGGAGCCGGGTTGCCCTCACGCAGCGTCCAGCGCCTGCCGGATCCTGGTCTCCGAGACCGGATACGCCGTCCCGAGCTGCTGCGCCCACAAGCTCACCCGGAACTCCTCCAGCATCCAGCGCACCCTCGCAAGGTCGGCGCCCGGGGGCCGACCCGGGGGCAACGCGGCGACACGGTTGAGGTAGGCCTCCTGAAGGTGGGCGACCTGATCCATCAGCGACCGGTCACGACCGAGCGCCGAGGGCAGCCGGTCCAGCCGTGCCTGAACCGCCTTGAGGTAGCGCGGAAGCTGTCTGAGCTGGGCCGCCCCGACCTCCGCCACGAACCCTCGGCTCACCAGCCGGTCCACCTGCGCCTTCATGTCGGCCAGGGCCGGCAGCAGGGACAGGTCCGCGGACCCGCTCAGCGCGCGCTCTACCCCTCGCCAGTCAACGAGAACCGAGGTCGCGTCGGAGAGAACCGTTCGGGTGGCCTCCGCCAGCCCGGCCCGCACCCGGCCGGCCAGGACATCGAAGGCCTGCTCGTCCCAGACGACCCCGGACCGCTCCACGAGCAAATCGACAGCGGCTGCGACACAGTCCTCGAGCAGTCTCTGCGCCGAGGGGTACGGCGACGCTGCCAACGCCAGCTTCTCCGCGTTCGTCAAGCCGTCGGCGACCGCCCTGGCCGGGGACGGAACGGCCAGCATCAGAAGCCGCCGGATGCCGAGTCGGTGCGCCGCCTCCTGCTCGACCTCGGACCCGAACACGCGCAGGCCCACCGTCGCACCCTTGCCGGCCGAGGACGAGTCGTCGCGGAGCTCGTCAACGAGGGCGGGGAAGCCGCGCACCTCGTGCCCCGCGCGCGCCTGGGTCAGTGTCTTCGGGATGGTTGCGAAGGTCCAGCCCGTCTGGCCGGTCGCCGTGACGCCGGTGGACCCGGCGACCTGTGACATCGCCTCCTCGAACTTCGGCAGGAGTGGTCGCCTCAGCGCGTCGAGATCCTTACCGGCGTCGACGACAGCACCGGAGTCGTCGACCACCCGGAAGGTGGGACGCAGATGATCGGAAACCTTCGTCGAGTCCCACGCCTCGCGCGGCACGACCACACCGGTGGTGGCGCGCAGGAACCGCTCCAGAGCGTCCAGCAGCGGCTCCTCCCCCGGTGAGACCGAGTCGAGGAAGGCGCGGGCGTGGTTGGGTGCGGGCACGAAGCTGACCCGCAGCCGTTTGGGCAGCGAGCGGATCAGCGCGACCACGAGGTCCTCACGAAGACCCGGAACTTGCCAGGTGAAGTCCTCGGTCTGCACCCTGTTCAGGGTCGTCACCGGCAGGTCGACGGTGAGCCCGTCGGCCGCCGCGCCCGGCTCGAACTGGTAGGACAGCGGCAGCACGAGATCTCCTGCGCGCCACTCGTCCGGATAGTCGTGCTGGCTCACCGACCCCGCCGACTCGTTGACGAGCATGTTCAGATCGAAGGTAAGACGGTCGGGCTCCTGCTGTCGGGCTTTTTTCCACCACGAGTCAAAGTGCGCGCCGGAGACGACCTCGTGGCCGACCCGTGCATCGTAGAAGTCGAAGAGCGTGTGCTCGTCGACCATGATGTCGCGCCGTCTTGCCCGGTGCTCCAGCTCCTCGACCTCCTCGAGCAGTGTCCGGTTCGCGGCGAAGAACCGATGCTGCGTCGACCACTCGCCGTAGACGAGCGCATGCCGGAGGAAGAGCTCGCGGGCGAGCGCCGGGTCGATCTTGCCGTAGGACACCAGTCGCTCGGCCGCCAACGGGACGCCGTACAGGGTCACCCGCTCATAGGCCATCACGGCCGCACGCTTCTTCGACCAGTGCGGCTCGGAGTAGGTGCGCTTGACGAGATGGGCACCGAGCTCCTCCGCCCACTCTGGCCGAACCGCCGCGTTGACGCGTCCCCACAGCTTCGAGGTCTCTACCAGCTCGGCGGCCATGACGAACTGCGGCTGCTTCTTGAACAGGCCTGACCCGGGGAAGACCGAGAAGCGCGTGTTGCGAGCGCCCAGGTAGTCGCGCCGGTCGGGGTCCCGCAACCCGATATGGGACAACAGGCCGGATAGCAGCGAGCGGTGGATCGCGTCCTCATCCGGTGCGCTCTCCCTCGGCTCGGACCGGACCACCTCCATCTTGACCTGCCTGGCGGCCTGCCTCAGCTGCGACTCGAGGTCCTGCCACTCCCGCACGCGCAGGTAGTTCAGGTGCTCGGCACGGCACATCCGTCGAAACGCGCTGGAGCCCGACGTCTTCTGCTGCTCACGCAGGTAGCGCCAGAGGTTGAGAAGGGTGATGAAGTCCGAGTTCTCGTCACGGAACCTGGCGTGCAGCTGGTCCGCTCGCGCCTGGTGCTCCGCGGGTCGCTCGCGCGGGTCCTGGATCGACAGGGCGGCCGTGATGACCAGCACCTCGCGGAGGCAGTCGATCCGGTCGGCCTCCACAACCATCCGTGCCAGTCGTGGGTCGACCGGCAGCACGGCGAGCCGGCGGCCGAGCTTGGTGAGCCGGTGCCCGTCCTCCGGCGTCCTGCCGCGCGAACCCGTCCCGGGCGTGAGGGCACCCAGCTCTTCGAGCAGCTGCACACCGGCCTTGACGTTGCGCTGGTCGGGCGGGTCGACGAACGGAAACTTTCCCACGTCCCCGAGCTCGAGCGCGGTCATCGCCAAGATGACCGAGGCGAGACTCGTGCGCAGGATCTCCGGTTCGGTGAACTCTGGCCGGCTCTCGTAGTCCTCCTGCGAGTACAGCCGGATGCAGACGCCTGCCTCCACACGACCGCAGCGGCCCTTGCGCTGATTGGCCGAGGCCTGGCTGATCGCCTCGATCGGCAGCCGCTGCACCTTGGTGCGCGAGGAGTAGCGCGAGATCCGCGCGAAACCCGAGTCGACGACGTAGCGAATGCCGGGCACGGTCAGCGAAGTCTCCGCGACGTTCGTAGCGAGTACGACGCGGCGCCGAGCGTGCGCCTCGAACACCCGGTGCTGCTCAGCGGCAGACAGCCGGGCGTAGAGCGGCACGACATCGAAGGCGTTATGGCGTGAGTGCGGCTGTCCGGCCTTCGACCTCTCCAGCGCCTCCGCGGTGTCCCGGATCTCACGCTCCCCGGGCAGGAACACCAGAATGTCACCGGGACCCTGCGCAACGAGCTCGTCAACCGCGTGCAGGACCGCCTCCGTCTGGTCTCGAACGACGCTCTCCCCCTCGTCGTCGTCGTAGGCCTCCTCGACGAGAGGCCGGTAGCGCACCTCGACGGGATAGGTACGCCCGGAGACCTCGATGATCGGCGCCCCCACGCCGTCGGCATCGGCGAAGTGCCTGCTGAACTTCTCCGGATCGATCGTGGCAGAGGTGATCACGACCTTGAGGTCCGGACGCTGCGGCAGCAGCTGCTTGAGGTAGCCGAGAAGGAAGTCGACGTTGAGGCTTCGCTCGTGCGCCTCATCGATGATCAAGGTGTCGTAGGCCGAGAGCAGCCGGTCGTGCTGCAGCTCCGCGAGCAGGATGCCGTCGGTCATCAGCTTGACCAGAGTGTCCTCGCCGGAACGGTCGGTGAACCGGACCTGGTACCCGACGACCGTCCCGAGATCGACGCGGAGCTCCTCGGCGATACGTTCGGCGACACTGCGCGCGGCGATACGGCGTGGCTGTGTGTGCCCGATCAAGCCGGTGACGCCCCGCCCGAGCTCGAGACAGATCTTGGGCAGCTGGGTGGTCTTGCCCGACCCCGTCTCCCCTGCGACGACCACCACCTGATGGTGGGCGATCGCCTCGGAGATGACACCTCTGCTCTGCGAGATCGGCAGCTGGCCCGGGTAGACGATCTTCGGCACCATGCTCCTGCGGTGCTCCGCCTGCTTCGGTGAGAGTTCAGCGCGAAAGACCTTGTCCTCGGGAACGGACCGAGGCTTACGCCGGCGGGGGCGACGCCTCTGCGGTCGCGGAGAGGGACGGTGCGGACCGGCTGCAGACATGACGAGGAAGAGTCTAGGGTCGCCGACGAAGTCACCGAGCAGGTGCAGCGGCAGCTGTCCGACTGCGCGCACGGCAACCGGTGTTCGTCAGCCGGACACTGGGCGACGGCAAAGTCTTCTCCTCGCGCGTTTCGAGTCATCAGCGCGAGGGAATAGGATCTCTCGACAAGGAGGGAACATCAATGGCAACTATCCTGTGGATTCTCGCAGTGGTCCTGGTGATCTCGGGCATCGTCGCAATTGTGCGGTCGCAGCTCGTGATGGGGATCGTGCTCATCGTGGTCGGCCTGCTCGTCGGGCCTGGTGGCGTCAGCATCTTCACCTAGCCACACACCTCACGCGCATGCGCCGGTTCGATCCTCGCGGTCGGACCGGCGTCTGGGCGTCTTGCGGGCGCAGTGCGGGCCCAGTGCGGGCCCAGTGCGGGCCCGTTTCAGCTGCCTCCGGCACGCAGGACGGGCAGTACCTTGTCGCCGTACATCCTCAGCATCGCCTCGTAGTTCGGACCCATGTTGGCGACGTACACCTCGTCGAAGCCGGCGTCGGCGAACGGCGCGAACGCGTCCACGTGGCGTTCGACGTCGGGTCCGCACACCGCGGACTCGCGGGTCATCTCCTTGGTGACCAGCGTCGAGACCTGCTCGAAGTGTTTGGGGCTCGGCAGCACCTGCGCGAGCTCGCCGGGCACCCCGGAGTTCGCCCAGAGCCGGTGGGCGATGTCGACGGCCTCGTCCTCCGTGGAGGCGTAGCAGACCTTGAAGCCGGCCTGGGCCGGCTTCCCGCCGGAGCCCTCCTTGAACTGCGAGACCATGTCCTTGTCCGGTGACGTCGTGATGTAGCCGTCCCCGATCTCGGCCGCGAGCTCGGTGGCCTTCGGGCCGAACCCGGAGATGTAGATGTCCGGAGGCTCATCGGGCAACGTGTACAGCCGGGCGGTGTCCACGGCGTAGTACGGGCCGTTGTGCGAGACGGTCTCCCCGGTCCAGAGCGCCCGCATGATAATGACCGCCTCCTCAAGCATGGCCAGGCGTACGTCGGCGGTGGGCCATGCATCGCCGAGGATGTGCTCGTTGAGCGCCTCACCGGTCCCGATGCCCAGGGTGAACTTGCCGTCGAGCATCACCGCACTCGTGGCGGCTGCCTGCGCGACGATCGCCGGGTTGATCCGCACCGTCGGACAGGTCACCGCGGTGGTGACGGGGAGGTCGCACACCTGCGAGATCGCCCCGATCACCGACCACACGAACGCACTCTGTCCCTGCGCGTCGTTCCAGGGGTGGTAGTGGTCGCTGATCCACAGTGCGTCGAAACCCATCTCCTCCGCGAGCCGGGCCTGCTCCACGAGCTGGGACGGGGTGAACTCCTCACAGGAGAGGAAGTAGCCGAACCGCATGGAGTCCTCCTCGGACGATCTGTTCGGACGGGGTGCCCGATCGAGTGGCCTTCATGCCAAGACCATCCGGCACCCATCCGGGCCGGCGTCGCCGAGCTCTCCGACAGGACAACGCCGCCAAGATGGACCCGCCGTGGGTTAGTCGGTAGCCGGGTCGGGTAACGACCCGCCCATGGCGAACCAACACCACACCGACGACATCCCCGGCTCGGACGCGGACAAGCCGACGCAGATCCCGAAGCGGGGATGGGTGCAGATCATGAAGCGCGCCCTCGCCGAGACCGGCAAGGACCAGGTGCCACTGCTCGCGGCCGGTGTGGCGTTCTACTCGTTCCTCTCGCTCTTTCCTGCCATGATCGCGGCCGTCACCATCTATGGGCTCGTCGCCGACCCGAGAACCGTCGCCGAGCAGACTCGAAGCCTCACCGAGGCCCTGCCCAACGACGCGGCCTCGCTGATCGGCGACCAGCTCGCCGCCCTCACCTCGACACCGCAGCAGTCACTAGGTCTGGGGCTGGTGGTCGCCCTCGCGCTTGCGGTGTACAGCGCTGCGGGCGGCGTGGGCAACATCGTGACAGCGATCAACATCGCCTACGACGAGGAGGAGACCCGCGGGTTCGTCAAGCGAAAGCTCCTGGCCCTCGGCCTGACCCTCGGCGCCATAGTCTTCGTCGTGGTCGCGATCGGGCTCATCGCGGTGGCGCCGGTGCTCCTCCAGGCGTTCGTCCCCGGCGGCGCAGCGTACTGGTTACTCCAGATCGCCCGTTGGGTCCTCCTGGTGGTCACGGTCTCCATCGTCCTTGCGGTGCTCTATCGCTTCGCACCCGACCGCGACGACCCCAAGTTCCGGTGGGTCTCGCTAGGCGCAGTGGTCGCCACCGTCATCTGGCTGATCGCGTCGCTCGGATTCTCGTTCTACGTCAACAACTTCGGCAGCTACGGCAAGACGTACGGCGCCCTGGCCGGCGTCGTCGTACTCCTGCTCTGGCTCTGGATCACGAACTTGATGGTGCTCGTCGGCGCCGAGATCAACTCCGAGCTCGAACAGCAGACCGTCAAGGACACCACCCAGGGCGAGCCTCGGCCGCTGGGTGAGCGCGGCGCGGTCAAGGCAGACAGCCTCCCAGCCGAAGCAAGCGAGTAGCGCCCGCACGCTTCGTTCCGGTGGTGCATGGGCTGTGGAGAGACGGGTACGTCGACTGCTCATCAAGGATTTGTGGAGGAAGCATGACGACACCGAACTACCCAGCCAGTCCGACCTCCTCCGGAGCGACGGGCGGCACCGGATCCACCACCACCGACTCAGGCGTAAAGGACCAAGCGCAGCAGACCGCCGGTACCGCCGCCGACGAGGGCCAGCGCGTGGCCAGTGTGGCCGCGGACGAGGCCAGGCAGGTGGCCGGCGAAGCCAAACAGCAGGCGCAGAGTTTGATGGGGGACGCCAGGAACGAGCTCAGCGAGCAGTCGCGCAGTCAGCGCGACCGGCTCGTCGCTACGCTTCAGGAGTTCAGCACACAGCTGGACGGCATGGCGAGCGGGGAGGGCGCTCCTTCCGGGCTGGCCCAAGATGCGGTGCGCCAGGTCGCGGACAGAGTTCGAGGTTTCAGCTCGCACTTGGACGGCCGTGAGCCGACCGACCTCCTCGAAGACGTGCGCTCGTTGGCCCGTCGGCGGCCGGGCACCTTCCTTCTCGGCGCGATGGCAGCGGGCTTGGTTGCGGGTCGCCTCAGTCGTGGCGCGAAGGACGCGCGAAGCGACGGCTCGTACGACGAGGCCGGGTTCCCCGCTGAGCCCGCCTACGACGGTACCGCCGGAACCGCCGGGACCGCATCGAATTATCCGGTTGCGGGCACCGGACACCTTCCCGAGGGCTCCGCTGCTCCGCTCACGGAGCCCAACGTCGCTTTCACGTCCGGTGCGGCGACCGAACCGGACGGCTCCCCCTGGACGCCTGACACGAACAGTCGAGGTGGCCTGTGAGCGGCAGCTCCGTGGGTCCAGGTGGTCACCCCGACGTCGACGTCTCCGGCGGCTCGCACTCCGCCACGGGCGTCGATGCGACCCAGCCGCATCCGAGTGCCGGCCGTTCGGTCGGTGACATCGTCGGGGACATCACCAAGGACCTGACGGCCCTGATGCGCCAGGAGATCGAGCTCGCGAAGACCGAGGCGAAGCGGGAAGCCGCCAAGGCCGGCAAGGGTGCGGGGATGCTCGGCGGAGCAGGCGTCGCCGCACACGTGATGTTGATCTTCCTGTCCCTGGCACTGGTCTACCTGCTCGACAACGTGATGCCCGTCGAGCTGGCCGCACTGATCGTCGGGCTGCTGTGGGCCATCGTCGCCGGTGTCCTGGCGATGGCAGGCAAGAAGCAACTGCAGAACGTCAACCCCCAGCTCGAGAAGACCCAACGAACTCTCAAGGAGGATGCGCAATGGGCCAAGGCACAGAAGAACAGATGACTACCGGTATCGAGGAGACGCGGCAGGATCTCTCCCGCAACCTCGACGCTCTCAACGACAAGGTCAACCCGAGCCGCGTCCTGGAACGCCGCAAGGAAGCCACCCGAGGAAGGTTGCACAGTATGCGGGACAAGGTGATGGGTTCGACGGAGAGCATCAAGCCCTCGGGTGGCGGCATCAACACCCGAGCGTCGGGGGCGAAGGACTCGGCCGCCGGGTCCGCGCGCGGCGCGGTGCAGACCGTGGAGCAGAAGACCGAAGGCAACCCGCTCGCCGCCGGCCTGATGGCGTTCGGCGCGGGATGGCTGCTCTCCACGCTCGTCCCGGCGAGTCAGAAGGAGGCCGAAGCAGCGCAACGTCTCGTCGACGCGGCCAAGGAGCACGGCCAGCCGGTCGTCGACGAAGCCAGGTCAGTCGGCCAGCAGATGGGCCAGAACTTGAAGGGAAAGGCATCCGACGCCGCTGACCAGGTGAAGTCATCGGCCCAGGACTCGACGCAGAACGTGAAGCAGGAAGGACAGTCCTCGGCGCAGACGGTCAAGGACGACGCCCAGCAGGGTAGGTAGCCAGCTGGAGACCTGGACCACAGTAGACGGGGAATATGACCGACTCGGACCGCATTGCCCGTCGCGTCGTCGTGCGAGGCCATGTCCAGGGGGTCTTCTACCGTGACAGCTGTCAGCGCGAGGCCGAGCTCCGCGGCGTGGCCGGGTGGGTGCGAAACCTTCCCGACGGATCGGTGGAGGCCCTCTTCGAGGGTCCGGCCCGAGAGGTCGGGGAGCTCGCCGACTGGGCGCGCACCGGCCCGGAACACGCGGGCGTCGAGCATGCCGAGGTCACCGTGGTCGACCCGTGCGGTTGTCCCGGGTTCGAGGTGCGGAGCTGACCGGGTCAGGGTTTCGGGTGGATGGTCATCCGCCGGTCGTCGGGCAGCCGCCGCGTGCGGCCGGTCCGGTCCAGATGCGCCAGCAGCGGCAAGACCACCCGTCGGCTGGTCTTCAGCCGGATCCGCGCCTCGCTGGTAGTGAACGGTTGCGCCAGCTCGCGTAGCCACGCCTCGGCGGTCCGGTCGGCCCCGGGCAGGAGCACGACCCCGTCATCGAGCCGGAGCAACCGCCCTGCCTTCGCTGCCGCGGCGACTGCCCTGGGATGCAGCCCGAGCTCTCGGAGACGGTCGGCGGAGGGTGCGGCGAACGGCTGGTCCGCCAGGTCGCCCCGCAGCTCGGCCAGGGCTGTCTCCAGTTCGGGCGGGAGTACGGCGCTCCTCTCGATGAGCACCCGGCCCGCGGCCACCCGCAGAGGCGCCTGGACCAGTGCCTGGACCAGCTGCGGAGTCGGCAGCTCGAGCGCCTGGGCAGCCACTGCGATCGGGACACCGGTCTCCAGCGGGTTGCGCAGGTCGTGCCCCCGCACCAGGCGTGTCAACCGCTCCCGGAGCACATCGGCCCGCCGGTCGCTGACCACCCAGTCTCCCGCGCCCACACCCGTCACCGGCCCGCCGCCGCCCGGTCTTCGCAGTGCCTGCGAGCTCGGTTCCCCGACCGGCCCCGTGTCGACACCGACCCGCCGCAGGAGGCTGAGCCGTACCATCGCCCGACGGTCCACCTCAGCGGCGAGATCGGGAACGCCCGGGTGCAGCTCGAGCTCGGTTGCGCGCGCGCGGGCGTCACCTCGCCGACGCAGCGGCATGGGAGCGGGGTCGAGCACCGTGACGCCCCAGACCTGGCGGCTACCCGGGTCACGCAACAACGCCCGGTCCCCGATCCGTAACGGCAGGGCGCGCTCCAGGCGCAGCCGGACGAGGTCGTCGGCGAGCGGGCGGCAGTGGGTCGCGGCCGAGGTCGCGCCGACGTGCAGCATCGGCCGCGCTGGCACCCCCATCGTCGAGTCGCGCCGGATTCTGTGCCGAGCCGCGGCCGATGCTGTGCCGAGCTGGGCCGAACTTCCCACCACGTTCACCACCCGGACGTCCACGACCTCGGCGGAATGCCACGCGTCGGGGGTGACGAGGACGCTGCCCCGGTCGATCTCCTCGACCGGAGCACCGCTGAGGTTCAGGGCAACCCGGGCCACGCCGGTGGTCGACGCGACCGACTCACCGAGTGACTGCAGTCCCCGCACCCGCACCAGGCGCTCGTCCGACCCGTCGGCTGTTCTCGGAGAGACGGCAAGCTGGTCCCCGACCGAGATCCTGCCGGCCGGAAGGGTCCCGGTCACCACCGTGCCGGCCCCATGGACGTGGAAGCACCGGTCCACCCACAACCGGACGTCCGCGTCCGGGTCCGGGGTCGGCAGCGCAGTGACCATGTCCACGAGCAGCCCGCACAGCTCGTCGAGACCCTTCCCGGTCCGGGCGCTGACTGTGACCGCGGGTGCCGAACGCAAGGCTGTGCGGGCGAGCTGATTCCGGGCCTGCGCCAGTGACCGCCTCGGGTCGCAGAGATCGGAGCGGGTGACCACCAGCACGCCGCGTGAGACGCCGAGAGCATCCAGCGCGTGGAGGTGCTCGGCGGCCTGGGGCATCCAGGGGTCGTCGGCAGCCACCACGAACAGAACCGCAGGCACGGGTCCCACACCGGAGAGCATCGTGGAGACGAACCGCTCGTGACCGGGAACGTCGACGAAGGCGACCTGCCCTACCGGCGGCAGCTCGGTCCAGCAGTAGCCGAGCTCGATGGAAAGACCCCGCCTGTGCTCCTCCTCCAGCCGGTCGGGGTCCGACCCGGTGAGCGCGTTGACCAGGGTGGACTTGCCGTGGTCGACATGACCCGCGGTGGCGACAACGTGCACGCTCAGCCTCGCCCGGGCCTGGCCGGTGGGCCGGCTCGGCCGGGGCCGGAGCTAGGGCCGGTCCCGGGCGCCGCCTCGACCGCTCGTCGTACCGCCGAAGCCACGACGGCGTCGTCGGCGGCCTCCACCGCCAGAAGGTCGAGCAGGAGACGGCCTCCCACCACGTGCCCGAGCACGGGAGGGTCACCGACCCGCAGCGCCTGTGCCAGAGCGGCCGGCAGGGACACCGCAGCGCTTGGAAGCTCTACCCCGGGGGCACCGCCGCCTCCCACGACTGCGGTCGACGCGACCGGCTCTGCCACCTCGGGCAGCTGCGCGCTGATCTGCCTTGCCCTGGCGAGCAGGTCCGCGGCAGACGCCGACAGCGCAGCGACCACTGGAGGAGTCGGCCCGGTCAGCGTGGCCTCGAGTGCGGCCAGGGTCAGCTTGTCGACTCGCAGGGCGCGAGCGAACGGGTGCCGTCGCAGGGTGTCGACCAGCTCGGCGTTCCCGACAAGGAGACCGCATTGCGGTCCGCCCAGCAGCTTGTCTCCGGAGGCGGTGACCAACGACGCACCTGCTTGCAGCAGCGCCGAGGCACTGGGTTCCTGCCGCAGTCGCGGATGTGGCGCCAGGAGGCCGGAGCCGATGTCCGCCACCACCGGGACCGGCAGTGTGGACAGCTCGGAGACCGGCACAGTGGAGGTGAACCCAAGGACCACGAAGTTCGACGGATGCACCTTGAGGATGAAGGCGGTCTCGGAGTCCACGGCCTCGGCATAGTCACGGCGGTGCACGCGGTTGGTCGTACCCACCTCGCGCAGCCGAGCTCCCACGGACTCGAGGAGGTCGGGAATGCGGAACCCGTCCCCGATCTCCACCATCTCACCGCGGGCCACGACGATGTTCCGGTTCCGACCCAGCGCGCAGGCCACGAGCGCGACAGCGGCTGCACCGTTGTTGACCACGTGCACACCGCCGGCCGCGGGTACGGCGGCCGCCAGCGCGTTCAACGCCGAACGCCCACGCCTGTCGCGACGGCCCGTGGACAGGTCCAGCTCGACGTTGGTCGCAGCGCCGGCGGCGGCGACAGCCTCGAGCGCAGCAGGCGAGAGCGGCGCGCGACCGAGATTGGTGTGCACGAGCACGCCGGTGGCATTGAGCACCTTGCGCAGCGACGATGCGGTCGCCGGGAGCAGGGACAGTGCGAGTGTCGGCACCTCGCCGGCACCGATCTCACCGGCACGGCATCGCGCGAGTGCTTCGATGACGGCCGCCTTCACGATGGAGCCGCCAAGTCGACCGGAGGCGTCGCGGAGCCGGACGTCGGCGAGCACGTCGTCGGTGCGCGGGGTCGACCGACGAGGGTCTTCCAAGGCACGCCCCTTTCCGAGGAAGCCGATGGCGGAGGCGGACGGGAATCGAACCCGCCTGACCGAGGTGCTCGGCCACGTCGGTTTTGAAGACCGCGCCCGTCACCAGACGAGGAACGCCTCCGTGGGTGAGACTAGGTCAACGGGGTACAGACGACCTCCCGAGGCTCGAGGAGCGCACATGGGCGTACGTACGTGGATCGAGATGTGGCCTGCGTACCGGCAGCTGACCGGCACCGATCCCTTGGGACGCGGCAAGGCCGCCCGCTCCCACCACACCGACGCACTGAGGGCCCGCACCGTCGACGCCGACCGGGTGGTCG